>NZ_BBMY01000014.1 GCF_000759775.1 Escherichia albertii NBRC 107761 = DSM 17582
CCAGCGGTCTGGACGATAAACATCTCGGCCTTCTGATAGAAAATCACACGCTGGCTTATTTACATGCCGATCTTTGGTATCAAGGAATCAATAATGCGCTAAATATTCTACAAGCACAGATATTAAACCAGCCTACGCCGCCGCTAACGTATTATCCACATTCCGGGCAAAGCCATGAAAATGATCCTCCCGGCAGTACCACAACTTTAGGATTTTTCACCTGGGCCGCTACGTTCATCATCTTTGCTGTCATTTTTAACTACACGACGCGCTTTTATTATGCGTTAAAGTTTGCTGTGGCTATGACTATCGCCAATATGGGTTATCAGTCTTTATGTTTGTACATCGATAATAGCTTTGCAATTACCAGAATATCGCTGCTCTGGGCGGGACTGGTAGGTGTCTGTACGTTTCTTGCCGCGCTGCTATTGACGAGTAAACGGTAAAAGAGGCAGTAAAGTGTGCGTCTATTATGCCGGATGCGACGCGAACGCCTTATCTGGCCCACAAAACCCGCAAATTCAATTAATTGCGTCCCCTTGTAGGCCTGATAAGCGTAGCGCATCAGGCAATGCTTCCTGCTTTATAAGCCCTTCAGCAACGTCTCAACAAACTCCGGCACAACCTGACTCGCCGGGCCGTAATGTTTCTCGGCAAATTCATTACCGACCTGACTCGGTTCAAGATTGAGTTCAACAGTATGCGCGCCATGCAATTTTGCTTCATGGACAAAACCAGCCGCCGGATAAACATGCCCGGACGTGCCAATGGCAATGAAAATATCAGCCATTGATAAAGCCGTATAAATTTCATCCATACCGAGCGGCATTTCGCCAAACCACACGACATGCGGGCGCAGCTGCGCCGGGAACTGACAGCAGTGGCATTTGTCTTCCGGCGTGACGTCACCCGTCCAGTCGAGAACTTGCCCGCTTCGAGTACAACGCACTTTCAACAATTCCCCATGCATATGAATCACATTGGTATTGCCCGCACGTTCATGCAGGTTATCGATATTCTGCGTCACCAGCAAAAAGCGATCGCCGAGAGCTTCTTGCAGTTTTGCCAGCGCAAGATGCGCGGCGTTAGGTTGAATTTCTGGCTGCTGTAACTGACGGCGGCGAGCATTATAGAATGCCTGTACCAGCTCAGGATCGCGATCAAAACCTTCTGGTGTAGCCACATCTTCTACCCGATGTTCTTCCCACAGACCATCTGCGGCGCGAAAGGTACGAATACCTGATTCCGCAGAAATCCCTGCCCCAGTCAGTACGAGTACTCTTGGTTTTTCCATTGCTTCCGACACCACTTTATCTCTGAAAAAAATACGCTGACGCAAACGCTCACGCAGGCGACGTTTATTTTTACGAAAACGACTTAACCGATGACCCCGACGCGACAGCATAACAACCTCTGATGTTTAATCGGTTAGATGTAGGAAGGCAGCACCACGCATTCCTCCCGCATCTCCGTGGCGTGCGCGTTCAATACGCGGGACACGAGCTACAGGTAAGAGATGACGAGGCAACCTTTCCGCCAGTTGCGATGTGATTGCCGGGAAATTGGATAATCCGCCGCCAATGACCACCAAATCTGGGTCAATAATGGTCAGAATATTTCCCAGACAAACCGCTAATAAATCCAGATAACGCTCAACATGCGCCCTTGCCTGCTCATCGCCTTGATCATAAAGCGCAATGATCTCGGGAGCCTGCAACGGTTGATGATAATAGTGTTGATACAGCCACGCAAAGCCACGACCAGACAGATAGTTTTCAATACAGCCATGCTGACCACAGCCGCAGCGGCGTAACGGAAAATCCAGCCCCATCAACGTTAATGCATCAACAGGCAAACGCATATGACCAAACTCACCCGTGATGTAGCTTTTGCCGGTAATCGGTTTCCCGTTGAACACCAGCCCACCACCAACGCCTGTACCAAGAATCAACCCCATCACCAGCGGATATTGGGTAAACTCATCGTCCCAGGCCTCAGAAAGAGCAAAACAGTTGGCATCATTATCCAGACGGACGTCCCGCTCCAGACGTGCGCTCAGGTCGGCACGCAGCGGTTTACCGCTGGCGGCGGGGACATTGGCGGCATACAGCGTGCCATCTTCTGTTTCCGGCATTCCCGGAATGCCGATGCCAACAGAACCTTTACTGCCAAAACGCTGGTCAGCTTCGCTAACCAGCTCACACACTGCATCTAAAAATGCGTCATAGCTGTCACTTGGCGTCGGCACCCGCTTTTCCCACTGCAACTGCCGGGAGCTGTCGAACACGCCCAGCGCAATTTTCGTTCCGCCAATATCAAACCCGTAATACATTGCCGCTCCTTGTTTAATGTACTGCCTTTACTGGCCGCTAAGGACTCGCGCAGGGTCAATATTACTGGCGCGCCGCGCCGGATACCAACTTGCCAAAAGACTCAGCAACAATGCTGTGACCAGTACGTAGAAGACATCCAGCCAGTGTAATTCCGATGGCAGGAAGTCAATAAAATAGATATCGCTGGAAAGGAATTGATGACCAATCAGCTTTTCAATCCAATCAATAATCGAGGTAAGTTTAAGCGAAACCACCACGCCGATAACGACACCGCACAAGCTGCCAAGCAACCCCGCCAGCAATCCATACCAGACGAAAATAGCGCGAATTAAACCGTCTTTCGCGCCCAGCGTTCTTAATACTGCGATATCGCCACTCTTGTCTTTCACCGCCATCACTAAAGTGGAGACGATGTTGAAACACGCTACGCCAATCACTAACACCATTGCCAGATACATAATGGCGCGGATCATCTGGATATCACGATACATGTAGCCGTAAGTACCTATCCAGCTCTTAATATAAACATAGCTGTTGGTCACTTCACCCGCATCGCGTACCAGTTTGTTGGCGTTAAAAACATCTGTCATTTTAAGGGCAATACCTGACACGCTGGAGCCCATATCAAGATATTGCTGGGCATCTGCCAGTGGGATCATGGCAAAACTGTGATCGAGTTGACCGCTCAACTGCAAAATACCAGCAATGTGCAAGCGCACGCGTTTCGGCTGCATCAGTTTATGCTCGGGATTCGAGTTTGGGATCATGATCGATACCCAATCGCCCTGCTTCACTTTCAGCGCATCCGCCACGCCTTTGCCGATGATAATCTGCTGCTCACCGGCTTTAAAATGGTTCCAGGCATCTCCCTGAACAAACGAAGGCAGCGCGCTAAGTTGCTGTTCCTGCTGTGGATCAACACCTTTCACCTGCAGAGCGCGCAGATTCGTACCGCTTTCTACCAGTCCGGTGAAATTGATATATGGCGCAGCGGCGGCAATACCTGGCACTTTCTGCACCTTATCCAGTGCTTCTTGCCAGTTGGTCCACGGCTGGTTAACCGCTTCGATTTCACCATGCGGCACCACCGCCAGAATGCGGTTATTCAGTTCGCGTTCAAAGCCGTTCATCGCACTTAAGCCGACGATCAAAACGGCTACGCCAAGTGCAATGCCAATGGTAGAAATAACGGAGATCAGCGACACCATGCCGCCGCGTCGCCGTCCGCGACTAAAGCGCAGGCCAATTAATAACGATAAAGGCATCGCCATTACTCTGCCCCCATCAGGCTTAGTTCCGCCGTCAGCCGTCCATCACGCATTTCCAGTTGACGGCTCATACGTTTCGCCAGTTGCAGATCGTGCGTCACGACTAAAAAGGCAGTTCCCTGCAAACGATTGAGTTCCCCAAGCAACTGGAAAATACTGTCTGCGTTACGCGCATCAAGGTTGCCAGTCGGTTCATCCGCCAGCACCAGACGCGGGTTATTCACCAGCGCACGAGCAATCGCCACACGTTGACGTTCGCCGCCGGAAAGCTCTGAAGGACGGTGATTCGCGCGATGCTCCAGCCCCACGGCTTTGAGCATTTCCAGCGCTCGGCTGTTGATTTCAGCGGGCTTTTTCTTGCCAATCAGCAGCGGCATAGCCACGTTTTCCAGCGCAGTAAAGTCCGGTAGCAAGTGGTGAAACTGATAAATAAAGCCCAGTTTCTGGTTACGTAGTTCCGCTTTCGCCGCCGACGACAATTTGCTTATTGGCTGACCATTAAAAATGACATCGCCGGAGGTTGGCGTATCCAACCCGCCCAACAAGTGCAGCAAGGTACTTTTACCAGAACCAGAGCTGCCGACGATCGCCATCATTTCACCTTCGCCCACGCTGAAACTGACATTGTGCAGCACATCGGTTTGCACACTGCCTTCCTGATAGCGTTTGCACAGGTTGTCGCATTGCAACAGGATATTATTCATAACGTAAAGCCTCAGCGGGTTGAGTGGCGGCAGCGCGCCAGGAAGGATAAAGCGTAGACAACAGCGCGATAGCCATCGCCACCAGCGCAATCACAATGACCTGCAATGGTTCGATAGCCACCGGCAGCGCCGCGCCATCAAGCAGGACGCCAATTATCGGCATCAGATTATTCAACTGGCTGGCAAGCAGCGCGCCAAGCGCGGCTCCGAGTATTGCACCGATAATTCCGGCGCTGGCTCCCTGAACCATAAAGACCATCATGATTTGTCGCGGAGTTAGGCCTTGCGTTTGCAGGATTGCCACTTCGCCCTGCTTCTCCATCACCATCAGCCCCAGCGATGTAATAATGTTAAAGGCTGCAACGGCGACAATCAGACTCAGCAGCAAGCCCATCATATTTTTTTCCATACGTACGGCCTGGAACAGCTCGCCTTTACGGTCACGCCAGTCCTGCCATTTGCTGCCTTCAGGCAATTTTTGCTGGCTTAAAGAGTCGACTTTCAGCGGCTCATCCAGCCATAAACGCCAGCCGGTAATATTGCCCGCCGGATAACGCATCAGACGCGAGGCATCCTCAATATTCACCAGCATTTCATAGCCGTCGACCTCACTGTTGGCGGCAAAAGTGCCAATCACGTTAAACAGGCGCTGGCTGGGTATACGCCCCATTGGCGTAAACTGGCTGGCGGAAGGGACCATCACACGGATTTGATCTCCGCGATTCACGCCCAGCAGTGAGGCAAGCTGCTCCCCGAGAATGACATTATATTTCCCCGGTTCAAGGTCGGCTTGTTTCACATTGACCAGATAAGGCGTTAAAGGATCTTTTTGCGCAGGATCGATACCCAGCATGACGCCGACTGCCACGCTACGTGCGCTTTGCAGTACCACATCACCAGTGGTTATCGGCGCGACGCGATTTACGCCGTCCAGTTTGACTGCCG
The DNA here is from genome assembly GCF_000759775.1 of Escherichia albertii NBRC 107761 = DSM 17582. GTDB lineage: Bacteria > Pseudomonadota > Gammaproteobacteria > Enterobacterales > Enterobacteriaceae > Escherichia > Escherichia albertii. The sequence goes on from NZ_BBMY01000014.1 coordinate 5,251, forward strand.
TTTCCGGGAGTTGCTGCGGGTTAAGTGAGCCATGCTCAGAAGAGAGAATTGCCTGTGGCATCAGGCCAAGGATGTTGTTTTGCAGCTCGCGCTCAAAGCCATTCATCACTGACAATACTGTGACCAGCGCCATCACTCCGAGGGTGATGCCAATGGTAGAAAGCCAGGAGACGAAACGACCGAAGCGATCCGCTGCACGCCCACGCATGTAACGCAGGCCAATAAATAGAGCGACAGGTTGGTACATGAAATCCGTCTGGTTGCTGTTAGCAAAGACACGAGTATATAAGCGAAAGTGGAATGGGTAAACGTCTGAACTGTAAGTGATCGTCAGGGTTAATCTGAAAAGCAGTCGTAAATCAATTAGCTAGCAAACTGTGTTTTTATCACTTCTCCGGGCTGAACGTTAGCGGAAAAAAGCCAAATATCCGGGTTCCCGCCCCCCTCTCCCCGGCAGGGGCGATTCAATTTGCCAAACCATGTTGATTACGGATAATGAACGGCATTGCTTATAGGAGATATGCCCCCATATGTTGAGGCATATCCTAACGAGAATCTGACAACCGTTATGCCTGAACAATATCGTTATACGCTGCCCGTCAAAGCGGGTGAGCAACGTCTGCTGGGCGAGTTAACCGGCGCTGCCTGCGCGACGCTGGTAGCGGAAATTGCCGAACGTCACGCTGGACCAGTGGTGCTTATTGCGCCAGACATGCAAAATGCCTTGCGTTTGCAAGACGAAATCAGCCAGTTCACCGACCAGATGGTGATGAATCTGGCAGATTGGGAAACTCTCCCCTACGACAGTTTTTCGCCTCATCAGGACATTATCTCCTCACGCCTTTCGACCCTTTACCAGTTGCCATCGATGCAGCGCGGCGTACTGATTGTTCCGGTGAATACGCTTATGCAGCGTGTCTGTCCGCACAGTTTTCTCCACGGTCATGCGCTGGTAATGAAAAAAGGCCAGCGTTTGTCTCGCGACACTCTGCGCGCACAACTGGACAGCGCCGGATATCGCCATGTTGATCAGGTGATGGAACACGGCGAATACGCTACGCGCGGTGCGCTGCTGGATCTCTTCCCGATGGGCAGCGAACTCCCTTATCGTCTTGATTTCTTTGATGACGAAATTGACAGCCTGCGGGTGTTTGACGTCGACAGCCAGCGTACGCTGGAAGAAGTCGAAGCCATCAATCTGTTGCCCGCCCACGAATTCCCGACCGATAAAGCGGCAATTGAACTGTTCCGCAGTCAGTGGCGCGACACCTTCGAAGTGAAGCGTGATCCTGAGCACATTTATCAGCAAGTCAGTAAAGGCACATTGCCTGCCGGAATCGAGTACTGGCAGCCATTGTTCTTCAGCGAACCGCTGCCGCCACTGTTCAGTTATTTCCCTGCAAACACATTGCTGGTAAATACTGGCGATCTGGAAAACAGCGCCGAGCGTTTCCAGGCCGATACGCTGACGCGTTTTGAAAATCGCGGCGTCGATCCAATGCGGCCTCTATTGCCGCCACAATCGCTCTGGTTGCGGGTAGACGAGTTCTTCTCAGAGCTAAAAAACTGGCCCCGCGTGCAGTTGAAAACCGAACATTTACCGGCGAAAGCAGCAAATACCAATTTAGGTTTCCAGAAACTGCCAGATCTGGCCGTTCAGGCGCAACAAAAAGCGCCGCTGGATGCGCTACGTAAATTTCTTGAGTCTTTTGACGGTCCGGTGGTGTTCTCGGTAGAAAGTGAAGGCCGCCGTGAAGCGCTGGGTGAACTGCTCGCCCGAATCAAAATTGCTCCGCAACGCATTATGCGTCTTGATGAAGCCTGCGACCGTGGGCGTTATCTGATGATTGGTGCTGCCGAACATGGTTTTGTCGATACAGTGCGTAATCTGGCGCTGATTTGCGAAAGCGATCTGCTCGGTGAACGCGTTGCCCGTCGCCGCCAGGACTCACGGCGCGCCATCAACCCCGACACACTAATCCGCAACCTCGCGGAACTGCATATTGGCCAGCCGGTGGTCCATCTGGAGCACGGTGTCGGACGCTATGCCGGAATGACCACGCTGGAAGCAGGCGGCATTACTGGCGAGTATCTGATGCTCACCTACGCTAACGACGCCAAATTGTATGTTCCCGTGTCATCGCTACACCTGATTAGCCGTTACGCAGGTGGCGCGGAAGAAAATGCCCCGCTGCATAAACTTGGCGGCGATGCGTGGTCACGCGCGCGGCAGAAAGCGGCGGAAAAAGTGCGTGATGTGGCGGCGGAATTGTTGGATATCTACGCGCAACGCGCCGCCAAAGAGGGCTTCGCGTTTAAACACGATCGTGAGCAGTATCAATTGTTCTGCGACAGCTTCCCGTTTGAAACCACGCCGGATCAGGCGCAAGCCATTAATGCTGTGCTTAGTGACATGTGTCAGCCGCTGGCAATGGATCGTCTGGTGTGCGGCGATGTTGGCTTTGGTAAAACGGAAGTCGCGATGCGCGCCGCTTTCCTGGCGGTGGAAAACCACAAACAAGTGGCGGTGCTGGTGCCTACCACCCTTCTCGCGCAACAGCATTACGATAACTTCCGCGACCGTTTCGCCAACTGGCCGGTACGTATCGAAATGATCTCCCGTTTCCGCAGCGCCAAAGAACAGACGCAAATCCTTACGGAAGTGGCGGAAGGGAAAATCGATATTCTGATCGGTACGCACAAACTGCTGCAAAGCGACGTCAAGTTTAAAGATTTGGGGCTGTTGATTGTCGATGAAGAACACCGCTTCGGGGTGCGTCATAAAGAGCGTATTAAAGCAATGCGCGCGAACGTTGACATCCTGACGCTCACCGCGACGCCAATTCCACGTACGCTGAATATGGCGATGAGTGGAATGCGCGATCTGTCGATTATCGCAACCCCCCCCGCCCGTCGTCTGGCGGTCAAAACGTTTGTCCGCGAATACGACAGTCTGGTGGTCAGAGAAGCTATCCTGCGTGAAATTCTACGCGGGGGGCAGGTTTACTATCTCTACAATGACGTGGAAAACATCCAGAAAGCCGCAGAACGACTGGCGGAACTGGTACCGGAAGCGCGGATAGCCATCGGTCACGGACAGATGCGCGAACGCGAACTGGAACGGGTGATGAATGATTTCCATCATCAGCGTTTCAACGTGCTGGTTTGTACCACGATTATCGAAACCGGGATCGACATCCCAACCGCTAACACCATTATTATTGAACGCGCGGATCACTTCGGTCTGGCACAATTACACCAGTTGCGCGGTCGTGTCGGACGTTCGCATCATCAGGCATATGCATGGCTGCTGACGCCGCATCCAAAAGCGATGACTACCGATGCGCAAAAACGTCTCGAAGCAATTGCCTCGCTGGAAGATCTTGGTGCAGGTTTTGCGCTGGCAACGCACGACCAGGAGATCCGCGGTGCGGGCGAACTGCTTGGCGAAGAACAAAGCGGTTCGATGGAAACCATCGGCTTCTCACTGTATATGGAGTTGCTGGAAAATGCCGTCGATGCGCTGAAAGCCGGACGCGAGCCGTCGCTGGAAGATCTCACCAGCCAGCAAACGGAAGTCGAACTGCGAATGCCGTCGCTGTTGCCGGATGACTTCATCCCTGACGTGAATACGCGTCTGTCGTTCTATAAACGTATTGCCAGTGCCAAAACGGAAAACGAGCTGGAAGAGATCAAAGTCGAACTTATCGATCGCTTCGGCCTGCTGCCGGATCCGGCGCGTACCCTGCTGGATATTGCCCGTCTGCGCCAGCAAGCGCAGAAACTGGGGATCAGGAAGCTGGAAGGTAATGAGAAAGGCGGCGTGATCGAATTTGCCGAGAAGAATCACGTGAATCCAGCCTGGTTAATTGGTCTGTTGCAAAAACAACCGCAGCATTATCGACTTGATGGCCCGACGCGCCTGAAGTTTATTCAGGATTTGAGCGAGCGGAAAACGCGTATCGAATGGGTACGTCAGTTTATGCGAGAGCTGGAAGAGAACGCGATCGCTTGATGGCTAATCGGGGGGCGTTTCGCTAAATTACCTGATGCGCTGCACTTATCAGGCCTACACAGGATGCTCCGTGTGTTGCATTTGTAGGCCGGATAAGGCGTTCATGCCACATCCGGCATGAAATGGCATCTCTGCCTCCCCAACATTTACAAATTCTTTGCACTTCCCTGCACTATCCGACACAGCCTACATTCATAATCCATACTTATCTTTTATTCCAATAACCTGTTATTTTTTATGGATTTTGGTGATGATCAAAATGCGTTTTTCTCGCTGGTTGACGTTTTTTACGCTCGCCGCTGCCATAACGCTGGCGCTACCGGCAAAAGCCAATACCTGGCCGCTGCCGCCAGCGGGCAGTCGTCTGGTTGGCGAAAACAAATTTCATGTGGTGGAAAATGATGGCGGTTCGCTGGAAGCCATCGCCAAAAAATATAACGTCGGTTTTCTGGCGCTGTTGCAGGCTAATCCAGGCGTTGATCCGTATGTGCCTCGTGCGGGTAGCGTATTAACCATTCCATTGCAAACTTTACTGCCTGATGCGCCACGCGAAGGTATTGTTATCAACATTGCGGAATTGCGTCTCTATTACTACCCTCCGGGTAAAAACGCAGTAACTGTATATCCAATTGGCATTGGTCAGTTGGGTGGCGATACGCTTACGCCAACGATGGTAACCACTGTTTCAGACAAGCGCGCTAACCCGACCTGGACGCCTACCGCAAACATCCGCGCCCGTTATAAAGCCCAGGGCATCGAACTTCCAGCAGTGGTTCCGGCGGGGCCAGATAACCCGATGGGCCATCATGCGATTCGTCTGGCGGCCTATGGCGGCGTCTATTTACTGCACGGTACAAACGCCGATTTCGGTATTGGTATGCGAGTAAGTTCTGGCTGTATCCGCCTGCGCGATGATGATATCAAAACACTTTTTAACCAGGTTACCCCTGGCACCAAAGTGAATATTATCAATACGCCAATAAAAGTATCGGCGGAACCAAACGGCGCACGCCTGGTAGAAGTGCATCAGCCTTTATCAGAGAAGATTGATGACGATCCACAATTGCTGCCGATTACGCTCAACAACGCAATGCAGGCATTTAAAGATGCGGCGCAAACTGACGCGGAAGTGATGCAGCATGCGATGGATGTACGCTCCGGGATGCCGGTGGACGTGCGTCGTCATCATCAAGTGAACCAACAAGCGCTGTAAATCCCGAATAAAAAATCCCCGCGACACGGCATGTTACGGGGAAAAAAATCAGCAGTAGCAGGCATTAATGAGGGTTAATGCTTATTTATAAATTACTGCTGTTCCATGGAGGGTATTCGGACCGGTTACAGAAGTAATACGGAAAGATTTTGCGCCCATCTCATCCGCTTTTTGCGCTAACTGCTCTTCCAGCGATCCCAGATTAGTCCCTGCGTTAGCACTAATCGTCCCCACTTTCTGTTGACCTTCTGGTGTAGCCTGAACTTCGACGGCCGCAAAGCTGGCGAATGATATAGCGCTTAAAATAGCAGCAGTGATGAGGGTTTTTACGTTTTTCATAATAGTGGCCTTATGCAGGTGAATGGCGTCGCAAGCAATTACTTAACGATCGATAACTAAATGATAGATGTGATCTGGATCACATACAAGAAGTTTTTTATAACAATCATTAATTAATTTAAAAGACTATAAATTTCATACAAATAGCAAATGATTATTTTTCTGATCACCAGACTGGTGAACGGAGGTGATTATTTTTATAATAACCATTCATTCTCAGCCACAGGTACAACGGCATCATGGCAATTGACTCAACACCTTGTGTAAAAAAAAGTCGTGGCCGCCCAAAAGTGTTCGACAGGGACGCCGCACTTGATAAGGCCATGAAATTGTTCTGGCAACACGGTTATGAAGCGACTTCTCTTGCGGACCTCGTCGAAGCGACCGGAGCCAAAGCGCCGACGCTATACGCGGAATTTACCAACAAAGAGGGGTTATTCCGCGCCGTTCTCGACCGCTATATCGAGCGTTTTGCCGCTAAGCATAAAGCACAGCTGTTTTGTGAAGAGAAAAGCGTGGAGTCTGCGCTGGCTGACTATTTTGCTGCCATCGCCAGCTGTTTTACCAGTAAAGACACCCCGGCTGGCTGCTTTATGATCAACAATTGCACCACGCTCTCTCCAGATTCAGGTGATATCGCCCATACACTAAAATCACGTTATGCCATGCAAGAACGCACCCTGCAGCAGTTTTTACATCAACGGCAGACTCGTGGTGAAATCCCCTCTCACTGTGACGTGGCGCATCTCGCCGAATTTCTTAATTGCATTATTCAGGGAATGTCGATTAGCGCCCGTGAAGGCGCATCGCTGGAAAAACTAATGCAGATTGCTCAGACAACGTTGCGCTTATGGCCAGAGTTGGTGAAGTAGCGTAAAAAAAGCCCCTCAACCTGAGCGAATGAGGGGCTAAATTGCAAAACGCAGCTTTTTATACTTTGTTATTCAGAATTAATTGCCCATTGCCATCCAACGGGATCTGCGTGCCTGGATCATGATCCATGCGGATTTTGCCTTGCTGATCGCCAATCTTGTAAGTTACGTCATAACCGAGCATTTTTTCTGATTTGTCATACACGGTTTTACAACGTTGTTGGGTAGTTGTGTAAGTATCGCTTTCCTGCAGAGATCCCTGAATCTGGTTACCGGCATACCCGCCGCCGAGCGCCCCAACCACCGTAGCAACGTCTCTACCACGACCACCGCCAAACTGATGCCCTATCACCCCGCCAGCTACCGCTCCAAGAACAGAACCGGTAATACGGTTTTCATCCTGTACCGGACGGCGATGGGTCACCGTGACATTACGACATTCCTGGCGCGGCGTTTTAATGGTTTCCTTGATTGGGGTTGCAGAAACAACCTGAGCATATTGCGGACCGCGTTCAAACACATTCAGACTGGCCACCGCTGCTACGCCAAGTGCAGCCGCCACACCAATGCCAATACCCGCCAACATAGATTTATTCACGGGAACACCTCCTTCTTTGCAGTTATGCCAATCATGCAAGCGAAGAGGTGAAACGACCATCAGACAGAAGATGAAAAGCGGGGGAATAACAGGAAAAACCGAGGGATTCAGAGGAGTCTGAAAGGATGCCTGATGCGACACTTACCACGTCTTATCAGGCCTACAGTTAGCACTGTTCCTCAAGGGCGGATAAGGCATTTAAGCCGCATCCGCCAGTGTGCGCCGATTAATGCAGTTTCAGACGCGGACGAATAACGCGGTTGATACTCCCCACCAGCATCATTAATCCGGTTTTAAAGTAGCCATGCAGCGCAATCTGATGCATTCGGTACAGCGAGATGTACACAAAGCGCGCAATACGCCCTTCAATCATCATTGAACCACGCGTCAGGTTACCCATCAGACTACCGACGGTTGAGAAGTTAGACAGTGATACCAGCGATCCATGATCTTTATACTGATAATTTTTCAGCGGTTTACCGCTCATCTGCGCCAGAATATTGTTCATTGCGCAGGTAGCCATCTGGTGCGCAGCCTGAGCGCGCGGCGGGACAAAGCCCCCTTCCGGGCGCGGACATGACGCGCAGTCGCCAATGACATAAATGTCAGGATCGCGCGTAGTCTGTAGCGTTGGTTCCACCACCAGTTGGTTAATACGGTTGGTTTCCAGGCCGCCAATATCTTTCAGGAAATCCGGCGCTTTGATCCCGGCCGCCCACACCATCAGATCGGCCTCAATATATTCGCCGTCTTTAGTGTGCAGGCCGTCTTCATCAGCACTGGTAACCATAGTTTGCGTCAGTACGCGAACGCCCAACTTCGTCAACTCACTGTGAGCCGCAGCAGAAATACGCGGCGGCAACGCTGGTAAAATGCGTTCGCCCGCTTCCACCAGCGTCACATTCAGGGCTTCGTTGGTCAGCCCTTTATAGCCATAGCTGTGCAGTTGTTTCACAGCATTGTGCAACTCAGCAGAAAGTTCCACTCCCGTTGCGCCGCCACCGACAATAGCAATATTTACCTTGCCATTCGCGCCCAGGTTAGCTGAGTACTTGAGGAACAGATTCAGCATCTCCTGATGGAAACGGCGCGCCTGATGCGGGTTATCAAGGAAAATACAGTTCTCTTTTACACCCGGCGTATTGAAATCGTTAGAGGTGCTGCCCAGCGCCATTACCAGCGTGTCGTACGCGATCTTGCGTTCCGGCACCAGTAGCTCGCCTTTTTCGTCGCGCAGCTCAGCAATAGTGATTGTTTTCGCTTCACGATCGATATCAACCACAGAACCTAGCTGGAACTCGAAACCATGATTACGCGCGTGTGCCAGATAGCTCAGCGCATCAACGCCTTCATCGAGCGAGCCAGTCGCTACTTCATGCAGCAACGGTTTCCACAGGTGGCTGTGGTTACGATCGACCAGCGTGATTTTGGCTTTTTTCTTGCGCCCCAACTTATGTCCAAGCTGTGTCGCCATTTCCAGCCCACCAGCACCGCCGCCGACAATCACAATTTTTTTCAATGGCGTAGTCAACGTGACCCCCTTAAATTTATTAACCAATTGTTAAGTAATAGTTATTTATATAGCTCTTAATTAACAACAGGTTACGGCCATGAAAATGTTTTTCGTTGTTGAGAATAACATGAATGGTGCATTGGTCATACCAAAATTGATGTGAATCAAGTTTTGTTGCTGGAAAGATAGGCGATTTTACCGGGTGAGATCAAAAAACAGAGTTCATTGTTTGTTATTTGAGCGAATTTTTGAGAGTGATATAGCGTGAGTAGGGTATGGAGGGCGTTTGGTAGGCCTGACAAGATGCGTAGCATCGCATCAGGCATTGATGCTTGACTGTCGGATGCGGCGTGAACGCCTTTTCCGACTTACAGAATCTGGAGCGCATCAGGTATCGGCAAGGTTACCTGATGCGGCGAGGGCATTTATCCGAGGGTTTTGAACGCTTTAATGCGTTGCAGATGCGGGGAGATATTTTTGAATTTGTGGGTCTGCTCTTCGTCCCAGACAATCTCGTAATAATGATGCAATTCTTCCGATGTTCGCTGGCTGTTAAGGGCTTCATCGTTACGCGATAAAATCACCAGACAACGATCGCGATTTTTCTCGCGGAAGTTAGTCACACACTTAGTGGCGATATCAGCGTACTCTTCCGGGCGATCAATCTTCCCTTCCATATTCTCGTACGGGAATAAATTAGGGTTGAAGATCACCTGGCGGATATCACAGAGAAAACCAATTCGCTCGGCCCAGTAACCGCCCAGCCCAACGCCACAAATCAGCGGACGCTCGTCAACATTGAGTTGCAGCATTTTGTCCACTTCTTTGAGTAAATGCTGCATATCGTGTTTCGGATGTCGCGTACTGTAGCTTATCAGCCGTACATCCGGGTCAATAAACTGTAGTTGCAAAACTTTCTCGTGGTTACCCGGACTGTTAGAGTCAAAACCGTGTAAATAGATAATCATCGCTTCCTCACATAAGTCAGGGTTAGTGACCTGCTTTCTCTTCCTGCCAGCGTTCATGTAACTGATTCAGACGGGCGCTGACCTCTTTCCAGCGAGCCGAGTCCATCAGTTCCTGTCGCGAAAATGAACCTTTATGATACAAACTTGTAACACGTTCTGCTTTGATCGGTGACAGATTATCTAACACGCTGACGGCCCCTTTACGATTATTGCAGACCAGGATCATATCGCAACCCGCATCCAGAGAAGCCTGACCTCGTTCAGCGTAACTGCCCATAATCGCAGCGCCTTCCATCGACAAATCGTCAGAGAAAATGACGCCGTCAAAACCCAATTCCTGGCGTAAAACGGTCTTCAGCCAGTAGGGAGAACCGCTCGCCGGACGCGGGTCAACATCGCAGTAGATCACATGCGCAGGCATAATGGCATCGAGTTTATTTTCGCGGATTAAGCGACTGAAGACCGACATATCTTTAGCGCGAATTTCCGCTTGTGGGCGAGGGTCGCACGGCGTTTCTTTATGTGAGTCTGCCGTGACTGCGCCATGACCCGGGAAGTGCTTGCCGGTGGTCTTCATTCCGGCTTCATGCATACCATCAATAAACCGGCTGGCGATTGCCAGCGCTTTTTCGGGATCGGCATGATAAGAACGCTCGCCAATCGCCGCGCTGATATGCCCTACGTCCAGCACGGGCGCAAAACTGATATCAATATCCATGGCAATCATCTCGCTGGCCATGAGCCAACCTGCTTCTTGCGCCAGTTTTCCGCCCTCTTCCATCCCCAACAGCGCGGCAAAAGATTGCGCCGCTGGTAAACGGGTAAAACCTTCACGAAAGCGTTGCACGCGACCACCTTCCTGATCCACCGCCACCACCAGATGATTGCGGGAAGCTGCGCGGATCTGGCGCACCAACTCACGTAACTGCGCCGGATCGTGATAGTTACGCGTAAAGAGAATCAGCCCTCCTACCAGCGGATGCGCCAGAATTTCACGCTCTTCCGCGTCCAGTTCGTAACCTTCGACATCCAACATTACTGGACCCACACTGCTCTCCTTATTGTTTTATTGATAGCTGCCGCCAGGTGTCATCGGCCAGCCTGATAAATTGTTGATCGCCGGTTTGTCGCCAGCGGTACTCAAACCATCCTGCTTTCAGCATCAGCAGCCAGGGAAACCAACGCCTGATCTGATGCCATAATCGCGTCGGGTCAATCTTCGCCTGCGCGGCATAGTCATTAACCAACCGTCGGTGCTGGTCAGTATTTTCCACCCACACTGCCGCCAGTTCCAGCGCAATATCCCCATCGCCGGCATACTCCCAGTCGATAAGTTTCAGCCCAGACACGCTATGGACCAAATTTCCAGCGTGGACATCCATATGCAACGGGCTTAAGCGTAATGGCTGTGGTTCACGTATTTTGCGCAGACGTTTTAACTGCCGTAACCAGCCCGGAGTCCGCCGTGCCGGATCGCTTTGTTGCCAGTATTGTTCCAGCAACGGTAGCAGCGCTATTCGCCAGCCAAAACGTGGTTGCTGATGCAGATAATACAGCAAGCGTGCCAGTTCGTCGGTATCCGGCAATTGCGTTTTTACTTCGCCAGGCAAATAGTCAACGACCATCCAGCCGCGAAGATATAAACGCGGCTTTGGCGCAAGGCTGGCGGGTAATTGCGATAAAGCCCGATACTGGCGCAAAAACGCGAACTGCGGCGCATCAGGATCATGCGGCTGGCGCACAACAAAACGTTGATCCTGATGCTCTATGAGAAAACTCCCGCCGCTAAGTCCACGATTAAACGTCGCGACGGGGTGATACTGCGGGAAATAACGCGACAGTAATTTGTCGCGCGTAATGGGATTATTGTTGCTGAACGGCACCTTTACCTGACCAGATAATTTCGCCAGTCTGGACCAGCATCAGTTGCATTTGCAGGGTTGGCGTATTCACATTACCAGAGGCACTGGAGTACAGCACATAATGAGCGCCCACGTTGCGGGCAATACCGATGGCTTTACTGCGAGTGCCTAAGCTGTCCTGCGGCGACAAACCTAACTGCTGCTTGGCCATTGAAAGCTGCTGGGCAGAAACGAGGGTAAACTTGCCGTTATTAGCCAGCGCATTACGTAGCGTTTCTGTCGCTTCCCCTGCATTCAGCGAACCGTTGGTACGGTTATTGACGCTATCCACCAACAGAACGCTACCCGCCGTCACGCCATCAGCCGCGAGCATCTTACTGACCATCGGCTGCATCGCGCCATTCCAGTCATAATGGCGAACATGCGGCGCAGGCGGTGCGGTTTGCTCTTCATGCTCAATCGGCCCCGGCTGCTGCGGGATCGTCGGCACTGTTGGTACGGTCGGTACCGGCTGTTGCGGCTCGGTTGGTTGCTCTGGAACAGGTTTCACCTCTTCTACTGGCGCAGGCTCACGTTGCGCCACACACCCGGCGAGAAACATCGCCAGCGCGGTGATTAAGGCGTAGCGACTCATTTTTGTCATCAAGATTCACCCCTTACAAATAAAGATAAAGTCTGACTTTATGCGCCCCCAGAAAATTGGCGCTGCCGTACAAGGTCACCGCTGAACGTGCAGGAATAGTGACACTGCGTGGCGTTTCCAGAGGATGCATCTCCAACCCTCTGGCGTCATACCAATAAAAACGATAATGAACGGTAACGGGTTCTTGCCTTTCGTTATAAAGCGTCGAGGATGCTGAAGGCTGAATATCAGACGTCGAAAGAATGGGCTTTTCTGCGCTAATGCCTGCAGCCAACAGAGATGACTCCATCACCAGCGATTGCTCATCATTCACCGGAATTTCCGGGTGTGAGCGACACCCCACCAACAATAACAACATCAGTGACGCCAGCCTAAAGCATCCTTTTCTCATCGTTACAAACCTTTATGCGCCAGCATTGGGCCCAGCGGACGGCCTCCCAGCAGGTGCATATGGATGTGATACACCTCTTGTCCACCATGACGATTGGTATTCATGATCAAACGATAGCCATCTTCGGCAATACCTTCTTGCCTGGCGATTTTTGCCGCGACGGTAATCATGCGCCCCAGCGCCTGCTCGTGTTCGGCAGACACATCATTGACGGTCGGAATGAGGGTATTTGGGATAATCAGTATATGCGTTGGCGCTTGCGGCGAAATATCGCGAAACGCCGTTACCAGCTCATCCTGGTAGACGATATCGGAGGGGATCTCACGACGAATAATTTTGCTAAAAATAGTTTCTTCTGCCACGACATTTTCCTTTTTCAAATAGCCATGCGTTGCGCCATGCTACGCCGCACCACACTGCGAGTATAGAGTATGGTCGAGTTAAACCTGCTCTTTCAACCTTAACCCACGATTTATTAAGCAAAAAATCGTTTTGCTGCCGCATACATCGCCATTTTCCCATTTCTACATGCGAATGAGCAGACAAGGTGGCTCCTTTTCATGTCGAGCAGGATAACGTTGATCAACACACCTGTAAAAAAGGCAGCCATTTGGCTGCCTTAGTCTCCCCAACTTCTTACGGATTAGTGGTTACGGATGTATTCATCCATTTCGGTTTTCAGGTTATCGGATTTAGTACCGAAAATTGCCTGAACACCAGAACCAGCAACCACTACGCCCGCTGCGCCCAGTTTCTTCAGGCCAGCCTGATCCACTTTGGACACATCAGCGACGCTGACGCGCAGACGAGTAATACATGCGTCGAGGTTAGTGATGTTTTCTTTACCACCAAATGCAGCAACCAGTGCCGGCGCCATTTCGCTGGTACCTGCGGCTTTTGCATCTTCGGTCGCATCTTCACGCCCCGGCGTTTTCAGATCCAGTGCTTTAATCAGCACGCGGAAGATGGTGTAGTAAACAATCGCATAACCGATACCGACAATCGGGAACAGCCACAGCTTGCTGCTGTTGCCAGAAAGAACGATAAAGTCGATCAGACCGTGCGAGAACGAGGTGCCATCACGCATCCCCAGCAAAATACAGATCGGGAATGCCAGACCTGCCAGAATCGCGTGGATGATGTACAGGATCGGCGCAACGAACATGAAGGAGAACTCGATCGGCTCGGTGATACCGGTCAGGAACGAGGTCAACGCTGCGGAGATCATGATACCGCCCACTTTAGCGCGGTTTTCTGGTTTAGCAGAGTGCCAGATAGCAATCGCGGCAGCCGGCAGACCGTACATTTTGAACAGGAAGCCGCCAGACAGTTTACCCGCCGTCGGGTCGCCTGCCATATAACGCGGAATGTCGCCATGGAATACCTGACCAGCCGCGTTGGTGTACTCACCAATCTGCATCTGGAAAGGTACGTTCCAGATATGATGCAAACCAAACGGCACCAGACAACGTTCGATGAAACCGTAGATACCAAACGCAACTACCGGGTTCTGATAAGCAGCCCACTGGGAGAACGTCTGGATTGCGGAACCAATCGGCGGCCAAATGAAGGACAGCACAACGCCGGTAAAGATGGCAGCCAGACCTGAAATGATCGGCACAAAGCGTTTACCGGCAAAGAAGCCAAGATACTCAGGCAGCTTAATACGGTAGAAACGGTTAAACATGTACGCTGCAATCGCACCGGAGATAATCCCCCCGAGTACGCCCGTATCCGCCAGATGCTTAGCGGCGATTTCTTCAGCAGGTAAATGTAGTACCAGCGGTGCGACCACGGCCATGGTTTTCACCATGATGCCATAAGCGACAACCGCGGCCAGCGCAGAAACGCCATCGTTATTGGTGAAGCCAAGGGCGACACCGATAGCAAAAATCAGTGGCATGTTTGCAAAGACGGAACCGCCTGCTTCTGCCATGACATGCGACACAACGGCGGGCAGCCAGCTGAAATTCGCGGAACCGACGCCCAGCAGAATACCTGCGATAGGCAGTACGGATACTGGCAGCATCAGCGATTTACCGACCTTTTGCAGGTTAGCAAATGCATTCTTAAACATAATTGAGAGTGCTCCTGAGTATGGGTGCTTTTTTTACGTTCTCACGCGTAGCAAGGGGGGAGAGCCTCGCCATGTACAGGGCATCTAAGCGCCCTTTATTTATTACACAGAGTAAAATAATTCAGTATCGATTTGTTTGACGGCTATCACGTTTCAACTTCAGATCTTTAGCGAAGTTGCACATATTGACAAAATAGATGTCACAATATTTCAAACATGGTTATTCACCGCCCAATTTGCGGCGGTGAACTTTACTCGTTTTATCTATTAATTACGAGCTTTAAAAAAACTCATTCAACGGATGGATTGAAGGCGGGAAGCATCGATGTGAAACAGACGGGCGAAGTTATCGGTGGTTACCTGCGCCAGTTCTTCAACGGCAACACCTTTCAACACAGCCATGTATTCTGCAACGTCACGAACCATCGCAGGTTGATTCTCTTTTCCTCGATGCGGCACTGGCGCCAGATAAGGCGAATCCGTTTCGACCAGCAACCGATCCAGAGGTACATAACGCGCGGCATCACGCAATTGTTCAGCATTACGGAAGGTCACAATGCCAGAGAAAGAGATATAAAATCCAAGATCCAGTAATTTGCCCGCCGTTTCTTTGTCCTCTGTAAAACAGTGTAGTACGCCACCGCAATCCGTCACTTTTTCTTCGCGCAGAATTGCCAACGTGTCGGCACGAGCGTCACGGGTATGAACGATAACCGGTTTGTTCAGTTCACGACCAATCTGAATATGATGGATGAAGGACTCTTGCTGACGAACCTTAGTTTCCGGCGTGTAATAATAATCCAGCCCGGTTTCTCCCAGCGCAACAACCCCCTCTTCCGCCGCCAGACGGCGTAAATCTTCTACATCGTAGGGATCATTCTGGTTGAGCGGATGCACACCGCAAGAAAATACGACGTTATCGCGTTCTCCTACCAGATCCCGCATATGCAGATAACCAGGTAATGTCGTGGCGACCGCCAGACAAAATTTCACATCGCGCGCAGCGGCTTTTGCCAGAACGTCATCTACGTCCTTATGCAAAGATTCATAATCCAGACCATCGAGATGGCAGTGTGAGTCGACTAAAAACATGATGTCTCTCTTAAAGATGAGGAACCGGTAACACAACGCCCGGTTGCAGGTAATGCTCAATACGCAGTAAAAGATCGGTGATAAGAAGTTCGCGGTTTACGCCTGTAACAGAAATTAACTGCTCGCGACTGTGGCAAACATCCCCCAGCATAGCTTGCAGGCGCGAGGGAGAAAGACGATTTGCCAGCGAGATAACGACACCAGGAACATCAACATTGGTAACTTGCGAAGCACCATGATGGCGTTTTAGCGCATCCATCAACAACGTTGCCAGCCAGTGCAGGCGCGCCGGAGCTTGTTCGTGATTAAGCGCCGCTAACATCGAATACCAGTCGCCAGATTGCACACTGTATGCCAGCGCCTGACAAAGTGTTTCGCGGGCCTGCCAGCTATCTCCCTGAAACAGCGCCAATGCCGCGCCGGGCGAACCGGCGCTTAAGCGCAGTGCGGCAAGCAACGCCTCTTGTGACATTGTCACTTCACGTGAAAGCCAGGTCACAGCGTACTGTTCTGGCGGCGGCGCGAGGTAATGTAACCGACAACGGCTACGTAATGTCGCCAATAAACGTTCAGGCTCTCGGGTAGCGAGGAAAAACCAGGTTTCTGCTGGCGGCTCTTCCAGTGTCTTCAGCAATGCGTTAGCTGCGGCGTCGGTCAGCAAAGCAGCATCGGTTACCCAGACAACTTTTGCACCGCCTAAACGTGCGTGCTCATTTAGCTTTTCGGTGACTTCCCGTACTGCATCAATGCCCAGCGCGTTCTTCCCTTTTTCGGGAATCAGGGTGTAATAATCGGGATGCGTGCCAGCCTGCATCAACTGACATCCACGGCAGTGACCGCAACTTTTGTGCCCCTGCGGTTGTTGGCAGAGTAAAAAACGGCTCAGAGCGTAGATTAAGGCATCATCGCCCATACCTGGTAACGCCTGAATAAGTAGCGCATGGTGACCTCTTCCTGCCTGATAGCTGGCTACCAGTTTTTCGAAATCAGGTCGTAACCATGGATACCATCTCATGCGCCCTGCTCCTTAACCCAATTGGTCACGGTGGTACGAATTGCGTCCATGACGGCATCCAGCGGCTGGGTAGCGTCAATGGTGTGAATGCTTCTATCTTGTGCGGCCAGTTCCAGATAGCGGGCGCGAGTGCGATTAAAGAAATCGAATGACTCTTGCTCAATACGATCCAACTCTCCACGTGCGCGAGCGCGTTTTAAGCCAACTTCCGGGGTAACATCGAGATAGAGCGTTAAGTCAGGACGAAAATCGCCCAAAACAGCATCACGTAGCGTTGCCAGCATATGTTGATCAATACCACGTCCCCCCCCCTGATACGCCTGAGTAGAGAGATCGTGACGATCGCCAATCACCCAGGTGCCGTTAGCCAGCGCCGGTTTGATAACCGTTTCTACCAATTGAACACGCGCGGCATAAAACATCAGCACTTCGGCTTTATCAGTAATAACTTCGTCGCCTACCGATTTGATATCCAGCACCAGGCTTCTTAACTTCTCGGCAAGTTGCGTACCGCCAGGTTCACGAGTGAAAATCATATCGTGGATACCCAGTTGCTCAAGCGTCTCGACCACCACGTTACGTGCCGTGGTTTTGCCTGCGCCTTCCAGCCCTTCAATGACGATATACTTACTGCGCATTTTTTTCCTTAAGCACTTTCAGATAATCCTGCACAGACTTGTTATGGCTGGCAAGATTGGTATTAAACGTGTGTCCGCCTTTACCATCGGCCACAAAATAGAGATACGGTGTTTTTGCCGGATGTGCGGCAGCCTTCAGCGAATCTTCTCCCGGCGTGGCAATCGCCCCCGGCGGCAGTCCGGTGATGGTATAGGTGTTATACGCTGTCGGCGTCTCAAGATCAGCACGAGAAAGCTTGCCATTATAACGCTCCCCCATCCCGTAAATCACCGTCGGGTCAGTCTGTAGGCGCATGCCAATACGTAATCGGTTAATAAATACCGAGGCAACCTGAGCGCGCTCGCTGGCAACGGCAGTCTCTTTTTCGATAATCGATGCCATGGTTACCAGTTGATTTTTATCTTTGTACGGCAGTCCGTCCACACGCCCTTCCCAGACACTATCAACCGCCTTCACCATTTTCTTATGCGCTCGCTTAAGCAACGCAACATCAGTGGTATTAGCGGTATACATCCAAGTGTCTGGCCAAAACCAACCTTCAATCCACTGCGGGTTTTCAAGTTCCAGTGCCTGCGCCACGGTAGCGTACTTATCGTCGCTCAGCGTGTGTTTGATATACGGCGCTTCACGTAATTGCTTGAGGTAATCGCTCAGGCGCATCCCTTCCACCAGCCGAAGAGGGAACTGCGCTTCTTTACCACTTTCCAACAGTTGCAGCATTTCGCGCACGGTCATCTGCGGTGTAAAGCGGTAAGTCCCGGCTTTAAAGTGAGAAAGCTCCGGCTCCACACGCAATAGCCACTGAAAGACACGGGGTCGATTGATGATTTTGTCGGCGTAAAGCTGTTCACCAAGTGCCAGTCGCCCGGTCCCTGGTTTCAGAGTGAAAATGGTCTCTTCTTTAATGAGTAATTTGCTATCGCCAAAATGGCGAACCTTCCAGACGCCCGCACCGGAGGCAATACCCAGTACCACCAACAATAACAAAACAATCGATAACACTTTTTTCATGACTAATTCGGGTGCTCACAAAGTGGGGCTAAATATTCATATAGCGTTGTTGACGAAAAGGAGATATCGCCACAGGCGCGTACGGGAATAACCGGCATCAACGCATTACAAACAATCATCTCATCCGCCTGCATCGCTTCTTCCAGTACGGCTTGTACTTCGACAACCTGATAAGAAGATTGTGCCAGTAAACGGATACAGAATTGTCGCATAATGCCGTTAACTCCAGCCTGATCCAGACGCGGCGTGTAGACCACATCGCCTTTGCGCCAGAACAAATTAGCCGCACAGCATTCCGTAACCCACCCTTCGCTGTCAAGAACCAGCGCCTCATCGGCGTTTGTCTGCTCAAGATGAGAGCGAATCAACACCTGCTCCAGACGGTTAAGGTGTTTAATCCCCGCAAGGTGAGGATTACGTCCCAGGCGAATCGGGCTTAACGCCAACGTCGCTCCCTCATTACGTAAGCGGTCGTAATGCGCAGGATAAGCCGCAACCGAGAGAATGCGCGTTGCCGGTCCGCTATTTAACGTACTGTACCCTCTTCCACCACAACCGCGGCTAATTATCACCTTCAGCACGCCGTTTTGCTGCTTTGCTGCCAGGTATTTCATTTCTTGTTCAAGCTGCAACCAGAAATCGCAGGCGATCATTAAGCGTTGGCAGGCTTCCTGTAGCCGCTGCGTGTGCGCGGATAACAAGCTAACTTTACCGTCAATAATTCTGGCTGTCGTGAAACAACCATCGCCAAACTGCGTTGCCCGATCGCTTGCTGCCAGCGATTCCTGTTTATGACCGTTAATTAAGAACATAGCAGCTCCTTATAAGAGTATTGTTAGTGTCGCAGCATGTTCACCGCAGAACAAGTCTGGGTCAGAGTCAAGAAAAAAGGCCCGCAAGCGGACCTTTTATAGAGGTGTAAAACAGCAACTTAGATCTTTTTAAAGATCAAAGAACCGTTAGTGCCACCAAAGCCGAAGGAGTTACACAAGGTATACTCCATTCCGCTAACCTGACGCGCTTCGTGCGGCACGAAATCCAGGTCGCAACCTTCATCCGGGTTATCCAGGTTGATGGTCGGCGGAACAGCCTGATCGCGCAACGCCAGGATGGAGTAGATAGACTCTACTGCACCAGCAGCACCTAACAGGTGACCGGTCATGGATTTCGTGGAGCTTACCAGCACGCGGCTTGCAGCTTCACCGAAGATAGTTTTCACGGCCTGCGCTTCCGCCTTATCGCCTGCCGGCGTCGACGTACCGTGCGCGTTAACGTAGCCAATCTGGCCCGGCTCAATACCTGCGTCACGCAGAGCATTCGCCATTGCCAGTGCCGCGCCTGCGCCGTTTTCCGGCGGCGACGTCATATGGTAAGCATCGCTGCTCATACCAAAACCGACAACTTCAGCGTAAATTTTCGCACCGCGTTTTTTCGCGTGTTCGTACTCTTCGAGCACCAGCATACCGGCACCATCACCCAGTACAAAGCCATCACGATCTTTATCCCACGGGCGGCTGGCCGCTTGCGGGTTATCATTGCGGGTAGATAATGCACGTGCTGCGCCGAAACCACCAACGCCAAGCGGCGTACTGGCTTTCTCTGCGCCGCCTGCAACCATCACGTCAGCATCGCCATACGCGATAATACGCGCAGCATGACCAATGTTGTGCACGCCAGAAGTACAGGCGGTCGCGATAGAGATGCTTGGGCCACGCAGGCCATACATGATAGTCAGGTGACCTGCCACCATGTTCACAATCGTTGACGGAACGAAGAACGGGCTGATCTTACGTGGACCACCATTCATCAAAGATGAGTGGTTTTCTTCGATCAATCCAAGTCCGCCAATCCCGGAGCCAATAGCAGCACCAACACGGGTTGCGTTCTCTTCCGTTATTTCAAGGCCAGAATCCTGCATGGCCTGAACGCCAGCGACAATTCCATATTGAATGAAGGCATCCATCTTGCGCTGTTCTTTGCGCGAGATGATGTCATCACAGTTAAAATCCTTTACTAAGCCAGCAAATTTCGTTGCATAGGCGCTAGTATCGAAATGGTCGATTAGGCTGATGCCACTCTGACCGGCAAGCAGAGCTTTCCAGGTAGACTCTACGGTATTGCCGACAGGAGACAACATGCCCAGTCCGGTCACAACTACACGACGCTTAGACACGTTTGTCCTCCAGGGAGGGAAAAAATGATTCTAGTGGGACAAAAAAGAAAAAACTCAGGCGGTCGAACGACCGCCTGGAGATGTTCACTTACGCCTGGTGACCGTTGATGTAATCAATGGCAGCCTGAACGGTGGTGATTTTCTCAGCTTCTTCGTCCGGAATCTCAGTATCAAACTCTTCTTCCAGAGCCATTACCAGCTCAACGGTGTCAAGAGAATCCGCGCCCAAGTCTTCAACGAAAGAAGCATTGTTGGTAACTTCTTCCTGCTTAACGCCCAGCTGTTCGCCGATAATTTTCTTAACGCGTTCTTCGATAGTGCTCATACTCTTAAATTTCCTATCAAAACTCGCTTTCGCGATGGTTTTCGTAGTGTATAAAATGTTGAAAAATTTGCAACTAAATCCCGGCAGGTCTTACCACGATTTTACGTTATTTTGAGGCCTTACCCCCCAATAACGCAAATCATTTTGCACTAATAATTACTCATGACCACGCAGACTGCGCGCAACATGAGCATTTTGTGCAAATCACGATCAGACCATGTACATCCCGCCGTTCACATGCAAAGTTTCACCCGTGATGTAAGCTGCTTCGTCGGATGCCAGGAATGCAACCGCGTTGGCGATCTCCTGTGCGCCGCCGAGGCGACCCGCAGGAACCTGCGCCAGGATACCCGCACGCTGGTCATCGCTCAGCGCACGTGTCATGTCCGTTTCAATAAAACCCGGAGCAACAACGTTTACAGTAATACCGCGTGACGCAACTTCACGCGCCAGTGATTTACTGAAGCCGATCAAGCCAGCTTTCGCCGCAGCGTAGTTAGCCTGACCGCCATTTCCCATGGTACCAACCACAGAACCGATAGTGATAATACGACCATGACGCTTTTTCATCATAGCGCGCATTACCGCTTTTGACAGACGGAAAACAGATGAAAGGTTGGTTTCGATGATATCGTTCCACTCATCATCTTTCATTCGCATTAACAGGTTATCACGAGTGATACCGGCATTATTGACCAGGATATCGACTTCACCAAATTCTGCGCGAATTTTTTCCAGAACAGATTCAATAGATGCCGGGTCGGTCACATTCAACATCAGACCTTTGCCGTTAGCACCTAAATAATCACTGATCGCCTGTGCGCCGTTTTCACTGGTCGCAGTACCGATAACTTTCGCGCCACGAGCTGCGAGCGTTTCAGCGATTGCGCGGCCAATCCCGCGGCTTGCACCGGTTACCAGTGCGATTTTTCCTTCAAAATTCATGTTGTTCCTCTTTTAAAGCTCGAGCGCCGCTGCCATCGCTGAAGGTTCGTTCAGCGCCGAGGCGGTCAGGGTGTCGACAATGCGTTTCGTCAGGCCAGTCAGCACTTTGCCCGGGCCAACTTCATAAAGGTGTTCTACACCTTGTGCTGCCATGTATTCAACGGACTTCGTCCACTGAACCGGGTTATACAACTGACGTACCAATGCGTCACGGATGGCATCACCATTGGTTTCGCATTTCACATCAACGTTGTTCACCACTGGAATGGTCGGAGCGTTAAAGGTGATTTTCGCTAATTCTACCGCCAGCTTGTCCGCCGCGGGCTTCATCAGCGCACAGTGAGACGGTACGCTCACCGGCAACGGCAGTGCACGTTTTGCACCTGCTGCTTTACAGGCGGCGCCTGCACGCTCAACAGCTTCTTTATGACCCGCAATAACCACCTGGCCCGGAGAGTTGAAGTTAACCGGAGAAACGACCTGACCTTCTGCCGCCTCTTCACACGCTTTGGCAATAGACGCATCATCCAGACCGATGATTGCCGCCATTGCGCCAGTCCCTTCCGGTACAGCTTCCTGCATGAACTTGCCGCGCATCTCAACCAGACGCACCGCATCAGCAAAATCAATCACCCCAGCGCAAACCAGCGCGGAGTATTCCCCCAGGCTATGACCAGCCATCATTGCCGGTGCTTTGCCGCCCTGTTGCTGCCATACGCGGTACAGTGCAACGGATGCAGTCAACAATGCTGGCTGGGTTTGCCAGGTTTTATTCAGTTCTTCGGCTGGCCCCTGTTGGGTCAACGCCCACAGGTCATAGCCCAGCGCGGCAGAAGCTTCAGCAAAGGTTTTTTCGACAATTGGATAGCTCGCCGCCATATCAGCCAGCATTCCAACGGTTTGAGAACCCTGACCAGGGAACACAAATGCAAATTGCGTCATGTTTTAATCCTTATCCTAGAAACGAACCAGCGCGGAGCCCCAGGTGAATCCACCGCCAAAGGCTTCAAGCAGAACCAACTGCCCCGGCTTAATACGCCCGTCGCGTACGGCTTCATCCAGCGCGCACGGTACAGACGCGGCAGATGTATTACCGTGGCGGTCCAGCGTCACGACGACATTGTCCATCGACATACCGAGTTTTTTCGCCGTGGCGCTGATAATACGCAGGTTCGCCTGATGCGGAACCAGCCAGTCCAGTTGGGAACGGTCAAGATTATTTGCTTCCAGCGTCTCATCAACGATGTGCGCCAGCTCCGTTACCGCAACTTTGAAGACTTCGTTGCCCGCCATGGTCAGATAAATTGAATTCTCTGGATTTATACGGTCAGCATTAGGTAACGTCAACAATTCACCATAGCTGCCGTCGGCATGAAGATGAGTGGAGATGATTCCTGGCTCTTCAGAGGCAGCCAGCACTGCAGCGCCCGCGCCATCGCCAAAAATGATAATTGTTCCGCGATCTGCTGGATCGCAGGTGCGCGCCAGTACATCGGAACCGACGACCAGAGCATACTTAACCGCGCCAGATTTCACGTATTGATCGGCCACGCTCAGTGCGTAGGTGAAACCCGCGCAGGCTGCGGCAACGTCAAACGCCGGGCAACCTTTAATACCCAGCATGCTTTGAATCTGACATGCCGCGCTCGGAAAGGCGTGCGTGGCAGAAGTCGTCGCCACAACGATCAGTCCAATCTGGTCTTTATCGATGCCCGCCATTTCAATTGCACGCGTCGCCGCTTCGAATCCCATAGTCGAAACGGTTTCATTTGGCGCTGCAATATGGCGTTCACGGATACCGGTACGCGTGACAATCCACTCGTCAGAGGTATCCACCATTTTTTCCAGATCGGCGTTTGTCCGCACTTGTTCGGGCAGATAGCTGCCAGTACCAATAATCTTCGTATACATGTACGCTCAGTCACTTTTCGGTTATATACCGTCACTTGCAAACTGCGAGTGGCGCTGGCAGCGTCCTGCTACCGCAGAGTTCCGCTTTTGCCACCGTCCAGCAGTTCAAAACCAGCTGGGTATACAGATTTCAGGCGAGCGGCAATTCGCTGAGGAACTTGTCGCTGCACCGCCTGCACTGCCTGTTCAATCGCGACCGCAAAAGCTCGCTGATTGGCCGCACCATGGCTTTTTATCACCGTGCCGCGCAATCCTAACAGACAGGCGCCGTTATACTGGTCGGGGTTGAGGTGACTGAATCGCCTCGTCAGGCTCTTTTGTAGCCAACGCTTTAATAACAGTAGCCACCACGACCGTTTTTTCCCTTCTCCCTGAGATTTCAGCAGAGAAAGGAACATCCTGACAACACCTTCCATCGTCTTTAATGTGACATTTCCTGTAAATCCGTCGCAAACCAGCACATCCGTCTTGCCAGTTAATAACTCATTGGCTTCAAGATAGCCGATGTAATTGATGGAAGGGATTTTTTTAAGCACAGCAGAGGCATCCCGAATACTGTCCAGCCCCTTTACTTCCTCTTCACCAATATTGAGCAACGCCACGCGAGGATTAGGGATTTCCACCACCTCTTCTGCCAGAACAGAACCCATAATGGCGAATTGCACCAACATAGTGCTGTCACAATCGACGTTAGCCCCCAAATCAAGGACTACCGTTTTGCCCTTTTGCTGATGCGGCAGTACCGTCACCAACGCAGGGCGCTCAATCCCCTCAAGGGGCTTGAGTAATAATTTTGCCAGCCCCATCAGCGCACCGGTATTACCCGCGCTGACACAGGCCTGTGCTCGACCTTCTTTTACCAATTCCAGCGCCACGCGCATTGAGCTACCGCGACTGGCGCGGATAGCTTGCGAAGGCCGGGCATCACTGGCGATAACTGACTGCGCAGGAATAACCTGCAGACGCGAACGTTGTTCAAAGTCAGCTTTAGCAAGTAATGGCGTGATGGCGTCGGGATTGCCGACCAAAAGAAGAGTGAGTTGCGAATTAGAATTCAGTGCCTGCAATGCAGCAGGCACTGTCACAGAAGGACCAAAATCGCCCCCCATGACATCTAACGCCAGGGTTAGACGTGTCAAGGTATCGTCGCCGCCCGGTTTGGTCTTTCCCCAGTTGCCTGGGGAAAATCCTCACTAAGCTTCATCACGCAAACGCGTGATTACTTAGCGATGACCTTGCGGCCGCGGTAGTAACCGTCGGCAGTGATGTGGTGACGCAGGTGTTTTTCACCAGAAGTTTTGTCTACAGACAGGCTGGTGACTGCGGTCAGCGCGTCATGGGAACGACGCATGCCACGTTTGGAACGGGTTGGTTTATTCTGTTGTACGGCCATGGACCTTACTCCTCAATTACGGTTTATCCCCGATCCAACGGGGAGCACCAATTACTTACGCTTTAAGCTGGCTAATACGGCAAATGGGTTTGGTTTTTGCACTTCTTCAGGCAGTTCACCAAAGACCATGTCCGCTTCGGACACTTCACAGTGTTCAGAATCATGCACCGGAACTACCGGCAAGGCGAGGATGATTTCATCTTCCACCATTGCAAGCAGATCGATTTCACCGAATTCGTTAACCTCAATCGGTTCATACGCTTCCGGCAGTGCTTCAGCCTGTTCGTCTGAACGTACAGGACTAAAACAATACGTTGTGTAGACCTGATGAGAAAACGGCTTCCCGCAACGCTGACACTCGAGCGTTACCGTCACCTTCGCATCGCCGTTTAACACTGCGAGACGTTGGTTATCGATAGCGAACGACATGGAGCATTCCACATCACTGTCCACACTGACTACAGATTCGGCGACGCGCTCGACTTGATCAGGAGTATAAATACCCTGGTAATCAAGGCGTTTTTGAGCCGTACGAACCGGATCGAGAGTCAGGGGTAATTTTACCTTTTGCATAGGGCGCGCATATTAACTTTGTAACGTCATAGAGTCAAAGAAAAAGGCAGCCTGTGGTTGCCTTTTGCCAATAATTCGCACACATTGCGGGTTACTGCTTTATTTTCGTTCAGTGCTGACAACGAACATCAAACTGCAAAACGAAGCGCATAGTTTAAAATGGCTATCATCAATACGCTATATCTGATGGAAAAAATATGTCTAAACTTATTTTAGCCTCCACCTCGCCCTGGCGCCGCGCTCTACTTGAAAAACTGCAAATTGCTTTTGAATGTGCAGCGCCGGAAGTCGATGAAACCCCACGCAACGATGAATCACCACGCCAACTGGTACTTCGGCTGGCGCAAGAAAAAGCGCAATCCCTGGCGTCACGTTATCCGAAACATTTAATTATCGGTTCAGATCAAGTGTGTGTACTGGATGGAGAGATCACCGGAAAACCATTAACGGAAGAAAATGCCCGTCTACAATTACGCAAAGCCAGCGGCAATATTGTCACCTTCTATACTGGGCTGGCACTGTATAATTCCGCCAATGGACATTTGCAAACAGAAGTAGAACCTTTTGACGTCCATTTCCGTCACCTGAGCGAGGCGGAGATTGATAATTATGTGCGCAAGGAGCATCCCCTGCACTGTGCAGGAAGCTTTAAGAGTGAAGGATTTGGCATTACGCTGTTTGAGCGTTTAGAAGGGCGCGACCCTAACACGCTGGTAGGTTTGCCACTAATCGCGCTCTGTCAGATGTTACGTCGGGAAGGAAAAAATCCGCTGATGGGATAGTTTTATCTGCCAGATAAGGCGTAAACGCCTTATCTGGCCTACCGTCCATTACAGGCTTATATATTCATATTAACGTGCGTTACGCAACTTCTGCAAACAACGCTTCAACCCCTCATCCATCGGTGCTTCAATGCGCATCACCTCACCCGTTCCCGGATGGGTAAACTTCAACGCTGCCGCGTGCAGGAATAAGCGATTTAATCCCGTTCCCGCTTCAGTGAACTGTTTGTCAAATTCACGGTCGCCGTAGCGATCATCAAAGGCAATCGGATGGCCGGCATACTGCGTATGTACACGGATCTGGTGAGTACGTCCGGTAACCGGGCTGCAACGAACCAGCGTGGCAAACGCATAGCGTTCTTCCACTTTAAAGCGCGTTTCTGACGGTTTACCTTCCTGACTCACACGCACAATACGCTCGCCGCTTTGCAGAATGTTTTTCAGCAACGGCGCTTGCACGCTCTTGACATGCGACTGCCACTGACCACGCACTAGCGCCAGATAATCTTTTTGCATGCCTTTTTCACGCAACTGCTCATGCAGAGAACGCAACGCCGAGCGTTTTTTCGCCACCAACAGTACGCCTGAAGTGTCCCGATCGAGTCGATGCACCAGTTCAAGAAAACGCGCTTCCGGGCGCAACGCTCGCAGCCCTTCAATAACGCCAAAACTTAAACCGCTACCGCCATGCACTGCCGTGCCGGATGGTTTATTCAGCACCAGAATATGATCATCTTCATATAAGATGACATCGGCCAGCGCCGCCACTTTTTGCAAATGCGGCGAAACGGCGTCTTCTTCTCGTTCGGCAACACGAACCGGAGGGATACGCACTTCATCGCCAGCATCGAGTTTATATTCAGGCTTAATACGTTTTTTATTCACCCGTACTTCACCTTTACGCAAAATACGGTAGATCATACTTTTTGGCACACCTTTCAGTTGGGTACGCAAAAAGTTGTCGATACGTTGCCCCGCTTCATCGGCGGTGATAGCAACGATTTTTACGGATGGAGTCTCTGTTTTCATGGTGGGCGATTCTAATTAGCCAGCAGGATTCGCGCCACTCATTTTTCTATGCTTATATTTAGTTTTGCACCTTATTACTTCATTACGTGATCACTTTATTGATGGTTATTAAACCAATCACCAGCAAGAAGTGAAAAAACTGTGAGTAAGCGGGTGATAAATGGTAAAAGTCATCTTGCTATAACAAGGCTTGCAGTGGAATAATGAGGCCGTTTCCGTGTCCAACCTTGTTAAAACAAGAAATTTTACGGAATAACCCATTTTGCCCGACCGATCATCAACGCAGCAATGGCGTAAGACGTATTGATCTTTCAGGCAGTTAGCGGGCTGCGGGTTGCAGTCCTTACCGGTAGATGGAAATATTTCTGGAGAGTAACACCCAGTCTGTTTCTCTGATAATTGCGCTGTTTTTCCGCATGAAAAACGGGCAACCGACACTCTGCGCCTCTTTGAGCTGACGATAACCGTGAGGTTGGCGACGCGACTAGACACGAGGCCATCGGTTCACACCCGGCAAGGCGTTACTTTGCCCGCAGCTTAGTCGTCAATGTAAGAATAATGAGTAAGTTACGATGAAAAGAATGTTAATCAACGCAACTCAGCAGGAAGAGTTGCGCGTTGCCCTTGTAGACGGGCAGCGTCTGTATGACCTGGATATCGAAAGTCCTGGGCATGAACAGAAAAAGGCAAATATCTATAAAGGTAAAATCACCCGCATTGAACCGAGTCTGGAAGCTGCTTTTGTTGATTACGGCGCTGAACGTCACGGTTTCCTCCCATTAAAAGAAATTGCCCGCGAATATTTCCCTGCTAACTATAGCGCTCATGGTCGCCCGAACATTAAAGATGTGTTACGTGAAGGCCAGGAAGTCATTGTTCAGATCGATAAAGAAGAGCGCGGCAACAAAGGCGCAGCACTCACCACCTTTATCAGTCTGGCAGGTAGTTATCTGGTTTTGATGCCGAACAACCCGCGCGCGGGCGGCATTTCTCGCCGTATTGAGGGTGATGACCGTACCGAATTAAAGGAAGCGCTGGCAAGCCTTGAACTGCCTGAAGGCATGGGGCTTATCGTGCGTACTGCCGGCGTCGGCAAATCTGCCGAAGCGCTGCAATGGGATTTAAGCTTCCGCCTGAAACACTGGGAAGCCATCAAAAAAGCTGCAGAAAGCCGCCCTGCTCCGTTCCTGATCCACCAGGAGAGCAACGTAATTGTGCGTGCTTTCCGTGACTACCTGCGTCAGGACATTGGCGAAATCCTGATCGATAACCCGAAAGTACTCGAACTGGCGCGCCAGCATATCGCCGCGCTGGGTCGCCCGGATTTCAGCAGCAAAATCAAACTGTACACCGGTGAAATTCCGTTGTTCAGCCACTATCAAATCGAATCGCAGATCGAGTCGGCCTTCCAGCGTGAAGTCCGTCTGCCATCCGGTGGTTCCATCGTTATCGACAGCACCGAGGCATTAACCGCCATCGACATCAACTCTGCACGCGCAACCCGCGGCGGCGATATCGAAGAAACGGCGTTTAACACCAACCTCGAAGCGGCCGATGAAATTGCTCGCCAGTTGCGTCTGCGAGACCTCGGCGGTCTGATTGTTATCGACTTCATCGACATGACGCCAGTACGCCACCAGCGTGCGGTAGAAAACCGTCTGCGTGAAGCGGTACGCCAGGACCGTGCGCGTATTCAAATCAGCCATATTTCTCGCTTCGGCCTGCTGGAGATGTCCCGTCAGCGCCTGAGCCCGTCACTCGGTGAATCCAGCCATCACGTCTGTCCGCGTTGCTCTGGTACTGGCACCGTACGTGACAACGAGTCCCTGTCACTCTCTATTCTGCGCCTGATTGAAGAAGAAGCGCTGAAAGAGAACACTCAGGAAGTCCACGCGATCGTTCCTGTGCCAATCGCTTCTTACCTGCTGAACGAAAAACGTTCTGCGGTGAATGCCATTGAAACGCGTCAGGACGGCGTGCGCTGTGTGATTGTGCCAAATGATCAGATGGAAACCCCGCACTATCACGTACTGCGCGTGCGTAAAGGCGAAGAAACGCCAACCTTAAGCTACATGCTGCCGAAGCTGCATGAAGAAGCGATGGCATTGCCGTCTGAAGAAGAGTTCGCCGAGCGTAAGCGCCCAGAACAACCTGCGCTGGCAACGTTTGCCATGCCTGATGTTCCACCAGCGCCAGCCCCGGCAGAACCAGCAGTTCAGGCAGCGACGCCTTCACCCAAAGCCGCCGCTCCGGCAACACCTGCACAACCAGGTCTGTTAAGTCGCTTCTTCGGTGCACTGAAATCCCTGTTCAGCAGCAGTGAAGAAGCGAAACCCGCTGAACAGTCAGCACCCAAAACAGAAGCGAAACCTGAGCGTCAACAGGATCGCCGTAAGCCTCGTCAGAACAACCGCCGTGACCGTAATGAACGTCGCGACACCCGAGGCGAACGTACAGAAGGTGGCGATAACCGCGAAGATAACCGCCGTAACCGTCGCCAGGCGCAGCAGCAGACAGCCGAGACTCGTGAGAGCCGTCAGCAAGCTGATGTAACGGAAAAAGCACGTACCACCGACGAACAGCAAACACCGCGTCGCGAACGTAGCCGCCGCCGTAACGATGATAAACGTCAGGCGCAACAGGAAGCGAAAGCGCTGAATGTTGAAGAGCAGTCTGTACAGGAAACCGAACAGGAAGAGCGTGCGCGTCCAGTTCAGCCACGTCGTAAACAGCGTCAACTAAACCAGAAAGTACGTTATGAGCAAAACGTTGCGGAAGAAGTGGTAACCGCACCGGTGGTTGAAGAAACTGTTGCGGCAGAACCTGTCGTTGAACAGGAAGCGCCTGCCCCACGTACTGAACTGGTGAAAGTACCTCTGCCGGTAGTTACGCCAACTGCGCCGGAACAGCAAGAGGAGAACAATACAGATAACCGTGATAATGGTGGCATGCCGCGTCGTTCCCGCCGCTCGCCGCGTCACCTGCGCGTCAGCGGTCAACGCCGTCGCCGCTATCGTGATGAACGTTATCCGGCCCAGTCGCCAATGCCGTTAACCGTCGCCTGTGCGTCTCCAGAACTGGCTTCTGGCAAAGTCTGGATCCGTTACCCGGTTGTTCGTTCGCAAGATGTACAGATTGAAGAGCCGCGTGAGCAGGAAGAAATGCAGGTGCAACCGATAGTGACTGAAGTCCCTGTTGCTGCCGCTATCGAACCTGTTGTTAGCGAGCCGGTTGTTGAAGAAGCGGCTGAAGTCATAGAAGCTCCCGTTCAGATTGCCCAACCGCAACCGGAAGTTATCGAAACGACGCATTCTGAAGTGATTGCCGCCGAAGTAACTGAACAACCGCAGGTGATTACCGAAGCTGATGTTGCCGTAGCGCAGGAAGTCGCAGAACACGCGGAACCGGTTATCGAACCGCAGGAAGAGACGGTAGCTATTGCAGATGTCGACGAAACAACTGAGGTTATGGTTGCTGAACCGGAAGTCGTTGCTCAACCTGCTGAACCTGAAGCCGTTGCTCAACTTGCTGCACCGATCGTCGCTGAAGTCGCGGCGAAAGTGGAAACGGTAGCCCCTGTTGTCCCTGAGGTAGTCGTTGAGCATAATCACGCTACCGCGCCGATGACTCGCGCTCCGGCGCCGGAATATGTTCCAGAAGCACCGCGTCACAGTGACTGGCAGCGCCCGACCTTTGCTTTCGAAGGTAAAGGTGCCGCAGGTGGTCATACGGCAACGCATCATGCTTCTGCCGCTCCTGCGCGTCCGCAGCCTGTTGAGTAATCATTAGCTCAAAGAGATCAAGCCCTGGCAATCGCTGGGGCTTTTTTATTTCAGGTATAAATAAAAATATTCAAATTCATCCAATGGCATTCTTGTTACCTAACCACTCAAAAATAAGACAAAAAAAACCTACTCCGGCAATCCCCGGAGCAGGCAGACAAAACATCCCAGGCTTCATGGAATGTTCTGACAGACGCTTATTTATTAAGCTGAAATAGAGACAACCCCTGCATATCGGTAAACGCTTTGTACGACGCCTGGAGCGCCGTTTGCTGCATCACGTAAGATGAAATGGTCGCGTTCCAGTCTACATCAACCAAATCACTCATCTGCTGCGTTTGTCCTAAGGCGCGATCGCTACCTAATGAATCCAGCGACTCCAGTTCATTTAGCTGCGTGCCTAATTCTGCGCGTACAGTCAGGACATTATTCAGCGAATTTTTCAGTCCACGGTTGGTTTTATCCAATGCCGCTGCGGCGGTTTCTTTATCTACTTCGCTCTCCTCGACCGGTATTTTCAGCGCCGCGATGGCGCTATCCAGCATGGCAAAAAGATTGGTTTCAGAACTGCTACCGTCCGGTTCCTTCACCGCATTGCTGGTAATGTTGTTGAAAATTTTGTCGCCGGTATGCCCTATCACCATCGAACGCGAAGCATCGACCTGTTGCTTAATACTTTCTTTTCCGCCGATATATTCGCCATCCGTTTCGCTAAACGGCGCAGATTCTGTTTTATAACCGGCAAAAATGTAGCGTCCGTTACCGTCAGTGGTATTCGCCAGATTCAACAACTGGTCGCGGATCCCCTGAATATCCGTTGCTAACGATGCCCGGTCATCGTCACTCAAAGTGCCGTTGCTGGCGTAGACAATTTTTTCCTGCGCGCTCTGGATTGCGGTGGTAACCTGGCCAAGCACACTCTCCTCCAGTGACACTTTTTGAGTGGCGAAAGTTCGCGTCAGCGTATACTGGCTGTTTTGCGCCTGCGCCTGGGAGAGCACGACAGCTTGTGATGCAGCAACAGGATCGTCAGAAGGGTTAACGACTCGCTTACCCGTCGACATCTGTTCGCCGTACTTCATCCATTCCGCCTGAGAACTGGTGATACCGCGCATATTTTGCTGGTACATCATCTGGGTACTGAAACGCATCTTATCTCCCCTTAGCGAATGTTAATCAGCGCATCAAAAATAGCATTCGCCGTCTGCAGAACCTGTGCATTGGCCAGGTAATACTGCTGAAAACGTTGCAGGTTGCCGTACTCTTCGTCGAGATTGACGCCAGAAATAGACTGCTGCTGATTAGAAAGTTGCGTTACCACATTACCCTGCGAGGTACTGCTGGTTTTCAACGTGGCAGTTTTATTACCGATATCGCTAACCAGTATGGCGTAGGCATCATTAAACGATTTCGTTCCGCCCACTGTTTTACTGTTGTTTTGCAGATCCAGCAGGGCCTGACCGTTACGATTGTCGCTTTCCCCCGCGTCTTTATCACTTGCCATCGCAATTTTCGCTTCATCAGTGATTAATACATCCATATTGACGATGGCATCGCTTACTGGTTTCAGCGTGAAACTATCATTGGCTTTGGGCGTTCCAGTGAACGTTAACTCCATACCATCAAACGAGACTTTACCGTTAGCATCAGGCATCACTGTAAAAGAGGTATTGCTGGCAAGGCGGGTGACCTGCCACTGGTTATTGCTAAATGAGATTTTATAATCAGTAGCCAGCACCGCTGAACCTTCAGTCACCGTGGCACTGAGTGCGCTATTGCCTTTGTTATTACTGTTTTGCAGAGCCGCAGGCTTGCCGATGGCAAAGAAATTCCCCCCTTCCTTACCATTGGCATCAAATCCCTTGTTATGTTGGGTATTGAAAGCCTCAGCAAATGCCAACGCCAGTTGCCCAAGCGTATTACGCGTCTGGTCGAGATCCTGAGAACGGAATGTCAGAATGCCGCCCAGCGACCCGCTCGTCAGGAGTTTATCCGGTATTTCGATATCTCCCGCGCTCGCATCGACATACGCGATCGTAGTGCGAGACGGATCGGTGCTGGAAGGTACTGCCGCTAGCTGGCGAGCCGTGCTGCTCTGAACCAACGAGTAACCATTGGCCATAGTGATATTGTAAGTGCCGCTGTCCTGCACGCTGACCTCAACACCAACAATCTGGTTTAATTCGCTCACCAGCTGATCGCGTTGATCCAGCAGATCGTCAGGAGACGCCCCTGCCCCCACGCCTGTTAAACGGGAGATTTGATCGTTCAGACTGGCGATTTGTTTGGCGTAATTATTGACCTGGTTAACGCTGGCGCCTATCGCGATATTAACCTGTTTGTCCTGGTCACGCAGATACTGATCTGTGGTTTTAAACTGATTCACCAGTCCTTCTGCTTTACCAATCAGCGCCTGACGCGCCGCCGGATCTTCCGCGTTACTCACCAGCGTTTGCAGGCTGGTGAAGAAATCCTGCATTTGCGTTGCCAGCGAAGAGGTGCTGCCAGAGAGCATATTGTCGATTTTCGACATCTGCTCATAGCGGGAAGTCAGGCCGCTACTTTGTGTCTGCGCCGCATGTAACTGGTTGGTAATAAACGCATCATATTCACGCTGTACGCCAGAAACGTAGACGCCATTGCCAACCCAGCCGCCAGCACCGAGAGTGCTTTTAGCCTGCGCCATAATAGTCGTCTGGCGGGTATATCCGGCAACGTTATAGCTGGAGATATTATTACTTGCCGTATTTAACGCCGCCTGGGCCGCGTTCAGTCCGCTCATGGCGTTATTGATCAAGCTGGACATGGAGGTTCCTTATAAGCCTTTAATTACAGAGTATTATCGGCAGCCACTCGCCGGACTTGAGCTGATCAGAACAGATTATCAATATTCATACTGTAGGTTTTGCTCACCTTGCCACTTATCGATTTCATCTGCTGGATCATACAGGTGAGTTTACGGGCATAATGGGGATCGGTGGCATAGCCCGCGTCCTGTAGGGCCTGTGCCCCCTGTTCAGCACTCGCGGCGGTCGTCACGGCGGCGTAGCGCGGGTTACGTGTTAATAGCCCAACGTAATCCGACAATGCTTCAAGATACGAGCGGTAAACCCGAAACTTCGCTTTTACTTTCTTCGCTTCGCCGTTTTCATATTCAGTCGTGGTGATTTCAGTAACTGGCCCTTTCCAGTTGCCAGAGGCTTTGACGCCAAACAGGTTGTAGCTCGGCTCGCCGTTTTCACGACGGATTTGCCGTTGACCCCAGCCAGATTCCAGCGCCGCCTGGGCAAGAATCAAATGATGCGGCACACCGCTTTGCTGGCTTGCCAGTTGGGCGGGTAACGAGAGTTGCGCGAGAAACGCTTTACTATCGCCCGGCAGCAAATCATCGTAATTACGCGGTACGGCCTTTTGCACCAACTGCGAAAACGTCTGATTTTGATAACGCGCCACGGTTTCGAGCGAGAATTTCATCGGTGCCGCGGGTTGTGCTTCATCTGGCAATGGTTGTGCCGGAGTCATCTGTTCAACCATCATCTCCGCCAGTCCCAGACCTTTACCTGCCGTCATCTGCTGGGCAATCTGTTGATCATACATGCTGGTGTAAAGGCGAGTGTGTTCGCTACTGAACAGCCCCTCCTTCGGCAAGGCTTCACGCATGCTTTTCAGCATCATCTGCACGAACATCCCTTCCACCTGGCGAGCAACCGGACGAATATTCGCCGCTGGATCTTCGCCTGCTTTCGCTTTCAGTTCGTTGAGCGATTGTGCATCCCAGGCGGCACTCACCAGTAGTTTGCCGTCGCTAATCATCAGATGATTTCCAGTTTTGCCCGCAGACATCCTGCGCTTTGCATTGATTGCAAAATAGACATCAGATCCATCGGCGTAGCGCCGAGCGCATTAAGCGCACGCACCACATTATTAAGACTGGCGCTGGAACGTACACTTTGCAGCGAACCGCCGCTCTGGCGTAAATCGATCTGGGTTTGTGGAGTCACCACGGTCTGCCCGCCGCCAAACGGTGTATCTGGCTGGCTGACATTAGCCTGACGGTTTACCGTAACCGAGAGATTGCCCTGCGCTACTGCGCAACTGTCGAGGGTCACTTCGCGATTCATTACCACCGATCCGGTGCGCGAGTTAATAATCACTTTGGCGTCCTGCGGGGTGGCATTAACCGGCATATTCTGAATATCAGCAAGGAAACGCACCTGGGAGCTGTTACCACTCGGCACGCGCACCTGAACAGTACGCGCATCTAACGCCATAGCGCTGCCATAGCCGCGCACACGGTTGATGGTGTCAGCGATTTGTTGCGCCATCGTGAAATCTTCGTCATTAAGCTGCAAATTGAGGGTATTCCCAACGCCAAACTGGCTGGGCAATTCACGTTCGATAACCGCACCGTTGGTGATCCGCCCACCGTTAAGCTGGTTAACCTGGACACTGCTTCCCCCCGCAGATACCCCTGCGCCGCCAACCAGAATATTACCCTGCGCCAGCGCATATACCTGGCTATCGACCCCCTTAAGCGGCGTCATCAGCAACGTACCGCCACGCAGACTTTTGGCATTTCCCATGGAAGAGACCACCACGTCAATGGTTTGCCCCTGACGTCCAAATGGTGGAAGTGATGCTGTCACCATTACCGCTGCGACGTTTTTTAACTGCATATTGGTGCCAGCTGGAACAGTAATACCCAACTGTGAAAGCATGTTATTAAGCGTTTGGGTCGTAAACGGCGTCTGGGTTGTCTGGTCACCCGTACCATCCAGCCCCACCACCAGCCCGTAACCAATTAGCGAGTTTTGCCGTACTCCCTGTACGCTGGTGAGATCGCGGATCCGATCGGCCTGTACCACTGTCGCCGTCAGCAGAAGAATGAATGCAGAGAGAAATTTAATCACCACAGCCTCACTTACATTGGCGACAGGTTAAGGAAGAAACGCTGCAACCAGCCCATATTTTGCGCTTCGTTAATGTAGCCATTACCTACGTATTCAATGCGCGCATCCGCCACCTGAGTAGACGGCACAGTGTTGCTGCCGCTGATGGTGCGCGGATTAACAACACCAGAAAAACGAATAAATTCAGTGCCCTGATTAATGGCGATCTGTTTTTCACCCACCACATGCAGATTGCCGTTAACCAGCACTTGATCCACGGTTACGGTCAACGTACCGCTAAAAGTATTACTGGCATTGGCGCCGCCTTTACCGTTGAAGCTATTGCCCCCGGATGCATCAACATCAGCGCGGGCATTGCCAAACAGGCCCTGCAAATAGCGCGGCACGGTATCAAAGCCGAAACTGGTTTTGCCATCGCCGACTGGCATTAGCGGACGAGCTTTTACTGGCGCTAACGTTTTCCTGCAACACGATAGTCAGTGTGTCGCCGATATTGCGGGGTCGACGATCTTCAAACAGAGGTTGATAGCCATAGTTAATCGGCTGAGCAGACTGAAAAATGGAGCCGTTGGCGATGGGCGTCGGACCGGGCACCGGTTGTGCACTGGTCGCCCCCTGTACCAGCGGCGTGGACGGTATCCAGGCACAACCGGACAGAGAGAGCGCCAACAAGCTGGAAATGGCGTATACGCGCGCAGCGTTTTTATGCATGGCTATCATCTTCAAAAATCAGTAATCCGGTGGGAACTTTCCACCGGTTATGCCTTAGAGTTGCGTCAGTTTTTGCAGCATCTGATCGGTGGTAGATACCGCTTTACTGTTGATTTCGTAAGCACGCTGTACCTGGATCATGTTGACCAGCTCTTCCGCCACGTTGACGTTAGACGTTTCAACATACCCTTGATACAACAGCCCCGCGCCGTTCAGGCCCGGTGTGCTTT
Organism: Escherichia albertii NBRC 107761 = DSM 17582; assembly: GCF_000759775.1. GTDB lineage: Bacteria > Pseudomonadota > Gammaproteobacteria > Enterobacterales > Enterobacteriaceae > Escherichia > Escherichia albertii. The sequence continues at coordinate 42,263 of NZ_BBMY01000014.1, forward strand.
CATTCGGCGCGCCGGAGGATTGCGTTTCGCTGTAGAGATTTTCGCCAATGCTCTCCAGCCCGGTATCATTCATAAAAGTGGTGAGATTGAGCTGCCCGACCTGAACCGGAACGGCCTGGCCTTGCTGGGTAACGCTGACCACGCCATCACGACCAATGGTAATGCTTAACGCATTCGCCGGAATGGTGATTGCTGGTTGCACCTGAAAACCGCCCGCCGTCACCAGTTGCCCATTTTGATCCACCTGGAAAGATCCATCGCGGGTATAGGCCGATGAACCATCCGGCAGCATCACCTGGAAAAAGCCCTGTCCTTTAATTGCCACATCTTTGCTGTTATTGGTTTGCGACAGGTTGCCCTGACTGTGTAAGCGTTCAGTGGCGACCGGACGCACCCCCGTACCAATTTGTAACCCGGAGGGTAAAGTGGTTTGTTCGGAAGACTGCGCCCCAGGCTGGCGAATAGTTTGATAAAGCAAATCTTCAAACACCGCTCGCTGGCGCTTAAAACCGTTGGTACTGACGTTTGCCAGGTTATTGGCAATGACGTCCATATTGGTTTGCTGGGCGTCAAGACCCGTTTTGGCGATCCATAATGAACTGATCATAAAGTGTCCTGTTGTGGAGTGCTGACAAAGTGCATATGTCTTCTTGCCGGATACGGCCTACAATATCTTGTAAACTCAATATATTGCGACGCAACCTGTAGGCCCGATAAGCTTGCGCATCGGGCGACGTATGTTTGTCATTTACCCTTGTAATTAACTCATCGACAGCAGTTGGTTGGCGCGGCTTGCGTTATCATCGACGCTGCTTATTACCTTCATCTGCATTTCAAAACGCCGCGCACTGGCAATCATGTCGCTCATCGCCGAAACGGCATTGACGTTGCTACCTTCCAGCACGCCCGATATTACCCGTAACGTCGGGTCAGCCTGCAGCACAGATCCACGCGTGACCTGACTTTTCACGCTTAAACGGAACATCCCGTCATCACCACGCTGCACTTCACTGCCCTAGGCTTTCACCAGTTTTAATTTCCCGACTGGCGCGACGGTATTTGCCGGGTCGCCCGGATTGAGCGCCGAAATGGTACCATCGGCCGCGATGGTGATTTCTGCCCCTTCCGGCACAGCAATCGGGCCTGCCTCGCCAATTACCGGATGCCCCTGAATCGTCAGTTGACCGCCAGGATCAACCTGAATGCTGCCGTTACGCGTATACCCCTCGCTACCCTCGGCGGTCTGCACGACCAGCCAGCCGTCCTGCTGTAATGCGACATCCAGCGGACGCGAGGTGTAATCCATCTTGCCGGGCGTCATATCTGCTCCCGGCGTAGAGGCCGTCACCAGCGTGCGCGTCGGCAGGGAAAGCCCTTCAACGGGCACTGCACGCAAGGCGTTTAACTGGGCGCGAAAACCGGGCGTGGAGGCATTGGCCAGATTACTGGCAGTCACCGCCTGTTGATTCAACGTCTGGCTGGCAGCGCCCATCGCGGTATAGATTGCGTGATCCATTAAGCTATCCCGTCAGCGATTAGCGTAAGTTAACCAGTGTGTTAAGGATCTGGTCCTGCGTTTTGATGGTCTGGGCGTTAGACTGATAGTTACGTTGGGCAACGATCATATTGACCAGCTCTTTACTGAGATCGACGTTAGACGTTTCCAGCGCGCCATTGGTCAACGCGCCAAAATTGCCGGTTCCTGCAGTTCCCAATAGCGCCACGCCAGAAGATTGCGTCGCAGACCAGACGTTGTCACCTTCTGATGCCAGGCCTTCATTGTTGGCGAAATTAGCCAGCACAATCTGCCCCAGCAGTTGGGTTTGTTCGTTGGAATAGTTGCCTACCACGGTGCCATCATCATTGATTTGGTAACTCACCAGATCGCCCGGTTTGTAGCCGTTCTGGGTGGTTGCCACAATGTTGTTAGCACCGGTGTTTTGCTGCATGGAGTTGAAGAAGCTAAGGGAGAATATTGCAGGATCGGCACCATTAATGGCGCCAGTCTTGATATTTGCTATCTCTCCCTTAACTAATACGCCATTGGCATTAAATTCCAGCGTGGTCGCCAGATCTGCTTTGCTTGCTGTATCGCTGCTATCCTGAGTGTAAACATCCCAGTTATTATCCCCGGTCTTCACAAAGTAGATACTCATATCATGAGCATTGCCCTGGCTATCGAAAACCGTCACCGAGCTTTTTTGTTATAGCTATCGGCATTCGTGACATCGAACGTTTTAACGGTGGGAAGCGGATCGCTGGAGTTCAGGTTAATCTGCATTGACGCCGTGGTGGTGTTTTTTGCCGCCATGAGTGTATTCGGAATCGAAATATTGGTTGGATTCGCGCCTTGCTGAATAGTCGGCGGCGTGCCGGTTGCCGGATATCCCGTCAACTGCAAACCTTGCATATTCACCAGGTTGCGGTTTTCATCAAGTTTGAACTGCCCGTTACGGCTGTAAAACACCGAACCGTTGCTGTCTACCAGACGGAAAAAACCGTTCTGGCTGATAGCCACGTCCAGACCACGCCCGGTGTTGGTGGTGGTGCCATCGGTAAAATCCTAGGTAATTCCGGCAACCTTTACCCCCAGACCGACTTTAGAACCGGCAAACATATCAGCAAAAGAGGCCGTGCCGGATTTAAAGCCATAAGTGGCGGAGTTGGCGATATTGTTGCCAATAACATCGAGGTTGGTGGCGGCAGCGTTTAATCCACTCACCGCTTGAGAAAAGGCCATGACTGACTCCTGAAATGTGAAGGCTTAAATGATCTGCCGTACTTCGTCGAGGGGGGTAGTACCGTAAGTGCCGAGATCCAGCGTGTTACCGTTATTGTCGCGGATCACCCCCTGCACCAGAGCAAACTGCAGTGGCTGAACAACCCGTTGTGTACCGCCGTTACTGGCGCTGATCGCGACGTTATAAGCACCGTTTGGCGCAGTGGCGCCGTCAGTCAACGTGCCATCCTAGGTAAAGCTGTGGACTCCGGCGGTCAGTTCACCGATATCGATAGTACGGACAACCGCGCCGTTTTTATCGGTGATGGTGGCGGTCACTTTATCCGCGGCCTGTTGCAGTTCAACGCCAAACGGCGTGGTGGTCGTCACGGCCCCTTCGTCACTGCCGGTTCCAACAAGAACGGTGGTACCGGGGATCATGACGCCGTGACCAATCAGGTTGCTGGCCTGTAGCGACTGGCTGTTATCAATCTGCCCGGAAATCGAACCAAGTGTGGTGTTGAGCTTTTCAATTCCGCTGACCGTGCTAATTTGCGCCAGTTGCGATGTCAGCTCATTGTTTTCCATTGGATTGGTTGGGTCCTGGTTTTTCAGTTGCGCCACCAGCAACGTCAGAAAACTGCTTTGTAAATCCGCAGAATTGCTGCCCGTAATCGAACTACTGCTGGTGGTGCTGACGCCGATATTTGTCGGATCGGTGGTGGTCACCGCAATGGACATGACTTTCTCCTTTATTGACCGAGCGTGAGGTTTTTCAGCATCATGCTTTTCACCGTATTAAGCACTTCAACGTTAGCCTGATAGCTGCGCGACGCCGACATGGTATTAACCATCTCGCCTACCACATCGACGTTTGGCATTTTCACGTAGCCTTTCGCATCCGCCAGCGGATTACCCGGTTCATAAACCCATTTGTCTGGTGCCTGACTTTCAATCACGTCAGCCACTTTAACGCCGCCTGTCGCAGCCCCTGGAGCGGCGTTCACCTGAAACACCACCTGTTTTGCCCGATACGGTTGACCATCCGGTCCGGTTACACTATCGGCATTCGCCAGATTACTGGCCGCCACGTTTAGACGCTGAGACTGGGCGGTTAACGCCGACCCGGCAATATCAAAAATATTCAGCAGTGCCATCCGTTAATTTCCGCTCTGTAAAACATTCATCACGCCTTTGATTTGGCTACTCAACGCGCTAAGGCTCATCTGGTATTGCAGGCTGTTATCGGCAAACTGGGTACGTTCGCGATCCATATCGACGGTATTACCGTCCAGAGAAGGCTGGTCCGGGATCCGGTATTGCAATTCTGCAGAAGGAGGCGTCAGCACCTGCGCCGGAATGTGCTGCGTCGAAGTCAACGTCAGGGCGACCACGCGGGTTTCATCCCGTCTACGTTGCATAACTCTTTTAAGTTCACTGGCAAAATCGATATCGCGCGCCTGATAAGCGGGGGTATCGGCATTGGCGATATTTGCCGCCAGCACTTCCTGACGCTGGGCGCGCAGATTGAGCGCCTCTTGTTGAAAACGTAAGGCGGCGTCGAGTTTATCGAGCATATCTCCTCCGCAGGTATCAAAATTCTGCCATCAGATTAAATGCCTTTACGCGCGTGTTATCGGCAGAATAAACGCAAAATAGCTCGCTATTTATGCCGTTGATGGTCATTGCACACAGGTACAATTCAGTCGGTCAAAATGGCTGGAGGCAAAGATGCTGACAATCAGGCGTGGCGTGGCAATCATCGCGATGCTGTTCAGTCCGTGGAGTACGGCGGGCAATCTCACATCGCAATTGCAAACCTTTTTTGCAGCACAACTGGCAGGCTTGAGTGATGAAGTACGAGTGTCCATTCGTACGGCGCCAAATCTACTGCCGCCATGCGAGCAACCGTCGCTTTCCCTGCTCAATCATGCCCGCCTGTGGGGCAATGTGAATGTGCTGGCACGTTGCGGTAACGACAGGCGATATTTGCAAGTCAATGTGCAGGCTACGGGGAACTATGTGGTCGCCGCGATGCCGATTATGCGGGGCGGGAAGTTAGAAGCCGATAGCGTCAAATTGAAGCGCGGGCGGCTGGACACCCTACCGCCGCGCACCGTGCTGGATGTAAATCAATTAGCTGATGCCGTCAGTCTGCGCGATCTGTCGCCCGATCAGCCTATACAGCTCCCCCTGTTGCGCCAGGTCTGGCGGGTAAAAGCGGGACAACGCGTCAACGTCATCGCCAGCGGCGATGGGTTTAGCGCCAATGCCGAGGGTCAGGCGCTGAACAATGCCGGCGTCGCGCAAAATGCGCGGGTACGCATGGTGTCAGGGCGGGTGGTCAGTGGCGTTGTTGATGCAGATGGGAATATTCTTATAAACCTGTAAGCAGTTAAAGATTACCCGCCCTTTGCCGATAAATAAGCAACATATGATAAAAGCGCCCTCAATGAGGAATAAACCATGAGTATTGACCGCACTTCCCCTCTGAAGCCCATAAGTACCGTTCAGCCACGCGAAACCACTGACACGCCGGTAACGAATACCCGCGCGGCAAAAACGACTGCCGCCACCAGCACCAGTGTGACATTAAGCGATGCACAAGCAAAACTGATGCAGCCCAGCAGCAGTGATATCAATCTTGAACGTGTCGAAGCGTTAAAACTGGCGATTCGTAATGGTGAGCTAAAAATGGACACCGGCAAAATTGCCGATGCGCTGATCAGCGAAGCACAGCAAGACTTGCTGAGTAACTGATTATATGACGCGTCTTGCAGAGATCCTCGATCAGATGTTCGCTGTGCTTAATGATCTCAAAACGGTAATGGCTCAAGAGCAGCAACATCTCTCTATGGGGCAAATCAACGGCAGCCAGTTGCAATGGATAACAGAACAAAAAAGCTCGCTGTTGGCGACGCTGGATTATCTCGAACAGTTACGCAAGCAGGAATCGAATGCAGGAAATAGCGTTGATACGACACAACGCTGGCAGGAAATGACTGAGAAAACACAGCAACTGCGCCAGTTAAATCAACATAACGGCTGGTTACTGGAAGGACAGATTGAGCGCAATCAACAGGCGCTGGAAATGTTGAAACCACATCAGGAACCCACGCTGTACGGGGCAAACGGTCAAACCTCAACGTCCCACCGCGGCGGTAAAAAGATTTCTATCTGAAGATTTTCTCCGGCCTGCAATGCAGGCCGGAATTCAGTATTAAGCCGTACGACGAGCAAACTCTTTGACTTTAAAGCCCAGCACCGCCAGCGCGGCAAAGTACGCGGCTGCCCCTGCAATAACAACTGCCATCAGACGCAGTAATCGCCAGAGCATGGAGCCCAATGACCAGTCCGGCATGATGTGCAACATACCTAAAAGCACGCCAGACATAACCAGAACGGCCACCACCAGACGCAACAGAAACGCTATCCAGCCGGGTTGCGGGGTAAAGATTTTCTGCTTACGCAATTGCCAGTAAAGCAACGAAGCATTCAAACAAGCTGCCAGACCAATGGACAGCGACAGTCCGGCATGTTTCAACGGCCCGATAAACGCAAGGTTCATCAATTGCGTCAAAATCAGCGTGACGATGGCAATTTTCACCGGCGTTTTAATGTCCTGGCGAGAATAAAAGCCCGGCGCCAGCACTTTCACCACAATCAGACCAATCAACCCCACAGAATAAGTAATCAACGCCCGCTGGGTCATCAACGCGTCAAAGGCAGTAAATTTGCCGTACTGGAACAGCGAAACGGTCAACGGACCGGAAAGAATACCCAATGCCACAGCACTTGGCAGCGCCAGCAGAAAACAAAGACGCAGGCCCCAGTCCATCAAACGGTTGTATTCATCGTGATTACCGCTGGCAAAACTTTTCGACAGCGATGGCAGCAAAATGGTCCCCAGCGCCACGCCCAGCACGCCAGACGGGAACTCCATTAAACGGTCGGCGTAGTACATCCACGATACGGAACCAGAGGCAAGAAACGAGGCAAATATGGTGTTGATGATTAAAGAAATCTGGCTCACAGAGACGCCAAGAATCGCCGGCCCCATCTGTTTCACCACGCGCATCGCCCCGGCATCACGGAAGTTAATACGCGGCAGAACCAGCATACCAATTTTCTTCAGGTGCGGTAGCTGATACACCAGTTGCAGGATACCGCCGACCGTAACAGCCCACGCCAGCGCCAGCACCGGCGGATTAAAGTACGGCGCAGCAAATAGCGCAAAACCAATCATGCTGATGTTAAGTAACGTCGGAGCAAATGCCGGAATCGAAAAACGGTTCCAGGTATTCAGAATCGCCCCCACCAGCGACGCCAGAGAGATCAGCAAGATATAGGGGAAAGTAATGCGTAAAAGTTGTACGGTCAGCGCAAATTTTCCCGGGTCGGTATGATACCAACCGGGCGAAGTCGCCAGGATAACCCATGGCGCAGCGAGCATACCTGCGACCGTTACAACTGCCAGCGCCAGCGTCAGAAGACCGGAGATATAAGAGACAAAGACTCGCGAGGCATCTTCACCCTGCTTACTTTTATATTCCGCCAGAATAGGCACAAATGCCTGGGAGAAAGCCCCTTCGGCAAAAATACGACGCAGTAAATTAGGAAGTTTAAAAGCAACGAAGAAGGCGTCGGTTGCCATCCCTGCGCCAAATATTCTGGCGACAATTGCGTCACGTGCAAAGCCAAGCACGCGAGAAAACATGGTCATCGAGCTGACGGCAGCCAGCGATTTTAATAAATTCATCGGTGTTCTAATCCAGACCCTCGGGCAAAACGCCTGCAACGCAGACGCTGAAAGAGGCGAATAGTCTACCTGGATTATGATGAATTGCTACCGTCAGATGTTACAGGGTTTATTCGCTCATTGCGTCGCGCCAGATCCTGTCAACAACGCGTTGCGCCAGCACCGCTTGTTCTCCAGCAGTTTGCGGAACTGTTTGATTTTGCACACATTCGATGAAGTGCCGTGCACAACCGACAAATCCCCGCTGCTCGAGGGTGCTCTGCCAGCCTGGAATCGGTTTATGCACCACGCCCTGCCCGCGCTCCTCACGCCACTCGCGCATATCCGTAATGTCGATAAGCGCACCGTCAGTCACGGCCAGCACGGCTTCGCGCTGACTTCCCGCACGGCGATGCATACAGGTGGTGATCTGCAAAGGGCCTGCTGAAAAATGATGCTCAGCAAACAGCATTTCACCCGCATCGTTAGTCAGTAGCGTGCCACCATCCAGGACAGCTTTGCCACCAGATAGCCACAGCGCGGTATCCACCACATGCAGATAATCATCCAGCAATGTGAAATACAGATCGTGTGGCCCGACGTTATCGGCGCGATGTTTATCCATTCTTAGCGAGGCGGCAGTCGTAAGTTGTGTTTTTAATTCACAATAGAGCGGAGCGAAACGACGGTTAAAGCCGACCATTAGCGTCAGTTTTTTCCGTGCGGCCAGCTCCACCAGGCGCTCAGCATCGCACAAATTTTCCGCCAGCGGTTTATCGACGCAAACATGTACGCCCGCGTTTAATAGTGCGCTAACCACCGCAAAGTGGCTGGCAGTACTGGAATGCACAAAAACCGCATCACAACAGGCGGCAAGGCTGGATAACGAATCGGTATAAGGAATACGCCAGCTTTCACAAATTGGCAGGGCTTTCTCACGCGTTGGCGACCACGCACCTTGCAACGTCCAGTCAGACGCAGCCGCCAGCACCGGCAACCACGCTTTTTGTGCGATACCGCCTAATCCCACCACGCCGATACGTATTTTTTTCACGTTAATCTCCCGGATGGGCCAGCAACGAATCAAGACGCTGTTTCAGTTCTGCCACTTCGATTTCCAGGGCTTCAACGCGGGCCTGTAAATCACCGTCAACCACGTTCGACGTTTCCGTTACCACAGGATTATCATCCACCTCGCCACTGAAAAGATGCATATAGCGGCTTTCTCGCTTACCTGGTTCACGAGCCAGGCGGACCACAAAAGGCCCCTCTTCGCGATTCGCCAGTTGTTCCAGCGTGGACTCCACTTCCGCCATGTCGCTGAATTCATACATCCGCGCGGCACGGCTGCGCAGCTCGCCTGGCGTCTGGGCACCGCGTAGCAACAACGTGGTTACCAACGCCACTTCCGCCGCGTTCAGTTTCAGGTCGCCAAACTCCGAGTTGCAGAAACGCTGTTCATATTTGGTGACCCGATTACCAAAACCACTCACTGTACGCAGGTAATGACGTTTCACCAGATTATCCAGTTGCTCCTGCACCTCGGATTCACTCAGGTTCATTACCGGTTCGCGGTTCGTTTTCTGATTACAGGCCGTCACTACGCCATTTACGGAGAGAGGGTACTGCTCCGGCGTCGTCACCTGTTTTTCTAATAAACAACCAATCACGCGGGCTTCCAGTGCAGTAAGTTGGTACTTCATGAAATTCTCCTTAGCGGCCAGGCGTCCAGTCTGGGGTGGTTAATGCAGTCAGTACGTGATCGCGCCATTGCCCATCAATCAACAGATAATCTTTCGCATAGCCTTCTTTTTCAAATCCCAGCCTCGCCAGTAAATCACCGCTGCGTTTATTGTGCGGCATGTAGTTGGCCATAATGCGATGAATATGTTGGGTACGCTGCATATAGCGAATGGCGGCGGTGAGGGCTTCAAACATTAGCCCTTTACCCTGCCATTTTTGCCCGATCGAATAACCGAGATAGCAGGCGTGAAAAGATCCGCGTACAACATTCGAAAAATTAGCTACGCCTATAATCTCTTTCTCGTCAGGATCAAATAAGCCAAAGTAGAATGCAGAACCTTGTTTATGAAATTCGTTGATCATACCTAGCCTGGCCTGCCAGCCAGAAGGATAGCAGTGGCTTTCGTCGCGCACCGGCTCCCAGGGCTTGAGAAAATGACGATTCTCTGCGTAATAATCCGCCAGACGCCAGGCATCACGATCATGCACCAGACGCACGACCAGTCGGTCCGTGGTTAAGCGCACTTTTGGCACGTTACTGCGATAGCCAAACATTCTATACCTACTCCTTCCCGTAACGTCTTTAATACGCTGTAAGTATTACTATACCTGCACAACCAGACCCTGTGAAAAGTCCAAAAGAGCATTTTCTGCATTATTCACATATTTGATAAAAACTCTCTATCAAAGCGGCGTTTTGATAAAAAAATATTGTCCCCGAACCGATGGGAAAAGTCTTAACATCAATGCAGAATAGAAAGTGCTCATCTTTTATTTCCCGGGAGGGGAAATGTCGCGCGTGTCGCAGGCGAGGAACCTGGGTAAATATTTCCTCCTCATTGATAACATGCTGGTTGTGTTGGGGTTCTTTGTTGTCTTCCCGCTGATCTCTATCCGCTTCGTGGATCAAATGGGTTGGGCCGCCGTCATGGTCGGTATTGCCCTCGGCCTGCGTCAGTTTATTCAGCAAGGTCTGGGTATTTTCGGCGGCGCTATCGCCGACCGTTTTGGTGCAAAACCAATGATTGTTACTGGTATGCTGATGCGTGCCGCCGGATTCGCCACGATGGGGATCGCCCACGAACCTTGGCTGCTGTGGTTTTCCTGCTTTCTCTCGGGCCTTGGCGGCACGTTGTTTGATCCCCCTCGTTCAGCGCTGGTGGTCAAACTGATCCGCCCAGAGCAACGCGGTCGTTTTTTCTCCCTGTTGATGATGCAAGACAGTGCTGGTGCGGTCATTGGTGCCTTGTTGGGCAGTTGGTTGTTGCAATACGACTTTCGTCTGGTCTGCGCCACGGGGGCGATTTTGTTTGTACTGTGTGCGGCATTTAACGCCTGGTTATTACCCGCCTGGAAACTCTCCACCGTGCGCACACCGGTCCGTGAAGGGATGGCGTGCGTAATGCGCGATAAACGTTTTGTTACCTATGTCCTGACGCTGGCGGGCTACTATATGCTGGCCGTTCAGGTGATGTTAATGCTGCCGATTATGGTTAACGACGTCGCCGGAGCGCCTTCTGCTGTTAAATGGATGTATGCTATTGAAGCGTGTCTGTCGTTAACGTTGCTCTACCCTATCGCCCGCTGGAGCGAAAAACGTTTTCGCCTGGAGCACCGACTGATGGCCGGGCTACTGGTAATGTCGTTAAGCATGATGCCAGTCGGCATGGTCAGCAGCCTGCAACAACTCTTCACCCTGATTTGCCTGTTTTATATCGGATCGATCATTGCCGAACCTGCACGTGAAACCCTTAGCGCCTCACTGGCTGATGCCCGGGCACGCGGTAGCTATATGGGATTTAGTCGTCTGGGGCTGGCAATTGGAGGCGCTATCGGTTATATCGGCGGCGGCTGGTTATTTGATCTGGGAAAATCGGCGCAACAGCCGGAACTACCGTGGATGATGTTGGGCATCATTGGCATCATCACTTTTCTTGCGCTGGGTTGGCAATTTAGCCAAAAACGCGCCGCGCGTCGGTTACTGGAACGCGATGCCTGAAAAATACCGTCAAACAAGCGTCATTCAATTTGCTATCATCAATAGCGATGTCATCCTGACCTGTCTGGCGCGGACTGTCTCAGTTTTAAGTTTTTTCTGCTGGCGGGATTAACGCTGGTAGCACATGCTGCGTTGTGTCAGGATATTGACGCAGATTTCATGTCGAGGATTACCATGAACAAATTTTTATTTGCCGCTGCACTCATCATCAGCGGCCTGCTCGTTGGCTGTAATCAACTCACCCAGTACACCATTAGTGAACAAGAAATTAACCAGTCGCTTGAGAAACATAATCAGTTTTCAAAAGATATTGGTTTGCCCGGCGTGGCGGATGTACATATCGTCCTGACGAACCTGGCCAGTCAGATTGGGCGCGAAGAACCGAACAAGATTACTCTAACCGGGGATGCCAATCTGAATATGAACTCTCTGTTCGGCAGCCAGAAAGCAACCATGAAACTGAAGCTGAAAGCACTGCCTGTGTTTGATAAAGAAAAAGGCGCTATCTTCCTGAAAGAGATGGAAGTGGTCAGCTCAGCGGTACAACCGGAGAAAATGCAGACGGTGATGCAAACGCTGCTTCCCTATTTAAATCAGGCATTACGCAACTACTTTAACCAGCAACCAGCTTACATCCTGCGCGAAGATGGCAGCAAAGGTGAAGCTATGGCGAAAAAACTGGCGAAAGGTATTGAGGTGAAACCAGGCGAGATAGTCATTCCATTCACTGATTAATCACGAGGGCGCATTCGCGCCCTTTATTTTTCGTGCAAAGGAAAACGTTTCCGCTTATCCTTTGTGTCCGGCAAAAACATCCCTTCAGCCGGAGCATAGAGATTAATGACAGCACCATCCCAGGTATTAAAGATCCGCCGCCCAGACGACTGGCACCTTCACCTCCGCGATGGCGACATGTTAAAAACTGTCGTGCCATATACCAGCCAAACCTATGGTCGGGCCATCATAATGCCCAATTTGGCTCCGCCCGTAACGACCGTTGAGGCTGCCGTGGCATATCGCCAGCGTATCCTTGACGCCGTACCTGCCGGGCACAATTTCACCCCGCTGATGACCTGTTATTTAACCGATTCGCTGGATCCTAATGAGCTGGAGCGTGGATTTAACGAAGGCGTGTTCACCGCTGCAAAACTTTATCCGGCAAACGCAACCACCAACTCCAGCCACGGTGTGACATCGGTTGACGCAATTATGCCGGTACTTGAGCGCATGGAAAAAATCGGTATGCCGCTACTGGTGCATGGTGAAGTGACACATGCAGATATCGACATTTTTGATCGTGAAGCGCGCTTTATTGAAAGCGTGATGGAACCGCTGCGCCAGCGTCTGACCGCGCTGAAAGTCGTTTTTGAGCACATCACCACCAAAGACGCTGCCGACTATGTTCGTGACGGAAATGAACGACTGGCTGCTACCATCACTCCCCAGCATCTGATGTTTAACCGTAACCATATGCTGGTTGGCGGCGTGCGTCCTCACCTGTACTGCCTGCCGATTCTCAAACGAAACGTGCATCAGCAAGCACTGCGTGAACTGGTCGCCAGTGGTTTTGAACGCGTGTTTCTCGGTACCGATTCTGCGCCGCATGCGCGTCATCGCAAAGAGAGTAGCTGCGGCTGTGCGGGCTGTTTTAATGCGCCTACAGCGCTGAGCAGTTACGCCACCGTCTTTGAAGAGATGAATGCGCTGCAACACTTTGAAGCGTTTTGCTCCTTAAACGGCCCGAAATTCTACGGGCTGCCGATCAATGAGTCATTTATTGAACTGGTACGCGAAGAGCAGAAAGTTGCTGAGAGTATTGCCCTGACGGATGACACACTGGTGCCTTTCCTGGCTGGGGAAACGGTACGCTGGTCTGTTAAGCAATAAAATATATAGCTGCCTGTTGTCTTTAGGTTATTTTACCTGTATAAATAACCAGTATATTCAACAGGGGGCTATTATGCGAATTGAAGTCACCATAGCGAAAACATCGCCACTACCCACCGGAGCCATTGATGCTCTGGCGGGTGAACTTTCTCGCCGCATTCAATATGCGTTTCCAGACGATGACACTCACGTTTCGGTACGTTATGCGGCGGCGAATAACTTATCAGTTATTGGCGCGGTAAAAGAAGATAAACAGCGCATTAGCGAAATTCTACAAGAAACGTGGGAAAGCGCCGATGATTGGTTTGTCAGCGAATAATATGCAGTGATGTTTGTTTTGCCGGGTCGCCCCGGCTTTTTTATTTTACTTAATAGCGACGTGTACAAAATGCCTACACTTCCTCAAAATAATTGCACAATATGCTAAAAAAATATGAATGACATGCTGTTTTATTGTTCATATAAATCTTAAAGGCAAAAAATTATCTTCTTCCCCCTTTAAAAATTCGGTGAATACCCTTACTTATTGGTATACTGAAGTTGCTTCAGATAAAAACGCATTGAACCTCGAATAACGTTGTCTAGTAACACGAATTAGGGGGCCATGATGGAAAAAAATAATGAAGTCATTCAGACTCATCCGCTCGTTGGGTGGGACATCAGCACCGTTGATAGCTATGATGCGCTGATGTTGCGTTTGCACTACCAGACCCCAAATAAATCCGAGCAGGAAGGGACTGAAGTTGGTCAAACGCTCTGGTTAACCACTGATGTTGCCAGACAATTTATTTCGATATTAGAAGCAGGAATCGCCAAAATTGAATCTGGTGATTTCCAGGTAAACGAGTATCGGCGTCATTAACATGACATGACCATCCACCCTAAAGGCACCTGAACGGTGCCTTTATCATTTCTGGGTTGTATATCTGCATTCAGTTAATTACTCTGCTTAAACCATGAGAGCAGAGAGAAAAAAATGAAATACGATCTCATCATTATTGGCAGCGGTTCTGTAGGCGCCGCCGCCGGGTATTATGCCACCCAGGCTGGTTTGAAAGTGCTGATGACCGATGCCCATATGCCGCCACATCAACACGGCAGTCACCATGGTGATACGCGATTAATTCGCCATGCTTATGGTGAGGGAGAAAAGTATGTCCCGCTGGTTCTTCGCGCACAAATCTTGTGGGATGAGCTCTCCCGTCACAACGAAGATGATCCCATTTTTGTTCGTTCCGGCGTTATCAACCTTGGCCCAGCCGATTCCAAATTTCTCGCTAATGTCGCCCACAGCGCCGAACAGTGGCAACTCAACGTTGAAAAACTGGATGCGCAAGCCATTATGTCCCGTTGGCCGGAAATACGCGTCCCGGATAATTACATCGGCTTATTTGAGGCTGATTCCGGCTTTTTGCGCAGTGAACTGGCGATAAAAACCTGGATCAAGCTGGCGAATGAAGCAGGTTGCGCGCAACTGTTTAACTGCCCGGTCACCGCAATTCGTCATGACGACAACGGCGTCACGATTGAAACGCCTGACGGCGAGTATCAGGCGAAGAAAGCGATTGTTTGCGCGGGAACATGGGTGAAAGACCTGCTGCCTGAACTACCTGTACAGCCGGTACGTAAAGTGTTCGCCTGGTACCAGGCTGATGGTCGTTATAGCGTAAAAAATAAATTCCCGGCCTTTACCGGTGAACTACCCAATGGTGATCAATACTACGGTTTTCCTGCCGAAAACGATGCCCTGAAGATTGGTAAACATAACGGCGGTCAATTGATCCACTCCCCAGATGAACGTGTTCCGTTTGCAGAAATTGCCAGCGATGGTTCAGAAGCCTTCCCGTTCTTACGCCAGGTATTACCCGGTATCGGCTGCTGCCTGTACGGCGCGGCCTGCACTTATGATAATTCGCCGGATGACGATTTTATTATTGATACCCTGCCAGGTCACGACAATACGCTGCTGATTACCGGTCTGAGCGGGCATGGTTTTAAATTTGCTTCAGTATTAGGGGAAATAGCCGCCAACTTTGCGCAAGGTAAAAACAACGATTTTGATTTAACACCTTTTAGACTTTCCCGTTTCCAATAATCATCTAAACGGCCTCAATCATGAGGCCGTTTTTACAGGAGATTTTAATGCGCCGGCTGGTGAACTATCTCATTAATAATATTCGCGAGCATCTCATGCTTTATCTTTTTCTCTGGG
The DNA here is from genome assembly GCF_000759775.1 of Escherichia albertii NBRC 107761 = DSM 17582. Taxonomy (GTDB): domain Bacteria; phylum Pseudomonadota; class Gammaproteobacteria; order Enterobacterales; family Enterobacteriaceae; genus Escherichia; species Escherichia albertii. The sequence goes on from NZ_BBMY01000014.1 coordinate 57,561, forward strand.
GGGTACTGGCGATTATGGATCTTATCTACGTGTTTTATTTTTAATCAACGTTCAGTGAAGCAAATTGACAAAGATTTAATTTATCTTTCATTTAGCGCACGTGAATAGACAAATTTGTTCCGCCAGTCGTCTCCCGTCATTAGCAACCTGAACCGACTAAACTCACGATGATTTTTTCACTACTGAATCAAAATCATTGAAATAAATATCATTCATAACACTGGAAGCAACAGCGATTGCTCAAGAGCAAAGCGCCTTATTTCTCTGACTCTGATATTCTCAACGTTGCGTTCAGACGTCCACGGGACTTATTAAAGATTTTATTACCATTCTCACGCCCAGCACGGCGCCGTCGCTGTTCCTCTGCCGGTAACGTGCTCTCTTCATCGCAAATCTCACTACAACAACCGTTGAATTTCTCGGCACACGCCGGACACTGGATAAATAACAGATGGCAACCATCATTTTTACAGTTTGTATGACTGTCGCAAAGTGCGCCGCACTGATGGCAATGCGCAATAATTTCGTCAGAGATACGCTCGCCCATCCGCTCGTCAAAAACAAAATTTTTGCCAACAAAACGCACCGGCAAGCCTTGCTCTCGCGCCTTACGAGCGTATTCAATAATACCGCCTTCAATATGCCAGACTTTATTGAATCCGTTATGCTTCATCCAGGCACTGGCTTTTTCACAACGAATACCTCCCGTGCAATACATCACGATTTTTTTATCTTTATGCGCCTGCATCATCTCTATGGCTTTCGGTAACTGCTCGCGGAAAGTGTCAGCCGGAATTTCCAGCGCATTTTCAAAATGCCCGACCTCATATTCGTAGTGATTACGCATATCTATGAACAACGCATTGGGATCGTCAAGCAAAGCGTTAACTTCTGCCGCTTGCAGATACTCCCCTACGTTACTGGCGTCAAACCGGGGATCATTAATACCGTCGGCGACAATTCGGTCGCGCACCTTCATGCGCAGTACCCAGAAGGATTTCCCGTCATCATCCAGCGCAATATTAAGCCGTAACCCTTCTAAAGCGGGATCGAAGGCATATAACTGTGCGCGAAATGTTTCAACATAGCTCGCAGGTACGCTGATTTGCGCGTTGATCCCTTCATGCGCCAGATAGACCCGACCAAAAATATTTAGCGCAGTAAATAACTGGTATAAGGCATCGCGAGTCACTTTTGGGTCGGCGATGTGAAAATATTTATAGAACGAAATGGTAGTGCGAGGTTCGTTTTCGGCCAACATTCTGGCTTTCAGCGCGTCGTTGGCAATGCGGTTGTGTAACACTGGCATGGTGTACGATTCCTGCAAGGTGGGGGAGATAAAATCCGGCGCATGATATAGCAATTATCGATAATTAACATCCACATATTTTACGCTACATTTACGCATTAAAAATTATTAATTATTTACACTCATATCCATTTAACCCAATCTCCGG
>NZ_BBMY01000013.1 GCF_000759775.1 Escherichia albertii NBRC 107761 = DSM 17582
CACCCAGATGCCTTTCTGGAATATGTCAGCCAGGGAAATGCGCTCCCGGAACAGTTGTTGGAATAAACTCGCTTGCTTATTGCACTACTCAAGAAAAAGAAAGGCGAGTCGCACCGTCTGGTTGAATTAAGCGTTATCTGGGTAACCGCGAATTTACAGCCCATCAAGTTGGAGACAGTGAAATATAAGCGGTGACTTAAACACTGGATACTTATGCCCGATGCGCAAGCTTATCGGGCCTACATGTTGAATGTAATTCATTGAATTTGCGATATTTGTAGGTCGGATAAGGCGTTCACGCCGCATCCGACAATAAACATTGAGCACGCTGCCCGCAAAGCCTTACCTACCCGGTCGTACCTCACAACCGGGCATCATCCTTACGACGCCAGCGATAACCTCTGCTGCGTATACTCCATCAACCACTGGCTCACACGAGATTGTTGTTCCGCATTCAGCCACATACCTTGTTTTGTACGGCGCCACAGGGCATCGCCGGCGCGGCGGACCCATTCGTGGTCGACCAGATATTTCAGCTCCGCTTCGTAGAACTCATGACCAAAATCTTCACCGAGGTCACTTATCGCCCCTGCGTTGCCGAGTAATAGCTCAGTGTTGCTACCATAGGTCCGTGCGTAATGACGTGCCAGCGATTCGGTGAGGAATGGGTAACGGCGGCGCAGGCGGGCGGCGTAATCGTCGCGGTCGCCTTCGATAGCGCCACCCGGTAGCACGCTCTCTTTCGTCCACGCCGGGTCAATGCCCTGATAATACGGCGTGAGTTTTTCCAGCGCGTGTTCCGCCAGTTTGCGGTAGGTGGTCAGCTTACCGCCGAATACCGACAGCAGCGGCGCTTTGCCGTTTTCATCATGAATATCGAGCGTGTAATCACGGGTAATGGCCTGCGGCGAATCGGATTCATCATCACATAGTGGACGCACGCCTGAATAGGTCCAGACAATATCGTCACGGCTTAACTGCTTTTTAAAGTGCGCGTTATACACATTCAGCAGGTAATTGATTTCACTCTCTTCAATCTTCACCGCTTTCGGATCGCCTTTGTACTCCACATCGGTGGTGCCGATGATGGAAAACTCGTCCATCCACGGGATCACAAAGACAATACGTTTATCTTCATTTTGCAGAATGTAGGCCTGCTTTTGGGTATGCACGCGCGGCACCACAATATGGCTGCCTTTGATCAGGCGGATGCCATAAGGCGAAGGCAAATGCATCCCGTCGTCGAAGAACTGTTTCACCCACGGTCCCGTGGCGTTAACCAGGCCGCGTGCCTGCCATGTGTATTTTTTGCCAGTATCGATATCTTCTGCTTCCACAATCCACAGACCGTTTTCGCGGCGAGCGGAAGTCGCGCGGGTACGGGTTAGCACCTCACCCCCTTTGCGCACCACCATCTGGGCATTGGCTAATACCAGACGGGCATCATCTACCCAACAGTCAGAATATTCGAATCCGCGTGTGATTTCTGGTTTTAACACCGAATTTGCGCCAAAACGCAAACCTGTTGAACCCGGTAAACTGGTACGTTTACCCAAATGATCGTACATAAAAAGACCGATACGAATCATCCATGCCGGGCGTAGATGCGGGCGATGCGGCAGACGAAAACGCATTGGGAAGGCGATATGTGGGGCCATTTTCAACAGCACTTCACGTTCTGCCAGCGCCTCGCTGACAAGACGGAATTCATAGTGTTCAAGGTAGCGCAGGCCGCCGTGAATAAGTTTGGAACTGGCAGAAGAGGTCGCACAAGCGAGATCCTCTGCCTCCAGCATCAGCACGGATAAACCGCGTCCAGCGGCGTCTGCCGCGATACCAGCACCATTGATGCCGCCACCTATCACAATCAGATCTTTGGTTTCCATGCTGCCCTCATTTACTTTCGTTAAAGCTCATAAATGTTCGTTATCGAGCATATTAGCAAAAAAACGCGCTTTAGGTAACATTGAAAAAACATTTTAGAGTGATATGTATAACATTATGGCGTTTATCTGCCGCTTCGACGTAAACTGTGCGGTAAATTTGCCCACTTGTATGTAAAGAAAGAGAGACGCATGGATCAGTTCGAATGTATTAATGTTGCTGACGCGCACCAGAAGTTGCAGGAAAAAGAGGCGGTGCTGGTCGATATTCGCGATCCACAAAGTTTCGCTATGGGGCATGCGGCGCAGGCTTTCCATTTAACCAACGACACGCTGGGCGCATTTATGCGTGAAAATGACTTCGATACTCCCGTAATGGTGATGTGTTACCACGGCAATAGCAGCAAAGGCGCGGCACAGTATCTGCTGCAACAAGGCTACGACGTGGTTTACAGTATTGATGGCGGTTTTGACGCGTGGCAGCGACAGTTTCCCGCAGAGGTGGCTTACGGCGCGTAACGCTTTATACTGTCCTCTTTTGTGTGGAATAAGCGACAGCAACGATGTTGATGATTACCTCTTTTGCTAACCCCCGCGTGGCGCAGGCATTTGTTGATTACATGGCGACGCAGGGCGTTATCCTCACGATTCAACAACATAACCAAAGCGATGTCTGGCTGGCGGATGAATCCCAGGCCGAACGCGTGCGGGCGGAGTTGGCGCGTTTTCACGAAAACCCGGCAGACCCGCGTTACCTGGCGGCCAGTTGGCAATCCGGTCATACTGGCAGCGGGCTGCATTATCGCCGTTTTCCTTTCTTTGCCACCTTGCGTGAACGTGCCGGACCGGTAACCTGGGCCGTGATGATTGCTTGTGTGCTGGTGTTTATCGCCATGCAAATCCTCGGCGATCAGGAAGTGATGTTATGGCTGGCCTGGCCTTTTGAGCCAGCGCTGAAATTTGAGTTCTGGCGTTACTTTACTCATGCGTTAATGCACTTCTCGCTGATGCATATCCTCTTTAACCTCCTGTGGTGGTGGTATCTCGGCGGCGCGGTGGAAAAACGACTCGGCAGCGGTAAGCTAATTGTCATTACCCTCATTAGCGCCTTGTTAAGCGGCTATGTGCAGCAAAAATTCAGCGGGCCGTGGTTTGGCGGGCTTTCTGGCGTGGTATATGCGCTGATGGGTTACGTCTGGCTGCGCGGCGAGCGCGATCCACAAAGTGGCATTTACCTGCAACGTGGGTTAATCATCTTCGCGCTGATCTGGATTGTCGCCGGATGGTTTGATTTGTTTGGGATGTCGATGGCGAACGGAGCACACATCGCCGGGTTAGCCGTGGGTTTAGCGATGGCTTTTGTTGATTCGCTTAATGCGCGAAAACGAAAATAATTCCAGGGATTTATAAATGAAACAAACACAACGTCACAACGGTATTATCGAACTGGTTAAACAGCAGGGTTATGTCAGCACCGAGGAGTTGGTGGAGCATTTTTCCGTTAGCCCGCAGACTATTCGCCGCGACCTCAATGAGCTGGTGGAGCAAAACCTGATCCTGCGTCATCATGGCGGCGCGGCGCTACCTTCCAGTTCCGTTAACACGCCGTGGCACGATCGCAAGTCTACCCAGACCGCAGAAAAAGAGCGTATTGCCCGCAAAGTGGCGGAGCAAATCCCCAATGGCTCCACGCTATTTATTGATATCGGCACTACGCCGGAAGCGGTGGCGCACGCGTTGCTCAATCACAGTAATCTGCGCATTGTTACCAACAACCTCAATGTTGCTAACACGTTGATGGTAAAAGAAGATTTTCGCATTATCCTCGCCGGTGGCGAATTGCGTAGCCGCGACGGCGGGATAATCGGTGAAGCGACGCTCGATTTTATCTCTCAGTTCCGCCTCGATTTCGGCATTCTGGGGATAAGCGGCATCGACAGCGACGGCTCGCTGCTGGAGTTTGATTACCACGAAGTGCGCACTAAACGCGCCATTATCGATAACTCGCGCCACGTCATGCTGGTCGTTGACCACTCAAAATTTGGCCGTAACGCGATGGTGAATATGGGCAGCATCAGCATGGTCGATGCGGTTTACACCGACACGATGCCGCCAGCAGGCGTGATGCAGGTGCTAACGGACCACCATATTCAACTGGAGCTGTGCTGATCCTGCACGGCTTCCCACGTCAGACCAAAACGCGCCAGGTATTTGCGTAGTCGATCTGCGTCGTTGACGCTGGCTTTGCCCTGGCGCGAAACGTCAAAAAGCTGGCGTCCGGCAGCAGAAAGCGATTTTGCCTGACGACAAACGGCAATAACGTTTTCCAGTTGCATACGGTCAAAGAGATCGATGTTTTCCGCTTCCTCGCCCAGCAATGCAGTAAGCACCGCGGGGCGACTCTCCTGCCAGTTATAACGCAGACGATCAATCTCATCGTCTACCGTTTTCAGAGTAATGCGTCCGTTATCGGCAAATGTCGCCATCCGCGTGACGCTGGCTGAAAGCTCGCGAAAGTTACCACGCCATGTCGCCTGGGGAGATGTCGCAAAGGCCAGCCAGGCGCGACGTGCTTCGGTGTTAAAACGCACGCTATCGCCAGTGAGTGAGGCGTGGCGCTCCACTTCATAATCCAGGTTAGGCTCAATATCTTCCTGGCGCTGGCGTAGCCCAGGCAGAGTGAAGGTCCAGAGATTAATGCGCGCGTACAGGTCTTCGCGGAACTTGCCTTCGGCAACCAACTGGCGTAAATCGCGCACCGTACCGGCGATAAGCTGAAAATCACTGCTCACCTGGCGATCGCTGCCAAACGGGTAAAAGTTTTTCTCTTCAATGGCTTTCAGCAGCATTGCCTGTTCGTCTGTGCCCAGTTCGCCAATCTCATCGAGAAACAACATTCCGCCGTTGGCGCTACGTAGCAGCCCCTCCCGCGATTCTCGCGCCCCGGTAAACGCGCCTTTTACATGACCAAACAGCGTGGACATAGCGGTATCACCGCGCAGAGTGGCGCAGTTCACCTCAACAAACGCGCCGCTAAACTGATGTCGCGCCTGTTTTAACTCGAAGATGCGTCGCGCCAGAAACGACTTGCCCGCACCGGTTGGGCCGTTAAGCAGGATCGGTGCGCGAGATTTAATCGCCACTTTTTCGATCTGCTCAATCATGCGGTTGAAGTGGGGGTTACGCGTGGCAATGCCGGACTTAAGAAAATCGAGCGTTTGCTGACGTTCTTCGGCAAAGCGGCTGGCGATGGCGTTATAACGGCTTAAATCGAGATCGATAATGGTCACTTCACCTGCGCCGCGCGGTTGCTCTTTTTTGCGCGGTGGCGAAGATTGTATCAGCCGGGCGGGCAGGTAACGCGCTTCCGCCAGCAGAAACCAGCAAATCTGCGCCACGTGGGTACCGGTGGTGATGTGAATTAAATAGTCTTCTTTATCAGGTTGGAATGCGTAACCACGGGCAAAATCATGCAGGCAGGCGTAAACCTCCTCGAAATCCCATGGGTTATGCAGTTCAATCTCAACGCCCACCACTTCTGTTTCTGGCGAAATATTGGCGATATCGCGTTTAAGCGTTTCAAACAGCGAGCTTGAGCGGGCGTCGTGCAACAATTCCAGTCGATCGATGACTAACGATTCTTGCTGGCATAGACAGAGTGACGGACGCCATTTCGACCATCGCTGACTGCCGCGTCCGGCATAATCCAGTACGGTGCCGACAAAGCCAAAAGCCACTGTTTTACGCATCTTAGATATCCTTATAAAAGACGATATTTCATTATCGGTAAATTGGCTTTGCGGGAAATCTCCGTTTACGGACTGGAATATTTTATCTATTTAAAAACAATGAATTAAAAAATTAAGCGGCTTATTTAATTTTCTGGCACGACGGTTGCAATTATCAGGACATACCAACGAAAAGAGAAAAACATAATGAATTACGAATTACTGACCACTGAAAATGCCCCGGTAAAAATGTGGACCAAAGGCGTGCCGGTAGAAGCCGATGCGCGTCAGCAACTTATTAATACCGCGAAGATGCCGTTTATTTTCAAACATATTGCGGTAATGCCGGATGTACACCTGGGTAAAGGTTCCACCATTGGTAGCGTGATCCCGACCAAAGGGGCGATTATTCCGGCGGCGGTGGGTGTAGATATCGGCTGTGGAATGAACGCATTGCGTACCGCGTTAACGGCGGCGGACTTGCCCGAAAACCTGGCGGAGCTGCGTCAGGCGATAGAAACTGCCGTACCACACGGGCGCACTACCGGGCGTTGTAAACGTGATAAAGGTGCCTGGGAAAATCCGCCTGTTAACGTCGATGCGAAATGGGCTGAGCTGGAAGCGGGTTATCAGTGGCTAACGCAAAAATATCCGCGTTTCCTTAATACCAATAACTATAAACACCTGGGAACGCTGGGAACGGGTAACCACTTTATTGAAATCTGCCTTGATGAGTCGGACCAGGTGTGGATTATGTTGCACTCCGGTTCACGCGGAATCGGTAACGCCATCGGAACTTATTTTATCGATCTGGCGCAAAAAGAGATGCAGGACCAGCTTGAAACGTTGCCGTCACGTGACCTGGCGTATTTCACGGAAGGTTCGGAATACTTTGATGATTATCTGAAAGCCGTGGCCTGGGCGCAGCTTTTTGCCAGCCTGAACCGCGATGCGATGATGGAAAACGTGGTGTCGGCGTTGCAGAGCGTTACGTAGAAAACGGTGAGACAGTCACAAACGCTGGCGATGGAAGAGATCAACTGTCACCACAACTATGTGCAAAAAGAACAGCACTTTGGCGAAGAGATCTATGTGACGCGTAAAGGCGCGGTGTCTGCGCGTGCTGGTCAATATGGAATTATTCTCGGTTCGATGGGGGCGAAAAGCTTTATCGTCCGTGGGCTGGGAAATGAAGAGTCGTTCTGTTCGTGCAGCCACGGTGCCGGGCGGGTAATGAGCCGTACTAAAGCGAAAAAACTGTTCAGCGTGGAAGATCAAATTCGTGCCACCGCGCATGTGGAATGCCGTAAAGATGCCGAAGTGATCGACGAAATTCCGATGGCGTATAAAGATATCGATGCGGTGATGGCAGCACAAAGCGATCTGGTGGAAGTTCTCTACACTCTGCGTCAGGTGGTGTGCGTAAAAGGATAAATGATGAAAAGGATGATTACGCTGGATGGCGCACAGGGCGAAGGCGGCGGGCAGATCCTGCGCTCGGCGCTGAGTCTGTCGATGATAACCGGCCAGCCATTTACCATCACCGGCATTCGTGCCGGGCGGGCGAAACCGGGGCTGTTGCGCCAGCATCTGACCGCGGTAAAGGCGGCGACAGAAATTTGCGGAGCAACGGTGGAAGGCGCGGAGCTGGGGTCGCAGCATCTGGTCTTTCGGCCCGGCGCCGTGCGCGGCGGCGATTACCGCTTTGCTATCGGTAGCGCCGGAAGTTGTACGCTGGTGCTGCAAACGGTGCTGCCCGCGCTGTGGTTTGCCGATGGGCCTTCGCGTGTTGAAGTGAGTGGTGGCACCGATAACCCGTCGGCACCGCCTGCGGACTTTATCCGCCGGGTGCTGGAGCCGCTGCTGACGAAAATGGGAATTCATCAGCAAACCACGTTATTACGCCACGGTTTTTACCCTGCAGGAGGCGGGGTGGTGGCGACGGAAGTCTCGCCTGTGGCATCGTTTAACACCTTGCAACTTGGCGAGCGCGGGAACATTGTGCGGATGCGTGGAGAGGTGCTATTAGCTGGTGTGCCGCGCCATGTCGCTGAGCGTGAAATCGCTACGCTGGCGGCAAGTTTTTCACTGCATGAACAGGCTGTTCATAACCTGCCGCGTGACCAGGGGCCGGGCAATACCGTCTCGCTTGAAGTCGAAAGTGAAAATATCACCGAACGTTTTTTTGTCGTCGGTGAAAAGCGCGTCAGTGCCGAAGTGGTCGCCGCGCAGTTGGTGAAAGAGGTGAAACGCTACCTGGCAAGCCCGGCGGCGGTGGGGGAGTATCTCGCTGACCAGATTGTGCTACCGATGGCGCTAGCGGGTGCGGGGGAATTTACGGTCGCCCATCCCTCATGCCATCTGCTGACCAATATCGCGGTGGTGGAGCGTTTCTTGCCGGTACGGTTTTGTTTGATAGAAACAGATGGCGTAACGCGGGTGAGCATTGAATGATACAGAGATGTAAGCCGGATCTGGCGCGTTATCCGGCTAAACTTACACTCCGTATCCCATCATCTTCAACAATTGCTGGGCGTGTTGTACCGCATCCTGGCGATGGGCCACGCCGAGCTTCTGGTACAAATTACGGATATGCGTTTTGATGGTGGTTGCCGCCACTTCCAGTTCACCGGCAATTTGTTCGTTGCTGTAACCAGAATAAATTAACCCTAGCACTTGCCATTCGCGCTGGGTCAACGGGCTGGTGCGGATCAGTTCTGGTACTTCAGGATGATTTAGCAGACGTTCAACGAAATTCTCATCGAAATGGGCGAATTTATGCCGATGATGTTGATTGATTTCCCGCAGAATACGCTGGGCGCGGTGCTGTTCCAGTTCTGGCAGTGTGTTAAGTTGAATTAACTGGCGTAATTGCTGCGCCATTGCTTCGCCTTCGATGACAAAATGGCTGATAAAGCCGGTGCGATTCGCCAGTTTTAATGCGTCCAGCAATGCGCGTTGGGCGTCGCTTTTCCGCCCGGATTGCCAGTACAGTTGGTTGAGCAGCAGCAAGTTACGGTTGAGATCGCTCATTAATCGTAAATTGCGGGCGTTCTCGTTGAGTTCTTCGAGGACAATTTCTGCAGGTTCAAATTCACCCAGCAAGATTTGCGCACGGGCAATGTTGCGCCATTGACCTTGCAGGAAGTGGTTATTGGCAAATTCTGGCTTCGCGGTGTGGCGCAGCCAGTTGGCGGCAGCGGCTTTATCTCCGGTCATCTGCCAGTAAATAACACGGACTTTATTGGCGTTGGAGATCCAGTCGCTGTGATATTTACCATTCCCCAGCAGGTTTTCCAGACGGTTAAGTTGACTGCGGGCGTTATCCAGATCGCCACGGGCCAGTGAGCATTGAATTAACATTGCCAGGCACTGAAGCTGCTGTTGCGGTTGATAAGAAGATAAGACCTTAATCCCGCTACGCGCCGAGGTTTCGGCTTCATCCAGCCGCGCCCATGCCCATAACAGTTGCGCACGAATACGTACCAGAAACTCATGCATTGGCAGCTGTTCCAGATGCTGCTCGTTAATCAACTGGAACGCTTTTTCTTGAGTTTCCCACGCGGTTTGTAGAAACCCTTGCGCAAACAAAATTTCGCTTTGCTGGATTAAACTCCACAAGGCGTAGTGCCAGACATCGTGCTGGCGTGCCATCTGTTCAGTTTGCCGCATTAACGTCAGTGAGCGGGTCAGTTTGCCTTTACAGTGCAACACTTCCCCCAGCACAGAGGTTGCGACAATGCGGCTGTAGAACCAGCCCGGAGGCAGTTCTTCCAGTGCCAGTTTTGCCAGTCGTTCGGCTTCATTCGGATTACCGTCGTTAATCGCCACCTGGGCGCGCAGAGCGTTAAATTCTGCGTGCATGGTGCCTTCTCTGATGTCCTTGATTTCATGTTCGGCACGTGCCAGCAGGGTGTTCACTTCGCCATAACGATGCTGGCTTTGCATTAGCCAGGCCTGTAACAACACCAGTTGTGGATTTTCCAGCAGACTGTCCCACGGCAGGGCTTTCAGCGACTCTTCCAGTAGAGAAAGTTCGCTATGGTTGAACAGACTCCAGGCGTGATTAAGCAGGATATCGCGCAGCATCAGCGCATCGCCTGCTGCCAGAGCATGGTGAATAGCCTCGCTGGGAAAACCTTGTGCCATCCAACTTTCAGCCGCAGCACGGTGGATTTCCGGCAGTTCAGCCGCCAGCTCCCACTGGCAGCGTTGACGCAGGAAGTTACCAAACAGCGGGTGATAGCAGAACCATTCGCCAGTATCATCCATCCGTTGCAGAAACAGACCCTGACGCTCGATTTCTTCAAGGCGCATTTGGCCGTTATCTTCGCCAGTAACACGGGAAATCTGCGCGTCATTCATGGAACGCAAAATGGCGCTTTTCAACAAAAAATGGCGCGTTGCCAGATCAACGTTATCTAAAACCTCATCGACCAGATAATCGGAAAGATGGCTGGCATTGATTCCAGCCAGGCGGCGTGCGGATTTATGAGCAGAATGGGTATTTTGCCTTGCCGAGAGCGCGATGAGTTGCAACGCGGTCGCCCAACCGGAAACATCATCGCAAATCCGGCTGCTTTCTGCTGCTTCAATCGGCGATGACAGACGGCAATCAAAAAATTGCTTAGCTTCCTGATGAGTAAACGCCAGTTGCTGACTGCCGATTTCCAGCAGTTGATCGCGTACACGTAAATTGGCGATACCCAACTGTGGAAGGTTTCGTGATAACACCACCAGAGTGAGATTTTCCGGCTGATGGCGGATGAAGAAGCGCATCGATTCGTGGATCACCGGATTGGTGATCAGGTGATAATCGTCGATAACCAGATAAAGTGGGCTATGCCATTCCGCCAGTTCGATGAAAAGCTGGGCAAACAGTGACGTCAGGCTGGCATATTGCCGTTTTTGCGTCATCGTCTCACTAATGGCGCAGTGTCCGCTGGTCGCCTGTTGCACGGCGGCAATAAAATAGCTGGCGAAACGCTCTTGCTGGTTATCGCCTTCATCAAGCGAGTACCAGCCCAAATCGTTTTTTCCAGCCGCCCATTGGGAGATGAGCGTTGTCTTTCCATAACCCGCAGGACTTGTGATCAGCACCAGCCTGAAGTTGTTCGCGCCGGAAAGTTTAGCCAGCAGGCGCTCACGAACCACAGTATGGTCGAGTCGAACCGGACGACTTAATTTTGACGGAATCAGCATAGTTAATCACTTCACTGTGGAAAATGAGGAAATATTATTTTTTTTGCGCTTCGTAATTAATGGTCATAAGGTCGGACAGAAACCTTTGTAATGCAAGCGATGGTGATTTTTTATGTGTCTGAATTTGCACTCTGTCACAATTCCAAACGTTTATTAATGGTTCACCTTAAAACAACGCTGATGCAGCGTAGATGCTGGGTTTTACGGTATATTCCTTATGTTCATTGTCCCTATTTAAGCAATGATGTTCTCTCTATTCCTGATGAAATTGCTATCTGAAAAGATGATATTAATAAATCCATTAAGAATAAGATGAAGCGCCATTGATATTTCATCGCCGAAACGGTTTCACTTCTTTACTTAATTTATAGCGTTACCTTCCGCTTTTTGATAATACGCAACGGTCATTTCTTACGCTTAAAAGGCAGGTTTTTTGCTCTGTATGTCACCGAACAGATGCTTTGCAGTGGATTGCACTACCTTTAAGTGGTCGAGATCACATTTCCTTGCTCATCCCCGTTACTCCTCCCTGCCTAATCCCCCGTAGGATGAGGAAGGTCAACATGGAGCCTGGCAAACTAGCGATAACGTTGTGTTTAAAATCTAAGAAAAGTGGAACTCCTATGTCACAACCTATTTTTAACGAAAAGCAATTTCAGGAAGCTCTGTCACGCCAGTGGCAGCGTTATGGCTTAACATCTGCGGCCGAAATGACCCCTCGCCAGTGGTGGCTGGCAGTGAGCGAAGCTCTGGCTGAAATGTTACGCGCTCAGCCTTTCGCCAAACCGGCGGCGAATCAGCGCCACGTTAACTACATCTCAATGGAGTTTTTAATTGGCCGTCTGACGGGCAATAATTTGTTGAACCTCGGCTGGTATCAGGATGTACAGGCATCGTTGAAGGCTTATGACATCAATCTGACCGATCTGCTGGAAGAGGAGATCGATCCGGCGCTGGGCAATGGCGGCCTGGGGCGACTGGCTGCGTGCTTCCTCGATTCAATGGCAACCGTTGGCCAGGCTGCTACAGGCTACGGCCTGAACTATCAATATGGTTTGTTTCGCCAGTCTTTTGTCGATGGCAAACAGGTTGAAGCGCCGGATGACTGGCATCGCGGCAATTATCCGTGGTTCCGTCATAACGAAGCACTGGATGTGCAAGTCGGCATTGGCGGTAAAGTGACAAAAGATGGACGCTGGGAACCCGAATTTACTATTACTGGTCAGGCGTGGGATCTCCCCGTTCTCGGCTACCGTAATGGTATAGCGCAACCGTTGCGTCTGTGGCAGGCAACGCATGCGCATCCGTTCGATCTGACTAAATTTAACGATGGTGATTTCCTGCGTGCCGAACAGCAGGGCATCAACGCCGAAAAACTGACCAAAGTGCTCTATCCGAACGATAACCACACCGCAGGTAAAAAACTGCGGCTGATGCAGCAGTACTTCCAGTGTGCCTGCTCGGTGGCGGATATTTTGCGTCGCCATCATCAGGCGGGCCGTAAGCTGCACGAACTGGCAGATTATGAAGTTATTCAACTGAACGACACACATCCAACCATTGCTATTCCTGAACTGTTGCGTGTATTGATTGATGAGCACCAGATGAGCTGGGATGAAGCCTGGGCGATCACCAGCAAAACTTTCGCCTACACCAACCATACCCTGATGCCGGAAGCGCTGGAGCGCTGGGATGTGAAATTGGTGAAAGCGTTGTTGCCGCGTCATATGCAGATAATCAACGAAATTAATACTCGCTTTAAAACGCTGGTGGAGAAAACCTGGCCGGGCGATGAAAAAGTGTGGGCCAAACTGGCGGTTGTGCACGATAAGCAAGTGCATATGGCAAATCTGTGCGTAGTTGGCGGTTTTGCGGTGAACGGTGTAGCGGCGTTGCATTCGGATCTGGTGGTGAAAGATCTGTTCCCGGAATATCACCAGTTGTGGCCGAATAAATTCCATAACGTCACCAACGGTATTACTCCTCGTCGCTGGATCAAACAGTGCAACCCGGCACTGGCGGCATTGTTGGATAAATCACTGAAAAAAGAGTGGGCTAACGATCTTGATCAACTGATCAATCTGGAAAAATTCGCTGATGATGCAAAATTCCGCCAGCAATATCGCGAGATCAAGCAGGCGAATAAAGCCCGCTTGGCAGAGTTTGTAAAAAATCGCACAGGCATTGAGATCAACACTCAGGCTCTGTTCGACGTCCAGATCAAACGTTTGCACGAGTACAAACGTCAGCACCTGAATCTGCTGCATATTCTGGCGTTGTACAAAGAAATTCGCGAAAACCCGCAGACTGACCGCGTGCCGCGTGTGTTTCTGTTCGGTGCGAAAGCAGCACCAGGCTATTACCTGGCGAAAAACATTATCTTTGCGATCAATAAAGTGGCTGATGTGATCAACAACGATCCACTCGTGGGTGACAAACTGAAGGTGGTATTCCTGCCAGATTATTGTGTCTCGGCGGCGGAAAAACTGATCCCGGCGGCGGATATTTCCGAGCAAATCTCCACCGCAGGTAAAGAAGCTTCCGGTACTGGCAATATGAAGCTGGCGCTCAATGGCGCACTCACCGTCGGTACGCTGGATGGCGCTAACGTTGAAATCGCCGAGAAAGTCGGTGAAGAAAATATCTTTATCTTTGGTCATACCGTGGAACAAGTGAAGGCCATTTTGGCTAAAGGCTACGACCCGGTGAAATGGCGGAAGAAAGATAAGGTGCTGGACGCCGTGTTGAAAGAGCTGGAAAGCGGTAAATACAGCGACGGCGATAAGCATGCCTTCGAGTCGATGCTGCACAGTATCGGCAAACAGGGGGGCGATCCGTATCTGGTCATGGCGGATTTTGCAGCCTACGTAGAGGCACAAAAGCAAGTGGATGTACTGTACCGCGACCAGGAGGCCTGGACTCGCGCAGTGATCCTCAATACCGCCCGCTGCGGTATGTTTAGCTCGGATCGCTCTATTCGCGATTACCAGGCTCGTATCTGGCAGGCAAAACGCTAAGGAAGCTCGATGGAAAGCAAACGTCTGGATAATGCCGCGCTGGCGGCGGGGATCAGCCCCAATTACATCAATGCCCACGGTAAACCGCAGTCGATTAGCGCCGAAACCAAACGGCGTTTGCTTGACGCGATGCATCAACGTACCGCCACGAAAGTGGCGGTAACGCCTGTCCCGAATGTCATGGTTTATACCGTCGGTAAAAAAATGCCGATGGCTGTGGGGGGCAATGGTGAATATAGCTGGCTGTTGACCACCGAAGAAGGAATGCAGTACAAGGGCCACGTGAGTGGAGGTAAAACATTCAACCTCCCCGCGAGGCTGCCAGAAGGGTATCACAGCCTGACGCTCACTCAGGACGAACAGCGTTCTCACTGCCGGGTGATTGTCGCGCCTAAACGTTGCTACGAACCGCAGGCGTTGCTGAATAAACAAAAGCTGTGGGGCGCTTGCGTTCAGCTTTATACACTGCGATCGGAAACAAATTGGGGAATAGGTGACTTTGGCGATCTCAAATCCATGTTGGTGGATGTGGCGAAACGCGGCGGATCGTTTATCGGCCTGAACCCGATTCATGCGCTTTACCCGGCAAATCCAGAAAGTGCCAGTCCCTATAGCCCGTCTTCTCGCCGCTGGTTGAACGTGATTTATATCGACGTTAACGGCGTTGAGGATTTTCAACTTAGCGAAGAGGCACAAGCCTGGTGGCAAATGCCAACCACTCAACGGACGCTGCAACAAGCGCGGGATGCTGACTGGGTCGATTATTCTACCGTCACCGCCTTGAAAATGACGGCGTTGCGAATGGCATGGAAAGGATTCTCGCTACGAGATGATGAGCAAATGGCGGCATTTCGTCAGTTTGTCGCAGAACAGGGAGACAGCCTGTTCTGGCAGGCCGCATTTGATGCGTTACACGCCCAGCAGGTGAAAGAAGATGAAATGCGCTGGGGCTGGCCGGCGTGGCCGCAGGCATATCAGAACGTAGACTCGCCAGAGGTGCGTCAGTTCTGCGAAGAACATCGTGATGATGTCGATTTTTATCTCTGGTTGCAGTGGCTGGCTTACAGCCAGTTTGCCGCCTGCTGGGAGATAAGCCAGGGCTATGAAATGCCGATTGGTTTGTACCGCGACCTGGCGGTTGGTGTAGCGGAAGGCGGGGCGGAAACCTGGTGTGACCGTGAACTGTATTGCCTGAAAGCATCGGTTGGCGCGCCGCCGGATATCCTTGGCCCGTTGGGGCAGAACTGGGGATTGCCGCCGATGGACCCACATATCATCACCGCGCGCGCCTATGCGCCGTTTATCGAGCTGCTGCGCGCCAATATGCAAAACTGCGGCGCGTTGCGAATTGACCATGTGATGTCGATGCTGCGTTTGTGGTGGATACCGTATGGCGAGACGGCGGATCAGGGGGCGTATGTTCACTATCCGGTGGATGATCTGCTCTCAATTCTGGCGCTTGAAAGTAAGCGTCATCGCTGCATGGTGATTGGCGAAGATCTCGGCACAGTGCCAGTAGAGATAGTCGGTAAGCTGCGAAGTAGCGGTGTTTACTCCTACAAAGTACTCTATTTCGAAAACGATCACGAGAAGACGTTCCGCGCGCCGAAAGCGTATCCAGAGCAGTCGATGGCGGTTGCGGCGACGCATGACTTGCCAACACTGCGCGGTTATTGGGAAAGCGGAGATTTAACGCTGGGCAAAACGCTGGGTCTGTACCCGGATGACGTGGTGCTGCGTGGTTTGTATCAGGATCGTGAGCTGGCGAAGCAAGGGTTGCTGGATGCGCTGCATAAATATGGATGTCTGCCCAAACGTGCCGGGCATAAGGCATCCTTGATGTCGATGACACCGATGCTTAATCGCGGCTTGCAGCGTTACATCGCCGACAGTAACAGCGCCCTGTTAGGGCTACAGCCGGAAGACTGGCTGGATATGGCCGAACCCGTCAATATTCCCGGCACCAGTTACCAGTACAAAAACTGGCGACGCAAACTTTCCGCAACGCTTGAAAAGATGTTTGCCGATGATGGCGTGAACAAGTTGCTGAAGGATTTGGACAGACGGCGCAGGGCGGCAGCGAAGAAGAAGTAGAGTGCGGTTGATGCCGGATGCGGCGCATCCGGCAGTCAGTGTTATCAAATCACCATATTCAGCAGCAGACAGCCTACCAGACCGCACACTGAGATAATGGTTTCCAGCATCGACCAGGACTTGATAGTCTCGCCGATAGTCAGGTTAAAGTACTCTTTGAACAGCCAGAAGCCCGGATCGTTCACGTGAGAGAAAATTACACTACCGGAGCCGACGGCGATAACCATTAGTTCTGGGCTAACACCCGTCGTTGCAATCAGCGGTGCCGCGATACCCCCCGCAGTGATTGCCGCAACGGTTGCAGAACCCAACGCGATACGCAGTACTGCGGCAATCGACCAGGCCATCAGCAGCGGAGAAATGTTGGTTTCATGCATCATGGAGGCGATGTATTTGTCCACACCGCTGTCTACCAGCACCTGCTTGAATGCACCGCCGCCACCGATGATCAACAGCATCATCGCGATGATTTTGATGGAAGAAACCAGCGTATCGTTAATCTGATCCATCGAACGACCGCGGTTCAGACCAAAGGTGAACATCGCAATCAGCACTGCAATCAGCGTTGCCATTACCGGGTCACCTAAGAACTCTGCTACCGGCAGGAAAGCGTGGCCTTTCGGCAGGATCATTTCAGCAATGGCGCGCATCGCCATCAGCACAACGGGTACCAGAGAAGTCCAGACGCTGACGCCAAAGCTCGGCATCTCTTCTTCACTAAACGTTTTCGCGCTGTACAGACCTTCCGGGATCGGCTTATCAATACCTTTCAGCACGCGGGCATAAACCGGACCTGCAAGAATAACGGTTGGGATTGCCAGAATAGTGCCGTACAACAGGGTTTTACCCATATCGGCATTGAAAATGGTGGCAATTGCGGTCGGGCCCGGGTGTGGCGGCAGGAAACCGTGAGTAACAGACAGCGCAGCCGCCATCGGCACACCAACGTACAACAGCGGGATATTGGCGGCGGCAGCGATGGTAAACACCAGCGGCAGCATCAGCACAAAGCCCACTTCATAGAACAGAGCAAAACCGACGGTAAAACCGGTCAATACTACCGCCCACTGAATATGCTTCTTACCAAATTTGGCAATCAGTGTCGTAGCGATACGTTGTGCGCCACCACAGTCTGCCAGCATTTTGCCCAGCATTGCGCCAAAACCCATGATCAGGGCAAGACTACCGAGCGTACCACCGACACCGGCTTTGATTGAGCCAATTACTTTATCCAGCGGCATACCTTGCATTAATCCGACAGCAAGCGCCACCAGGACGAGGGCGATGAAACCGTTCATTTTGAAGCGGATCATCAGGAGTAATAACAAGATTACACCGATAGCAACAATGACTAATGGCATGATTTACCTGGCCTTTAATTTGTTATGGGTAACGTCAGGTTTCTGACGACAAATCCTGGTTGTCCCAACTGAGAACAGAGATATCACGGCACCACGGCTGATGACTCCTAAAACGAATTAGTGCCGTCAGATGTTATGAGTGTGTTTGGTGCCCGCGCGAATGATACGGGTAACATTACGTGCTTGAGAATCACCAGAGTGGGGTAAATTTAAATTATGAGACGCAGGTCAAATTATCGTGGGGAAATGAAGGAATTGGATTGTTGGAGTAAAACAATGATACAGGTTTCATTCAGGCCCGACAGGACGTTTTAGCGTCGTATCGGGCAAGCGACAAAAGAGGAGAAAATTTAGTAGTAAGAGTGCTCGCCGCGCTGGTGCTCGGTGAGATCGCGTACACCTTTCAGCTCAGGGAATTCGTTCAGCAATTGCTTTTCGATGCCTTCTTTCAGGGTGACGTCTACCATTGAACAACCGTTACAGCCGCCGCCAAATTGTAGAATGGCATAACCGTCTTCGGTGATTTCCATCAGCGAAACGCGACCGCCGTGGCCTGCAAGCTGCGGGTTAATCTGCGATTGCAGCATATACTCCACGCGCTCCATTAGCGGTGCGTCGTCTGCTACTTTACGCATTTTGGCATTTGGGGCTTTCAGTGTTAATTGAGAACCTAACTGGTCGGTAACGAAGTCGATCTCTGCATCTTCCAAGTATGGTGCGCTTAACTCATCAACATACGCGGTCAGCAGGTCAAATTTCAGGGCGGTGTCGGTCGCTTCTACGGCGTCCGGCGGACAATAAGAAACACCGCATTCAGCGTTAGGCGTGCCGGGATTGATCACAAATACGCGGATTTGTGTCCCTTCTTCCTGGTTTGCCAGCAGTTTGGCAAAGTGCGCTTGTGCAGCATCGGAAATACGGATCATAGTAATGGCCTAATAGTTGACTATTTTAGTTGGTTATAATACGCCCATCATCGAGGCTCTACAAGGTTCGACAAAGGCACCAGACCTGGACAGTTGCCGCACCATTGCGTAAAAGCAACTGCGCAATCTCTGCGACGGTACTTCCGGTGGTGACGACATCATCCACAATCACCATATGGAGACCTTGCACGGGCAATTCAAGGCGAAAGGCATTTTTCAGGTTGCGCTTGCGCAGGCGGGCGTTGAGAAAATGCTGAGTTGCTGTGGCTCTTGTACGCGTGACGGCTTCGCTATCCCATTGACAGTGCAGCCAGTGCGATAACGGTTGGCAAAGCAAATCGCTCTGATTAAACCCCCGGCGCCAGTGCCGATGTCGCCACAACGGTACGCTGATGAGGCGATCCGGTAGTTGCAGCCCGCTGGTCCGGCGGGCGTGTAAGACCGCCAGTAGTAACAGACGCGAAAGCGCGCTGGCGATTTCACTGCGCTGTGAAAATTTAAGCTGATGGATGAGTGGGCTTAAGGGCGGCGTATAGCTGGATACGGTGATCAGACGCTGCCACGGCGGCGGTTTTTTCAGGCAGCGGCCACAGGGGAGAGCGATGTGTGCCGTTGGTAACCCGCACTGCGGGCACAGCATTTCATGTTTATGTGCGGCATGTGAGCAGACCGAACAAATTCCCCAATGGCCTAGCGCCAGCGGCATTCGGCATAGCCAGCATAATCTAGGTACTGTTAGCATATGTTCATCCTTGTTAGTCAAAAGAGAACAATAGCGGATGAATAACATCTGGTGGCAGACCAAAGGTCAGGGGAATGTTCATCTTGTGCTGTTGCACGGATGGGGATTGAATGCCGAAGTGTGGCGTTGCATAGACGAGGAACTTAGCTCGCATTTTACGTTGCATCTTGTTGATCTCCCCGGTTTCGGGCGCAGCCAGGGATTCGGCGCCATGTCGCTTGCCGACATGGCGGAAGTCGTGCTGCAGCAGGCACCAGATAACGCCATCTGGCTGGGCTGGAGTCTGGGCGGGCTGGTGGCAAGCCAAATTGCGTTGACCCATCCTGAGCGTGTCCAGGCACTGGTCACCGTGGCGTCGTCGCCGTGCTTCAGCGCTCGCGAAGAGTGGCTGGGGATAAAACCGGATGTGCTGGCGGGCTTCCAGCAGCAGCTCAGTGAAGATTTTCAACGGACGGTGGAACGGTTCCTTGCACTACAAACCATGGGTACAGAAACGGCACGCCAGGATGCACGAGCGCTGAAGAAAACCGTGCTGGCATTACCGATGCCGGAGGTTGAAGTACTCAATGGCGGACTGGAAATTCTGAAAATGGTCGATCTCCGTCAACCGCTGAAAAATGTACAAATGCCGTTTTTGCGATTGTATGGGTATCTTGATGGTCTGGTACCGCGCAAAGTGGTGCCGATGCTGGATGAACTCTGGCCTCACAGCGAGTCATACATCTTCGCCAAAGCGGCCCATGCACCGTTTATTTCGCATCCAGACGAGTTTTGTCAACAGTTGGTGGCGTTGAAGCAGAGGGTGTAGGCAGTATTTGAAATAGCGAGGCAAAAATCTACTGACTCGTCGCAACCAACTCGTCTTCTGACCGCCCGGTAAAGTGTATGATGCCCGCAAGAGGGACTCTGGATTGCAGCATTCTTTTGGCGATATCCAGGGTTTCCATGCGTCGGTCCAATAAATAACTAATCAGGTAACCAATAAGGTATTTCACCGACCACAACACGTCGGAATAGCTTTCACGCAGATCGTCATCGATAAAACTGCTCGACTCCAGCTTGAGGGTTTTCATCCCTGCGAGACGCCTTCAGAGGAACTTATGCTCTGCTGCAAGAGTTGCATTTTTATGGAAAGCGACACGCAAAAAAGCCCGGTAGCAAACGCATACCGGGCTTTTCAAAACAGGCGATGGAACAAGGTTAACGCAATGCCCACCACTCGCGCAGACAGGCTTTGCCTTCCGGGCAGCTTTTGCAACTGCCGGAGAGACAGCCATCAGGTTCTTCCTGAATTCGCACGGCTTTGCCCATACTTTCCAGTTGTTGCAGCATGGCGTTAATCATCGGCTGCGGGGTGTTCAGCGTCTGGCTAATCTGGGCCGCGTCCATACGGCCCCGTAACGCCAGCAAATCACGCACCTGAATGAGCGAAGCCATTGCTGTGTCCTTAGTGGCAATCGCCAGTGGTGCTGGCAGCGCAGCAACTGCTTACTGATTTGCGCGTTGCCAGCAGTTCGATATCTACCCGGCTACGCGCGCGGCGCAGCAGGCCGATGACCGCGATGTTAAACAGAACAACCGCCAGAATGCACACCAGACTGTAGGTTGGGTGCTGGCTGTAGCTGGCGACCTGATAGAACAGGGTGGCGAGTGAGTAAGCGATATTCAGCCCCCACAGAATGGAGAAGCCCATCCAGCCACGGCTGGATTCACGAGCGATAGCCCCCATCACCGAGATGCACGGAACATACAGCAGGACAAAAATCAGATAACTGTATGCTGCTGCCGCGCTGCCGAATTTCTCATCCATCACGCCCATTGCCCCGGTGCCCATTTCGCCGTCGCCTTTGCTGGCTTCAATCGGGTTCGCCAGTACGCTAAGGCTGAAGGTATCTTTCAGGCTTTGCCAGGTTTCATCTACTGCGCCTGACAGCTCTTCTCCGAGGTTAAATTCTGCTGGATTGAATTCTTCATCCTGAATATTTTCCGCGGTGTAGAGGGTATTGAGCGTACCAACCACGACTTCTTTCGCCATGGCGCCCGTAAACAGGCCAACCGTTGCCTGCCAGTTATCTTCATGTACGCCAATTGGCTTGAAGACCGGGGTAATCACACGGCTGACAGAGGCCAGCGCCGAGTCGTTAATGTTGTCGACGATTTTCCCGCTCAGTGAGAAGCTGTTGAAGGCGCTAAGGAAAACGCTGACGACGATGATCACTTTACCTGCACGCAGAACAAAGCCTTTCAGGCGCTGCCAGGTCTGGATAATCAGACTTTTAACGTGCGGTACGTGGTAGACAGGCAGTTCCATCACAAACGGCGTCGCTTCGCCGCGCATGATGGTGTATTTGAGCATCAGCCCCGTCAGCACTGCCATCACAATACCGATAACGTACAGTGAGAATACCGCCAGTGCGCCATTCTGCCCGAAGAAGGCGGCTGCAAATACCGCGAAGATGGCCAGACGCGCGCCGCAGGACATAAACGGCGCCATCATGATGGTCATCAGGCGTTCACGCGGGGCATCAAGAGTTCGTGCCCCCATCACCGACGGTACGTTACAGCCAAAACCGACGATCAACGGTACAAAGGATTTTCCCGGCAAGCCCAGCGCCTGCATCAGACGGTCCATTACAAATGCCGCACGCGCCATATACCCGGAGTCCTCAAGGAAAGAGAGGAACAGGTACATCATGCCAATCTGCGGCACCAACGGCAGCACGGTGTTAATACCGCCACCAAGCCCCTGGGCGAGGAAGATAGTCAGCCAGTCCGGGAAGTGGAGTGTGTAGCCAATCCACTGAATACCATGTACAAACAGCGCCACAGAACCGACATCAAACAGTGGCTGTAATGCGCCGCCGATGTTGATGGCAAGCAGGAACATCAGGTACATGACGAACAGGAAAATCGGCAGACCGAGGAAACGGTTAAGCACGATTTTATCCACCGCGGTAGTAAAACGGCTGGGTTCTGCCGTCAGAGTGTTGCTTACCATATCACAGATAGCTGCAATGCACTGGTAGCGAGCATCAGCAATGTGCAATGCCGGATCGTCCGTTTCATTACGCAGACGGGCGAGGGCGGCATCCAGATGTTGCGACGCTTCACCGGCATAGGCACGGCTGTAAATATCGCCTTCCAGCATTTGTAGGCCCAGCCAGTGACGGTGTTTAAGCGGGATGTCAGACGGCATCACTTTTGCCAGCGCGTCGGCTTCATTGATGAGCGGCTGAGCATAATGCACCAGCTCCACATCCTCGTTGGCTTTATAGCGATCGACCGCCAGTTTCAGTGCTTCAATTCCTCGACCACGAGTGGAGACCAGTGGGATCACCGGGCAACCAAGACGTGCTGCCAGCGCATCAATGTCAATGCGAATATTTTGCTTTTCGGCAATATCGAGCATGTTTAGCGCCACAATGCACGGAATGCCGAGTTCCAGCAGTTGCAGCGTCAGGTAAAGGTTACGCTCGAGGTTTGAAGCGTCTACCACGTTAATCAGCAGATCGGCGTCGCCGCTCAAAATGTAGTGACAGGCGATTTGCTCATCCAGTGAGGTCTGCGATGAGATAGTGGTTAGAGAGTAGGTGCCTGGTAGGTCCACCAGTGTGACCTGATGATCGGTGGTGGAGAACAGCCCCTCTTTACGTTCGACGGTCACGCCAGCCCAGTTTCCCACGCGCTGACGTGCGCCAGTGAGCTGGTTAAATAAGGTGGTCTTGCCAGAGTTTGGATTACCAATTAAGCCAATGGTTAATTTTTTCATTGTTGTTATCACCGTATTAACAGGAAACAGCTTCCACTTCTAATAAGGCCAGATCTTTTTTCCGTAATACCAGGCTCACACGACGAGTTTCGATATGAATGGGGTCGCCGAGTGGTGCGACACGCACCACATTAAAAGAAGAGCCGGGTAACATGCCAAGAGAAAGCAGCTTCTGACGATATGCCGGGCTGATTTCACGGGAAAAGCCAGTGATTTTCCACGCAGTATCTGGAGTGTATTGCATAGGTGCCTACTTGTTTCTCATTAACTGGATAACTACCTCATGGGGCGTTTGACAGCGACATGAGACCAGATGATTTGCCAACGAAGGGGAGAGATTAAATAATCAACAGCACAATGATAATGAGAATGGTTTCTATCAGCAATACTTAAAATGTGTGCGAATGTTGGTTTAGATAATAATCTGACTCAATGTTGATGTGGCTCAAGGTTATATCTGGGTAGAGATATAATTCGGATAGCGAATTATTATGGCTGTTCAATGTTTTGTTAATGTTTTAATTGTTAATGTTGTGATAAATATTGACGAAATGTTGTGTGAGTTTGGCTGTGGAATAAAAATGCCGGAGATATCAGATTGCTGACAAAGTGCGTTTTGTCCTGCCAGATGCGGCATGAACGCCTTATCGAGCCTACGATTTCGCACAAATTTAAATAACAATGATTGAACCGTAGGCCCGATAAGCTTGCGCATCGGGCAAATTTACGTTTGCCCATCAGAGCGATTAACGTTTTTTCCCCATTGCCGCTGCCAGCGCATCCATCATTGCGCTATTACCGGCAGGTTGTGCATCACGACCGCGCGGTTTGGTTGCCGGGCGGTTGTTTTGCGGGCGATCGTTACCACCGCCGCGACGGGCGTTGGTTTCACCTGGTTGCTCGTCCAGACGCATGGTCAGCGCGATACGTTTACGCTGAAGATCTACCTCCAGTACTTTCACCTTCACAATATCGCCCGCTTTCACCACGGTGTGCGGATCTTCCACAAACTTATTCGACAAGGAAGAGATGTGAACCAGGCCGTCCTGATGCACGCCGATATCGACAAATGCGCCAAAGTTAGTGACGTTGGTGACTGCGCCTTCCAGAATCATGCCCGGTTGTAAGTCGTTCATCGTCTCGACGCCATCAGCAAACTGGGCTGTTTTAAATTCTGGACGCGGATCGCGACCTGGCTTTTCCAGTTCTTTGATGATGTCAGTCACCGTCGGTACACCGAACTTCTCATCGGTGAAATCCGAGGCTTTCAGGTTACGCAGTTCGCTGCTGTTGCCCATCAGATCTTTCAGCGCCTGTTGCGTTGCCGCCAGAATGCGTTCCACCACCGGATAGGCTTCCGGGTGAACGGTGGAGGCGTCCAGTGGGTTATCGCCGTGGTTAATACGCAGGAAGCCCGCACACTGTTCGAAGGCTTTTGGCCCCAGACGGCTCACTTTTAACAGTTGTTGACGGTTTTTGAATAGCCCGTTCTCATCGCGCCAGGCCACGATGTTTTGCGCCATCATACGCGTCAGGCCAGCCACGCGAGTTAACAGCGGAACGGATGCCGTGTTGAGATCGACGCCAACGGCGTTTACACAATCTTCCACTACCGCATCCAGCTTGCGGGCCAGTTGCGTCTGGCTGACGTCATGCTGGTACTGACCCACGCCGATAGATTTCGGATCGATTTTTACCAGCTCTGCCAGTGGATCCTGCAAACGGCGGGCGATAGATACTGCGCCACGCAGAGAAACATCGAGATCCGGGAATTCCTGCGCCGCCAGTTCGGAAGCGGAGTAAACTGATGCGCCTGCTTCGCTGACGATCACTTTCTGCGCAGTGACTTTCGGGAACTGTTTCTGTACGTCGAGATAGAAACGTTCTGTCTCGCGGGAAGCCGTACCGTTGCCGATCGCCACCAGTTCGACATTATGCTTTTCACACAGTGCGGCAACGGTCATCGCCGCTTTTGCGGCCTGCCCGGTGTGTGGATAAATGGTATCGGTCGCCACCAGTTTGCCGGTCGCCTCGACTACCGCCACTTTGACGCCGGTACGCAGACCCGGATCGAGGCCCATTGTCGCACGCAGCCCGGCAGGAGCGGCCATCAGCAGATCGTGCAGGTTACGGGCAAAAACGTTAATCGCTTCATCTTCCGCACGTTCGCGCACGGTGCCCATCAACTCGGTTTCCAGATGCATCAGCACCTTGATGCGCCAGGTCCAGCTCACCACGCCTTTGCGCCAGCTATCTGCCGGAGCATTGTTCAGGCGCAGGCCGAGGTGATCGATGATGATTTGTTCGCAATAGCTCTCTTTCGGCGGCTCGTCGAACTGCGGATCGGCATTTAGCGAAAGCTGGAGTACGCCTTCGTTACGACCACGGAACATCGCCAGCGCGCGGTGAGAAGGCACCGTTGACAGCGGTTCGTGATGATCGAAATAATCGCGGAATTTCGCGCCTTCCTCTTCTTTACCACTCACTACAGTCGAGACGAGATGCGCGTTTTTCCATAGATAATCACGCACTTTCGCCAGCAGAGCGGCATCCTCCGCGAAGCGCTCCATCAGAATATAGCGTGCGCCGTCCAGCGCGGCTTTGGTATCTGCCACGCCTTTATCGGCATCAATAAATTGTGCGGCGGCGACTTCCGGCGTATGTGATGGATCGTTCCACAACAGGTCAGCCAGTGGTTCAAGACCTGCTTCAATGGCGATTTGTCCACGGGTACGGCGTTTGGGTTTGTAGGGCAGATAGAGGTCTTCGAGTTCGGTTTTGCTCAAGGTGGCGTTGATGGCATTCGCCAGTTCGTCGGTGAGTTTACCTTGTTCGGAAATGGATTTGAGGATCGCCTGACGTCTCTCTTCCAGTTCGCGCAGGTAGCTCAGACGTGTTTCCAGATTACGCAATTGCGTGTCATCCAGACCGCCAGTGATTTCCTTACGATAACGTGCGATAAACGGCACGGTATTTCCTTCGTCA
Organism: Escherichia albertii NBRC 107761 = DSM 17582; assembly: GCF_000759775.1. Taxonomy (GTDB): domain Bacteria; phylum Pseudomonadota; class Gammaproteobacteria; order Enterobacterales; family Enterobacteriaceae; genus Escherichia; species Escherichia albertii. The sequence goes on from NZ_BBMY01000013.1 coordinate 25,708, forward strand.
AGCAGGCGAACGGCAGCGTCAACTTGTTCCGGGCGAGCCTGAATTTCACCCGCAATAATGCGGCAGAACGAATCATTCATCATGGTTTGAGTTCATCTATTCGGATCAAAAATCAGGGGATAGTTATACGGATTGGCTGGCAAAAATGCCAGCCAAAGGCAGGAGGTTAAGATTCTTCTTTACGGTTTCACGTATTCGATGGCATTAACGTACCAACTCGCCTCTCCGGCTGGGGTATTCACTATTGCCAGATCGCCCACCTCTTTTTTCAGCAACGCGCGGGCCATCGGGGAATCAATAGAGATGTAGTCCTTACGACCAAAGATTTCATCGTAGCCGACAATACGGAAACGGTGAGTTACGCCATCGTCATTTTCAATCTCTACCCACGCGCCAAAAAAGACTTTGCCTTCCTGCTGTGGGGAGTAATCGACGATTTTGAGATTTTCCATGCATTTAGTGAGATAGCGCACACGGCGGTCGATTTCACGCAGGCGCTTTTTATTATACTGATAGTCAGCATTTTCGCTTCGGTCGCCCAGACTTGCGGCCCAGGTCACCTTCTTTGTGACCTCCGGGCGTTCTTCACGCCAGAGATAATTTAGCTCTTGTTTGAGTTTTTCATACCCTTCCCGGGTAACCAGGGGCGTTTTCATCTCGTTGATTCCCTTTGTCTGTTTGATAATGCGCACATTGGGTATAACGTGATCATATCAACAGAATCAATAATGTTTCGCCGAATAAATTGTATACTTAAGCTGCTGTTTAATATGCTTTGTAACAATTTAGGCTGAAATTCATACCAGATTTAGCTGGTGACGAACGTAAGCTTTTTTAAGAATACACGCTTACAAATTGTTGCGAACCTTTGGGAGTACAAACAATGCAAGAGAACTACAAGATTCTGGTGGTCGATGACGACATGCGCCTGCGTGCGCTGCTGGAACGTTATCTCACCGAACAAGGCTTCCAGGTTCGAAGCGTCGCTAATGCAGAACAGATGGATCGCCTGCTGACTCGTGAATCTTTCCATCTTATGGTACTGGATTTGATGTTACCTGGTGAAGATGGATTGTCGATTTGCCGACGTCTTCGTAGCCAGAGCAACCCGATGCCGATCATCATGGTGACGGCGAAAGGGGAAGAGGTTGACCGTATTGTTGGCCTGGAAATTGGTGCTGACGATTACATTCCCAAGCCGTTTAACCCCCGTGAGCTGTTGGCCCGTATCCGTGCGGTACTGCGTCGTCAGGCGAACGAGCTGCCAGGCGCGCCGTCACAGGAAGAAGCGGTGATTGCCTTCGGTAAGTTCAAACTTAACCTCGGTACGCGCGAGATGTTCCGCGACGATGAGCCGATGCCGCTTACCAGCGGTGAGTTTGCGGTACTGAAGGCGCTGGTCAGCCATCCGCGTGAGCCGCTCTCCCGCGATAAGTTAATGAACCTTGCCCGTGGTCGTGAATATTCTGCAATGGAACGTTCCATTGATGTGCAGATCTCGCGTTTGCGTCGCATGGTAGAAGAAGATCCGGCGCATCCGCGTTACATTCAGACCGTCTGGGGTCTGGGCTACGTCTTCGTACCGGACGGTTCTAAAGCATGAGGCGATTGCGCTTCTCGCCACGAAGTTCATTTGCTCGCACGTTATTGCTCATCGTCACCTTGCTGTTCGTCAGCCTGGTGACGACTTATCTGGTGGTGCTGAACTTCGCGATTTTGCCGAGCCTTCAGCAGTTTAATAAAGTCCTCGCGTACGAAGTGCGTATGTTGATGACCGATAAACTGCAACTGGAGGACGGCACACAGTTGGTTGTGCCTCCCGCTTTCCGTCGGGAGATCTACCGTGAGCTGGGGATCTCTCTTTACTCCAACGAGGCCGCCGAAGAAGCAGGCCTGCGTTGGGCGCAACATTATGAATTCTTAAGCCATCAGATGGCGCAGCAACTGGGAGGCCCGACGGAAGTTCGCGTCGAGGTCAACAAGAGCTCGCCCGTCGTCTGGTTGAAAACCTGGCTGTCGCCCAATATCTGGGTGCGTGTGCCGCTGACCGAAATTCATCAGGGAGATTTCTCCCCGCTATTTCGCTATACATTGGCGATTATGTTGATGGCGATAGGCGGAGCGTGGTTATTTATACGTATTCAAAACCGCCCCCTGGTCGATCTCGAACATGCCGCTTTGCAGGTAGGTAAAGGGATTATTCCGCCGCCGCTACGTGAATATGGTGCATCGGAGGTGCGTTCGGTTACCCGCGCCTTTAACCATATGGCGGCTGGGGTAAAGCAACTGGCGGATGACCGTACGTTACTGATGGCGGGGGTCAGCCATGACCTGCGCACGCCGCTGACGCGTATTCGCCTGGCGACTGAAATGATGAGCGAGCAGGATGGTTATCTTGCAGAATCCATCAATAAGGATATTGAAGAGTGTAACGCCATCATTGAGCAGTTCATCGACTACCTGCGTACCGGGCAGGAGATGCCGATGGAATTGGCCGATCTTAATGCCGTGCTTGGTGAGGTGATTGCCGCTGAAAGCGGTTATGAGCGGGAAATTGAAACTGCGCTTTACCCCGGTAGTATTGAAGTGAAAATGCATCCATTGTCGATTAAACGCGCAGTGGCGAATATGGTGGTGAATGCTGCCCGTTACGGCAATGGCTGGATCAAGGTCAGCAGCGGCACCGAGCCGAATCGCGCCTGGTTCCAGGTAGAAGACGATGGCCCGGGTATTGCGCCAGAACAACGTAAGCACCTTTTCCAGCCGTTTGTCCGTGGCGACAGTGCGCGCACCATTAGCGGCACGGGGTTAGGACTGGCGATTGTGCAGCGTATCGTGGACAACCATAACGGGATGCTGGAGCTTGGTACCAGTGAGCGGGGGGGGCTTTCCATTCGCGCCTGGCTGCCTGTGCCGGTAACGCGAGCGCAGGGTACGACAAAAGAAGGGTAAATAAAACGGGAGGCGCAGGTGCCTCCCGTTTTATTTTGTGCGTTCGTATCTACTGAATAAATACGGTTTCAGACATCTGCAGCATACAAAGTAAAGTGCACTGTAAGCTGATTGCAGGCTAGCGTATCTTGATTGGTAGAAACAAACTAAAGGAATAGCTCGATGCAACTCACCAATGAAGAACAAGCACAGATTGCACGTATAAAAGAAAAGATTCCACGCATTGCCGCACTGGATCCTGAATGTAAGTTATTCGGTTCTGAAGGTTGGAAATATCAATGGCCGAAACCTGCCCGCGAAGCGAAAATAGCTTCCTGGGAGAAAAAACACGGCGTCACTTTGCCACGGGAATATCGAATTTTTCTTCGCTATATCGCTAATGGGGGACCGGCACATGCTTACGGTCTTAAATCTTTAGACAGTACATATGTTTACGGTGATATAACAAAAGAAAGTCCTATTCCGCTGTACATGACCCAGCAGGATGTCGATAAGTTGAATGCTGACAATACGGAAGATGATGATGACGAATTTACTTTTTTTGACGGCGCATTGACTATTCTCACCCTGGGATGTACTTATGATATTTGCCTGGTGGTGACGGGGCAGTATCGTGGAAGGTTAATGTTGACTGATGGTGATGAAGAATATCCCTTCGATTTTATTTACGACAAAAACTTTCTCGACTGGTATGAACGCTGGCTGGACGATTTTATTGCTGGCATGAGTATGAAAGGTTTCGATAGAAGTTTACCAGGAACGCAAATCCAACTGCGTGAGTGGTTTTTAACTGAGTAAATCCCGGATTTACGTAGACCCATCTTATTCTCGCTATGCCGCTTTCCACAGACAGAACCCGAAACTCTTGCCCTTTGGGAACATGTTTGCCGTACAGAGAATGATAAAGAATTGTGTGAAGAGGCATTCATAAGATTACGCCAAAAAAAAGCTTCTTGTGCTGCAGATATTTTTCGACTCTATTTTACAATGCCAGGTGAATTACGTGATATTGCTATTAAAGATCTTCGTTTTGCCTGTAGAGATAGTGTGGTGAATATTGAGGATTATATTCATTCACTGTTAATAATGATGCCTGAGCTTGACGATGAAACTCTATCCTCAGCTGTCTTTGCTATACAAGAAACAGAATATAATAAATATGATACTTTTCTGCCACTTCTCGAAATTATCACTGATGACCGTCAGCAAACATTATTGTGGGCGATGAGCAAGGCGCCTGATTTCAACGAAAGCCGAGGATTCGTTGAGTTGATATTACTACTGTTTACATCATCAAAGATGGAGACTGTACGAAAGGCTATTTTGCTGCTTTGTGAAATTAAAGATAATCGTATTCCACCATTGGTTGATGAAGCTGCAACTCGTTTCCCTGAACTGACCATTTTACGAGAAAACTACTATCTCAGGACATGGGGACATAAGCCATAAATTAATGGTTCAGGAATGATCTAACGCGGAGAGAAATATGATCAGGGAACGTATTCAGCAAGCGATAAATGAAAGGTTAGTATCTGATAGCCCATTCAATGTTGTTCCTGAATCTGCAAGCCCTGCGTTTGATGGTCAGATCCCGACATTGAAAAACGGTGTCTGGCAGAAGGCCAGTCCTATGTTGCAGGCGCGTTTTGCACATTGTGGACGTTGGTTAAGCGCTACACATGGAAGCTGGCTAAGCATAAGTGATATGGAAATGCTTTGGCAGGAACACATAGAAAATACGTTTCTCAATGAAATCAAAATGAACGCTGAAGCTTCACGTGATAATTGGGATAATCATGTCTGGGGATTATTCCATTCAAATCGCTTGTCACTTTTTGCCGGTAGTGATTTCAGTTATGAAATGGTTTTTCTCCTTTGGCTTGATAGTAGCGTTGAGCCAGAAGTCTGGGTTTATGACTGCAATGGGGAATCACGTTATAAAGATTTTGATGATTATCTGAAGGCATATCTTTGTGATGACGTGAGTGCCTGTTCTCGTTCCTGGCGAGCAGAATGATGCCTGTTAATACGAATAAAAATGGTCAGTGCCGGAGTCAGTATCTCTTTGATCCACAAACCACCCGTTACCTTGGCACAGTGCAAATCCACTATACCCAGACAACATATAACGCTGCCGTTAAGTGCTATGTCCGTTATATTAAAGAGCGTTTTAAATGGTGGGCATTTGGCTTGTCGGCAATATTGCTCATACTTCCACTATGGTTGAACCCGTCTCATGACTTAAAATTCACCGGAGTCAGCAGATTAGTGCTCATTTTCACGTTGGTCTGCCTGTGGTCAATGTTCCTGTTAATCAGCAGAAGAATTAACGATTTTAAGTCAAAAACAAAGCAAGTTACTTTTACGAAACCCGTACGTTATGAGTTTTACCTCGAGGGGATTGTTTTTTATGAATCTCATCAGCAGGGCATACTTCGCTGGGGGGATTTTTATGGTATTGACTACGAAGAAGATTATTTGTGGCTTTTTCTGCACTTACCGAAGAGTTTCTCCAGAGAAACGACGAAAGAGTTTTGCGATATTTTCATTCCCTCCAGCGCGATAAAAGCACAGCCTGAACTGGATGCGTTTTTTCGTGAAACACGCCATTCGCTGGATTATCTGTTTGCCCCGTTTAATTCTGACAGAAAATAAAAAATCCCCTGTATCTTGCGAAACGGGGGATTTCGTCTCTTAACTTAACCGATTACAGCTTCGGACCCGCAGCTACCAGAACGGCACCCGCTGGGGTGTCGGTGTATTCAATGTTATCGATGTGATAGATCGGATAAGAAACGCGGGTGTTCTCGGTTTTTGAACCATCGTCAAAGTCGATAGGTAGAAGATGACTGTCCGGGTATTGCGCCAGAACAACGTAAGCACCTTTTCCAGCCGTTTGTCCGTGGCGACAGTGCGCGCACCATTAGCGGCACGGGGTTAGGACTGGCGATTGTGCAGCGTATCGTGGACAACCATAACGGGATGCTGGAGCTTGGTACCAGTGAGCGGGGGGGCTTTCCATTCGCGCCTGGCTGCCTGTGCCGGTAACGCGAGCGCAGGGCACGACAAAAGAAGGGTAAATAAAACGGGAGGCGCAGGTGCCTCCCGTTTTTAGATTGTTTTCAATTGATTGATAATGAAAGGATTCGCTTGCAAAAGTAGGAGCAATTTTCGGGGTGCTCCGGTAGGCTGACGGCGTTTGGTTTCCCAGCTTTTGACCAGGTCATAACTTACCCCTACGGCGACAGCAAAATCTTGCTGACGTAAACCCGTTGCTTCACGGATCGCTTTTACATCGATTTCGCTAAAAGTATGGACGTGCTCTGGTTCAGGCGTTTCTTCACCCTTTTCGATGCGTACCATTTCTTCTGCGCTGGCAAGAAGATCAGCAAATAATTCATCTTTCATCTGTTTTCAATGCCTCCGTTGGCATTTCGGCCATGGTGGAATTTGTGGAGCTTCAACATTAAAGCAGCTTCTCGGACAATAGTTTCAATGCCTTTCTTTGTTCTTCTGTTAAATCATCCTGTTCATTTTTAGGATAAATCAACGCCAGATAAATTCGGCCATTGCGTGTCACATTGTAATAAATTATCCGAATACCACCCCGTTTCCCCATTCCAGAACGGTTCCAGCGAATTTTTCTGAAACTGCCTGTGCCCGCGATAATGTCACCGGCAGTGGGATCTTGAATGAGTAGTTCCTGAAAAGCCCGGAACTCATCATCAGGTAGCAATAACTGGCGGCGTTTGCTAAATCCTTGTAGTTCAATAAAGGTGAACATAATGCATCCTGCGGTCTATTGATAATTATAAGTGTACCGTGTACATATTGGTAGCTAATTAGATATAAAAAAACCCCTTATCCGTTTGGATAAGGGGTCAATGAGATATCAGCTGATTACAGCTTAGGACCAGCCGCTACCAGCGCGGCACCCGCAGGGGTGTCGGTGTATTTATCGAAGTTGTCGATAAACAGTTTCGCCAGCGTTTCGGCTTTTTCCTGCCACTGTTCCGGGGAAGCGTAGGTGTTACGCGGATCGAGGATCTTCGTGTCTACGCCCGGCAGTTCGGTTGGGATCGCCAGGTTAAACATCGGCAGAGTGAAAGTTTCTGCATTATCCAGCGAACCGTTGAGGATGGCGTCGATAATGGCGCGGGTATCTTTAATCGAAATACGTTTGCCAGTGCCGTTCCAGCCAGTGTTCACCAGATACGCCTGCGCGCCTGCGGCCTGCATACGTTTGACCAGTGCTTCTGCGTACTGAGTCGGGTGCAGCGACAGGAATGCCGCGCCGAAACAGGCAGAGAAAGTTGGCGTTGGTTCGGTGATACCGCGTTCGGTGCCAGCCAGTTTGGCGGTGAAGCCAGAGAGGAAGTGGTACTGGGTTTGATCGGCGGTCAGGCGAGAAACCGGCGGCAGTACGCCAAAAGCATCGGCCGTCAGGAAGATAACTTTAGTTGCGTGGCCTGCTTTGGAAACGGGCTTAACGATGTTATCGATATGGTAGATCGGATAAGAAACGCGGGTGTTCTCGGTTTTTGAACCATCATCAAAGTCGATAGTGCCATCTTCGCGTACGGTGACGTTTTCCAGCAGCGCATCGCGGCGGATAGCGTTGTAAATTTCAGGCTCCGCTTCTTTCGACAGTTTGATGGTTTTCGCGTAGCAGCCGCCTTCGAAGTTAAACACGCCGTCGTCATCCCAGCCGTGCTCGTCATCGCCAATCAGGCGGCGTTTCGGGTCGGTGGAAAGGGTGGTTTTACCAGTGCCGGAAAGACCGAAGAATACCGCAACATCACCTTTCTCGCCAACGTTGGCGGAGCAGTGCATGGAGGCAATACCTTTCAGCGGCAGCAGGTAGTTCATCATTGAGAACATCCCTTTCTTCATTTCCCCGCCGTACCAGGTGCCGCCAATCAATTGCATACGTTCGGTCAGGTTAAATGCCACGAAGTTTTCAGAGTTCAGGCCCTGCTCTTTCCACTGTGGGTTGGTGCATTTTGCACCGTTCATGACGATAAAGTCAGGTTTGAACCCTTCCAGCTCTTCATCGCTCGGGCGAATAAACATGTTTTTGACGAAATGCGCCTGCCAGGCCACTTCAGTAATAAAACGAACGGAAAGACGAGTATCCGGGTTAGCGCCACAGAAGGCATCTACAACGAACAGACGTTTGCCGGAAAGCTGTTTGGTCACCAGACCTTTCAGATGCTGCCAGGTTTCAGGGGAGAGAGGTTTGTTGTCGTTCTTACCTTTGCCTTTGTCGGCCCACCAGAAAGTATCACGAGTGGTATCGTCACGAACGATATATTTATCTTTTGGTGAACGACCCGTGAAGATCCCAGTATCAACAGCAACAGCACCCAGATTAGTTAACACCCCGCGCTCATAACCGGTCAGGCTCGGGTCCAGCTCCTCCTGATACAGTAGATCGTAGCTTGGGTTGTAAACGATATCATGTACGTCACTGATACCATAAGCCTCGAGTTCTTGCGGGGTCAAACCATTGTTAACGCGCATTTCACTGCTCCTTAGCCAATATGTATTGCCTGAATAGTAAAGTCTTTTTGGGGGTGTTAACCGCGACAAGGCTCATAGATTTACGTATCTGGAGAAATTCATATTTGACAAAAAACTCCGTGATTCCTGTCACGAAACGGTTGATATTATCGCAGAAATGGCATTTTAGATGTAGAAAATGTTCTTAAAAGGTTAAAAAAAGGTATGTTTGACGGGGATATTGTGACTGTAATCGCATTCACTAAAGAAAATCATGCAAATCAAACAGTAAACGTATCGATTCAACACGAGAAAAAAAAGCACTAAATGTGGTTTCACATTTTAGAATGTCTGGTGGGAATTTAGGAATGAGGTGGAGACGGCAAAGAATCTCCACCTTAAGGCTTCAGATAATTAGTGAACTTGCGGATCTGCTGGAGACGCGTTGTTACGAAGCTCTGCAATGTCCATGGCGTTGAACAGATAGTGGTTACCGCAGTAATCACAATGCATGTCAATTTCGCCTTCTTCAGCCAGGATGCTATCCACTTCTTCATTTGACAGCGTTTTTAGCGCGTCAGCGCAGCGCTCACGAGAACAGGTGCATTTGAACTCGACATCCTGCGGGTCGTAAACCGTTACTTCTTCTTCGTGATACAGACGCCACAAAACCTCGTTTGCCGGTAAAGTCAGCAGTTCTTCAGTTTTGATGGTTTCGGTCAGCGTTGCCAGGTGATTGAAGTCATCCTGTTGGGCATCTTGCGCTGGCATTACCTGTAACAACATACCGCCTGCAGCGGGTTTGCCGTCAACTTCGCCGGTGCGAATGAAAAGGCGTGTCGGTAGCTGTTCAGAGCGCATAAAGTAATCTTCCAGGCAGGCCGCCAGGGTATCGCCTTCCAGACCCACCACGCCCTGATAGCGTTCGCCTTCGCGCGGGGTAATCGTAATCACGACGTAACCATTCCCGACCAGTGTTTTCAGATCGGCATCTTCAGGGATCTCGCCCTGTACACGCGCCACGCCGCGCATTTGTTGGTTGTTGTTACCGTTGATTACCGCCAGATTCATCGGGCCATCGCCTTGTAACTGAACGGTGATATCACCATCAAATTTCAGGGTGGCGGTCAGCAGGCTGGTCGCAACCAGCAATTCTGCCAGCACGTTTTTCACGGGTTGCGGATAATCGTGATTCTCAAGGATCTGTTGCAGGGTTTCCGAAACGGTCACCAGTTCGCCGCGTACGGCAAAGTTTTCAAACAGATAGCGATGTAATTGGTCATGTTGCGGCATAGTCATCTCTCTTGCAGGTGACAGTTATTCACTGTCGCCATGTTTAAATCGTAACAGGTCGCGGCGCTCTTTTTTGTCCGGGCGTCGGTCCGGGTGCGGCATGGTTAAGGCATTAAGTTTACGTGCCAGCGCCATTTTTTCGCGTTTCTCTACACTTTCCGCAGTCTCTTCATACAGCAAGACCGCCTCGCTGGCGGGGCGACGTTGCTCAGTAATCGCCTTCACGATTACTGTTCGTTCGTCATTTCCCTGGCGCAGAGTGAGCGTGGCATTCAGATCGACGATTTTGCTCGGCTTGCTGCGTTGCCCGTTGTAATGCACCTTACCGCCTTCAATCATTTCGCGGGCCAGCGCGCGGGTTTTATAAAAACGGGCGGCCCACAGCCATTTATCCAGTCGAACCTCAACAGCAGGTTTCTCTTTCATGGCGTCTCCTTCACATTAGCGAGGGGATCAGACGTCGGTAGTCATTCAGTGACGGATGGCGAAGATACTGTTTTTCGGCAATCCCGGAGTCGGGGTTAGTGACGCCGAGGCAGTAACGAATTCCAAATTGTGCGGCAGCATCGAGAATGGCTTCACTGTCATCGATAAACAGCGTTCTTTCTGCCTTCAGACCCGTAGCTTCGGCCACCGCATGCCATAACCGCTGATCCTCTTTCGGATAACCAAATGTGTGGGTGGAAAGTAATAAATCAAGGTGTGCGTCCAGACCGGTGTGCTCAAGTTTTACGGCCAGGTTATGCGGGTGAGCGTTGGTGAGCAAAATTCGCTGCTTACCGCTGGCTTTCAGAGCCTCCAGAAACGGAATGGTATCTTCACGCAATACGGCGCGCGGCCCCATCTCGGTGGTCATCGCACAAATATCCAGACCCAGTTGCTCACTCCAGTAATCAAGACAGTACCAGTTTAGCGTATGCTGCACGTCGTGATATTGCTGACGCATATATTCCATCGCTTCCTGTGGTGTGACGCCGTTCTGCGCCCCCCATGTTTCGGGCACCAGTTTTTGCCAGAAATAATTATCGAAGGCGAGGTCGAGTAGTGTGCCGTCCATATCCAGCAGAACGGTGTCTACGTCCTGCCAGGCAATGTTGATATGCATGGGGGAAATCTCCAGAGTGAAGCAATTTGCGCGACAGAGTAGCATAACCTGCCGCGCAAACGTGTTATTCGATGAGGCTTTCTGAAGATGTGAGTAGCTTAGGATTCAGGCAGCTTTCGTAATATTCCTGAATTTTCAGCATACGAATACGATGACGCTGGTAACGTCGCCAGGCTTGTACGCCATTATAGATAGCGCTGCCCAGCATCGTCAGTAGTAGCAATGTGGTACCGAGATAGCGCCACAGGCCGGAACGATCCGGGATAGGGTGCAAGCCGATATGCTGTGTGCCATTGGCATCGGTGAAAATGTTGGTGACGATACCCTCGGCGTTAAACGGCGTATGCATCAACATTTGCGCCAGCTTCTGGAAGGCGCTCCACTGCTCTTGCGGCGGATAGTCATAAAGCGAAACCGTGGGCCACGGCTGATCGACTAAATCGCTGCCTTCGTCACTGACAATCAGGAATCCTCCCGGAGCAGGGCTATTCAGTGATTGTGCCGCTCGTGCCGTTTCATGCGTGATAAATGGGGCCGTGGAGGTTGCCACCAGATTATCGAGTGAATCCGCGCTCACTGGACGGAGCAACACATTCACACCATCGAGTTTCCCTGCATTAGCGCGTTTCACCAGTGTGTACCAGTCTTTACTATTGCTGAGATTCACCAGGGCATTTTTCAGTCGTACGCAATCATCTTTGGCTGCACAAAGATCTGCGGTCTTCAGCACGATGTCGCCAAAGTCATCGAGCAGCACCATACCGGATTTCTGAATTGCGGAACGTAATGAGGCGCTGACGCGAGATTCATCCTCCGGTTTAGGATGCAACTGTCGGTTTACTGACTCTGTCAACGCCATGGCCTTGTTGACCAGCTCAGACTCTGGTAGCGGTAATGAACGGGCGTCATTCCAGATGATCTGTGAGCAGTCAAACGGTAAGAAAGGTGAATTGGTTTTCGCGCTCCAGCTCCCGGACGCCGGGATATTACACATACCTGTACCGCTAATGCGTAAGGTATCTCCCACCCGTACGCCAGCGTCAGCAAGTTGTTTAACGCTGGTGGCTTCAATAGTCTGCGCGCCCTTCATCCACGAGAGTGTGAATTTCAGCGGCATGTCTAATGGGATCCAGAACAGCAGCATAAACAACACCAGCAGTGAACCGACGGCGATAATCGTACTGCGTAGCCAGTGCTGCAACGGGAAATTTTTCACTTCATCGTGCAGTGAAAGATAACGTCCCTGACGGGCCACGTGGCGATCGAGGTAGATATCGATATCGGTTTGTTGGCCGAGATCCTGGGCAATATAAGGTAGCCAGTGGGCAGGATAAACCAGGTCGATGATGCCGAGCGAAATGTTGTTTATCTGCTCTTGATCGTTCTCGCCAAATAAGCCCCAACGGCGCGGCGTACCACGCAGGCAGTGAATCTCTCGTAGAGAGGATTTTGCCGGGGGCGCGAATATCCCCCACAGACCCGCTGCCAGCAGCAGTAAGGCACCGCCAGCCAGCCACGGAACAAATACATCGGGAGTAACCAGACAGAAAAAAAACATCAGGAAAGAGGCGACAATCAGCAATGCTTCACGCAGCCCATGCGGGCGGCTAAGCTCGTGCTCTTCGTGCGTTTCCTGACGAATGTGGAGTAACTCGATTTGCTCGCTTTCTTCACCGCGAATCGATGCCTGCGTTGATGAGACAGGTTGTAAGGCGTAGCCGCGGGTCTCCTGCATATACTCTTGCAGCGTATGACCATTGAGTGAAATAACCAGCGGGAGCGAGTTGGTATGAATGAGTTCGACGGTGTTTTCATCGTTGATGTACTGCTCCCAGAAGGGAGGCAGATGCACTTCCACCGAATCGAGGTAATAACGCCATTTGTTAGGATCGTCAGTCGAAATACCGTATCGCGTGATGGCGTGTGTCAGCATCATCACGTTATTGCTTTTGGTGTTCAACGTCAGAGAGACCGGCGCAGTGCAGGCGCCCGTCGGTCCGGGAGCCTGCAAAATTTGCGTCAGGCTTTCAAGATAGTTTTCAACGGCGCTACGTTCTTCAGGGGTGAGTTTGCGCGTTTGTGCGTCAGCGAAGGCGCTAGTCCAGGGCAATTGTCGCCGCCGGGCGCGTATTTTGAACAGCCACCCCGCAAGTAGTGAGCAGGCCAGCAAAGCAGCTAAAAAAATGACAATGGTGCTCATGCTTTCCCCATCTTACTTAATCTGTCAGGCGTGGTAAGTTGCACCCTGGACACAAAACATAATTCTGCGGTTGGCTATCGGCAAGCGTGGAGTTGAACTTGAGCATCATTAAGCGCATCCCAGTGACTGCTGATCATAGCAAACCCTTTGAAGGCGGAATATCAGCAAATTCCTGGAGTTATTTCAACCTATTGACTTTTAATTTGATTTAAGAACTATTATTTATTGAGTTACGTAAATGTAAATAATATGCAATTCACATTGCCGAAAGTGTGTTGCGTATCGCACAATAACGGCTGATTTCACTGCAAAGATTCCACAATGAGCAAATCATTACAAAAACCCTCCATTCTGAATGTTGAAACTGTAGCCCGTTCCCGATTGTTTACTGTCGAAAGCGTGGATTTGGAGTTCAGCAATGGCGTGCGGCGTGTTTATGAAAGAATGCGTCCAACCAACCGGGAAGCGGTGATGATTGTGCCTATTGTCGACGATCACCTGATCCTTATTCGTGAGTACGCGGTAGGAACTGAATCCTACGAACTGGGATTTTCGAAAGGATTAATTGATCCTGGTGAAAGCGTCTATGAAGCTGCAAACCGCGAACTAAAAGAAGAGGTGGGATTTGGCGCGAGGGATCTGACTTTTTTGAAAAAGCTCAGCATGGCGCCGTCTTACTTTTCCAGCAAAATGAATATTGTGGTGGCGCAGGACCTCTACCCGGAATCGCTGGAAGGCGATGAGCCAGAGCCGTTGCCTCAGGTTCGCTGGCCGCTGGCGAAGATAATGGATTTACTTGAAGAGCCTGACTTTAATGAAGCGCGCAATGTTAGCGCGCTGTTCCTCGTGCGCGAGTGGCTGAAGGGCCTGGGGCGGTTGTAAATACGCGCATCCGACATGAACAGCGCGCACTTTGCCTGTAATCTAAAAGGCGCCGAAGCGCCTTTTTAATCAGAACAATTCCTGCGCCTCGCCATTCTCGATAATGGTCGTTCCTACCTCGTGTACCGCCTGTTGTGTTGGCTGCGTACCCTCAATGAAATACTCCTCGCGGCTGTTGCCGCCATTAGCCAGTTGACCGGTGCTGCGATCGATATTCACCGTCACAATACCTGGCGGCGGTGTCAGCGGCTGCTCGGGGACACCTTCCAGCACGGATTTCATATAAGCGTCCCATGCTGGCTGGGCACTCTTCGCCCCGCCTTCGTAGCCAGAGATCTGATCTTTAATCGCCCCGGAAGCCGTGGTGTAGCCAAGATTGCGACGGTGATCGTCAAAGCCAATCCATACTGAGGTCACAACACCTGGACCGTAACCTGAGAACCACGCATCTTTTGAACTGTTGGTTGTCCCGGTTTTTCCGCCGATATCATGGCGTTGTAAATCTCGACCAGCACGCCAGCCAGTTCCCTGCCAACCCGGTTCGCCAAAGATATTGCTGTTCAATGCGCTCTTAATCAGGAACGCCAGCGGAGTATTGATAACGTGCGGTGCGTATTCCTGTCCGCCGGTCTTCGCTACCAGTGCCTGGTTTGCCTGTTCCAGTTGCGGCATTGGAACGGAAACATTTTGTTGTTCGCGGGAGATAGCCACATCTTCAACGTCGTTGTTTTCCAGCACAGTTGATTTTTGCGTATCACCGTAAATCACTGGAATATCGCACTCCGGGCAGGCTACTTTCGGTTTCGCTTCGAAAATCACGCCGCCCTGATCGTTTTCAATTTTACTGATAAACCACGGATCGATCAGGAAGCCGCCGTTTGCCATTACCGCATAGCCGCGCGCCACCTGCATTGGTGTGAATGAGGCAGACCCCAGCGCCAGCGATTCGGTGTGAACAATGTTTTGCGCCGGGAAGCCGAAGCGTTGCAGGTATTCAGCGGCGTAGTCGACACCCATTGCCCGCATGGCACGTACCATTACGACGTTTTTCGACTGCCCCAGTCCCTGACGTAAGCGAATAGGGCCGGCGTACTGCGGCGGAGAGTTTTTGGGTTGCCAGTCAGAACCTGCACCTGCATCCCAGCGGGAAATCGGCACATCGTTCAACATACTTGCCAGCGTCAGACCTTTATCCATTGCTGCGGTGTAGAGGAACGGTTTGATATTTGAACCTACCTGACGCAGTGCCTGGGTCGCTCGGTTAAACTTGCTCTGGTTGAAATCAAAGCCACCGACCAGCGCCATAACCGCGCCGTTTTGTGGATTGATAGACACCAACGCTGAGTTCACTTCCGGTACTTGCGCCAGCCACCAGACCTCGCCTACCTGACGAACCCAGATTTGCTGCCCCGTTTGTAGAACATCGGTCACTTTACGCGGCGTCGGCCCCTGTTGAGTATCGGAACGGTAAGGGCGCGCCCAGCGAACTCCCTCCATACTTAGCGTGACTGACGTCCCGTCCGCCAGCATTGCCGTTGCTTCTTGCGGGTTAGCGCTGGTGACTGCGGCAGGTAGCAGAGGTCCATAGGTCGGTAGCGCTTTCATCGTATCGGTAATTTTGGTGCTATCCCATGCTGACTCGCCCACTTTCCACAACACATTGGCCGGGCCGCGGTAGCCGTGGCGCATGTCATAGTCCAGCACGTTATTACGCACTGCCTGCTGTGCGGCCTGCTGTACTTTGCGAGTAATGGTAGTGTAAATGCGATAACCATCTTCATAGGCGCTTTCGCCGTAACGGTTATACATCTCCTGGCGCACCATTTCGGTGAGATACGGCGCAGAGAACGCAATCTCTGGCGCGTGATAGTTAGCGTTAATCGCCTCTGTACGCGTTTGATCGTACTGTTGTTGAGTGATGTACCCTTCGTTCAGCATGCGCGATAGCACGACGTTACGCCGTGCAACGGCGCGATCCATTGAGTAGAGCGGGTTGAAGGTGGAAGGGGCTTTCGGCAGCCCGGCAATTACCGCCATCTCGTTTAGCGTCAGTTGGTCGACGGTTTTACCGAAATAGACTTGTGCAGCGGCGCCGACGCCATAGGCGCGGTAACCGAGATAAATCTTGTTCAGATAAAGCTCAAGGATCTCATCTTTAGTCAGCAACTGCTCAATACGAATCGCGAGGAAGACTTCCTTAATTTTACGCATCAGCGTGCGTTCTGGACTCAGGAAGAAGTTTCTCGCCAGTTGCTGGGTAATGGTGCTCGCCCCTTGTGATGCATGACCGGAGAACAGCGCCACGCTTGCCGCACGGAAGATCCCCACCGGGTCAATGCCGTGATGCTCGTAGAAGCGACTGTCTTCTGTCGCGATAAAGGCTTTCACCATTTCCGGCGGGATTTGATCCAGCGTAACCGGAATACGACGCTTTTCACCGTATTGAGCAATGAGCTCGCCATCGGCGCTGTATATCTGCATCGGAATTTGCAGGCGAACATCTTTTAATGTCGCCACATCCGGCAGTTGTGGCTCGATGTAGCGGTAGAGGCCATAAATCGAGCCTGCTCCCAGCAGAATGCAACAGACTGCAAGGATCAAAAAATACTTTACGAACTTCACTGGAAATTTCCCATTTAGTTTCACTTGGGCAGTTTATAAACAAACGCGCGGTAGTATAAAGGCAAGCCAGACGCATTGATATACCCGTCAGAGTGGCGGGTGATAAGGAGATCATCACAATGGCATTTAAGAGCTGGCAAATTGGTTTGCATTTACAACAACAAGACGCAGTGGCGGTTGCTATCGTGCGTGGCGCTAAAACGTGCTTTTTGCAACGTTGGTGGCGTTTGCCGCTGGCGACAGACGCTATTAAAGACGGACGTATTCTTGACACAGAACAATTGGTAAAAGCGTTGTTACCGTGGAGCCGCGAACTACCGCATCGTCACCATATTATGCTGTCATTTCCCGCCAGCCGGACGTTGCAAAGAGCGTTTGCGCGCCCGGCAATGGCCCTCGGCGAGCGGGAACAAACGGCCTGGCTGGCAGGTTCGATGGCCCGCGAACTGGATATGGATCCAGACTCTTTACGCTTCGATTACAGCGAAGACTCTCTCAGTCCCGCTTATAACGTGACCGCTGCGCAAAGCAAAGAACTGGCAGTGCTGCTTACCCTGGCAGAACGGTTGCGTGTTCACGTTAGCGCAATCACCCCGGATGCCTGCGCTCTGCAACGGCTTCTGCCTTTTTTACCCCCTCACCAACAATGTCTGGCCTGGTATGATAATGAGCAATGGCTATGGGCGACGCGGTATAGCTGGGGGAGAAAACGGGCGGTAGGGATGACGAGTGCAAATGACCTTGCAGAGGCGTTAGCTATTGACCCCGAAAGTATCGCGATATGTGGTGAAGGCGGATTTGATCCCTGGGATGCGGTTTCTGTCCGGCAACCCCCGCTACCGCCACCGGGCGGGGGCTTCGCTGTCGCACTGGGACTGGCGCTCGGGGAGATTTTCTGATGAACCCGCCAATCAATTTTTTGCCCTGGCGGCAACAACGTCGGGCGGCCTTTCTTCGTTTCTGGTTGTTGGCGTTTGTTTCTCCTCTACTGCTGGCAGCTGGAATGATGCTGATGTTGCGTTTGGCAACTGATACTGAAGCACAGATTGAAGCTGTTTTACTCCAGGCAGAACAACAGCGCGCCAGCCTCTTAAAAGCCAGTAAGCCGCGTTTGCTGGAACGTCAACAGTTGCGCGAGCAGCATTTGCAACGTCAGCGCCAGCGACAATTGACGCGCGACTGGCAGCCGGCCCTGGAAGCACTGGCGACGTTCCTGCCAGAGCAGGCGTGGCTGACGACAATGAACTGGCAACAGGAAACGTTGCAGGTAAAGGGACTGACGACAAGCATCAGCGCGTTAAATGCTCTGGAAACGGCACTTCGCCAGGATACTTCTTTTCAGCTCAACCAGCGAGGGACCACACAGCAGGATGCGCAGGGACGCTGGCAATTTGAGTATCAGTTAACAAGGAAAGTCGGCGATGAACATGCTTTTTGACAGGTGGTACGCGGCTTCGCCTCACGTAAGGCTGCTTTGCTGGGCCGGTTGGTTGCTGATGTTGCTGGCTCTTCTCTTTTTCTCAGCGACACGTCAGGAAGAGAACGTCGCGATATCTCGATTGCGGGTAAGTAATCACCAGCAATGGGCTAATTTACATCGACTGGTGGACATCACTCCTGTCGACGACTAAAAAACGCTGCCTTTTTCCCCACTCGATTTTCAGTTGTCCGGTACGCAATTGGTGCATTGGCATCCATCCGCTCAGGGAGGCGAACTGGCGTTGAAAACACTCTGGGAAGCGGTGCCGTCGATATTTACCCGACTGGCAGAGCGCAATGTTAACGTGAGCCGTTTTTCGCTTGGCGTTGAAGGCAATGAACTGCTATTCACGCTGCAACTGGAGATGCCACATGAGGGCTAAACGCGGGTTGCTGGCCGTTGCCGCATTATGCTTTTTAACCGGTATGCGCGACCTTTTCAAACCGCCGGAAGATCTGTGCCGGATTAGCTAACTTACTCAGTGGCGATATCAAGGAATGGTGGGACGAGGCGATCGTGTTATTGGCGTAATAAAAGATAATCAGAATAAATGGCGACGGGTACTGCAAAACGATGTGCTGGAAAACGGCTGGACGATCTTACAGTTGACGCCTGACGCATTAACGCTGGGAACCGGGAAAAACTGCGAACCGCCACAATGGTTGTGGCAACGGCAAGGAGAAAAAAATGAAGCAATGGATAGCCGCACTACTGTTGATGATGATTCCCATCGTGCAGGCGGCAAAGCCGCAAAAAGTCACGCTAATGGTGGATGACGTTCCGGTTGCTCAGGTTTTACAGGCGCTGGCTGAACAGGAGAAATTAAACCTGGTGGTTTCACCCGACGTCAGCGGCACGGTGTCATTGCATTTAACCGATGTCCCCTGGCGACAGGCGCTACAAACCGTAGTGAAAAGCGCCGGGTTGATAACGCGTCAGGAGGGCAACATTCTCTCGGTACATTCTATTGCCTGGCAGAATGACAATATCGCTCGTCAGGAAGCTGAGTGGGCACGGGCGCAGGCTAATCTACCGCTGGAAAATCGCAATATTACCTTGCAGTACGCAGATGCCGGAGAACTGGCGAAAGCAGGAGAGAAGCTGCTTAGCGCCAAAGGCAGTATGACTGTTGATAAGCGCACCAATCGCCTTTTATTACGCGATAACAAAGCGGCGTTAACGGCGCTGGAACAGTGGGCTGCACAAATGGATTTGCCTGTCGGGCAGGTTGAACTGTCGGCACACATTGTCACTATTAATGAAAAAAGCCTGCGGGAACTGGGGGTGAAATGGACGCTGGCCGATGCGCAACACGTTGGTAGCGTTGGGCAAGTGACCACGCTTGGCAGCGATCTCTCCGTGGCAACGGCGACAACGCATATCGGGTTTAACATTGGGCGGATTAACGGACGTTTGCTGGATCTGGAACTGTCTGCACTCGAACAAAAACAGCAACTGGATATTATCGCTAGCCCGCGGCTGTTGGCCTCGCATCTTCAGCCAGCCAGTATCAAACAAGGGAGTGAAATTCCGTATCAGGTCTCCAGTGGCGAAAGCGGTGCAACGTCGGTGGAGTTCAAAGAAGCAGTGCTGGGGATGGAAGTGACGCCCACCGTGCTACAAAAAGGCCGAATCCGACTGAAATTACACATCAGCCAGAACGTGCCTGGGCAGGTGCTACAGCAGGCCGATGGCGAAGTACTGGCGATAGATAAGCAGGAGATAGAAACGCAGGTCGAAGTTAAAAGCGGAGAAACGCTGGCGTTGGGCGGCATCTTTACCCGTAAAAATAAATCGGGTCAGGATAGCGTACCTCTACTGGGAGACATCCCCTGGTTTGGGCAATTATTTCGTCATGATGGAAAAGAAGATGAACGACGTGAGTTGGTGGTATTTATTACGCCACGGCTTGTTTCCAGTGAGTAAACTTGCCGCAAAAACAGCGAGTTTTTTATGCTGAACACGTTTCATCTATTTGACGCGCGCAGGTATTTAGCATACAAGGAGTACCGATTTGAGAGTCGGTGCTCTTCGTTGCCATGTTCCATGATGGTGATTTATCTTTCACACGGCATTTTGCTGTCTTTTTTACGCTAATCTTACCCGGTGATTTATCGCCAGAGTGGTGATAGCAAGGCAGTGCGCCTGCAGCGACCAGATATGCAGAGGGATAGGCGATTTATTCAGTTGCCAAACCCGCTGGAGTATTGAGATAATTTTCAGTCTGACTCTCGCAATATCTTATGAGGTTTCAGTTCATGTCCTGTGGCGCTCTCTGAGCGAAGCGGGTTTATCATTAACGAATAGTCTTAGTAGTACCGAAAAAATGGCAGAGAAACGCAATATCTTTCTGGTTGGGCCTATGGGTGCCGGAAAAAGCACTATTGGGCGCCAGTTAGCTCAACAACTCAATATGGAATTTTACGATTCCGATCAAGAGATTGAGAAACGAACCGGAGCTGATGTGGGCTGGGTTTTCGATTTAGAAGGCGAAGAAGGCTTCCGCGAGCGTGAAGAAAAGGTCATCAATGAGTTGACCGAAAAACAGGGTATTGTGCTGGCTACCGGCGGCGGCTCTGTGAAATCCCGTGAAACGCGTAACCGTCTTTCCGCTCGTGGCGTTGTCGTTTATCTTGAAACGACCATCGAAAAGCAACTTGCACGTACGCAGCGTGATAAAAAACGTCCGTTGCTGCACGTTGAAACACCGCCGCGTGAAGTTCTGGAAGCGTTGGCCAATGAACGCAATCCGTTGTATGAAGAGATTGCCGACGTGACCATTCGTACTGATGATCAAAGCGCTAAAGTGGTCGCAAACCAGATTATTCATATGTTGGAAAGCAACTAATTCTGGTTTTATATACACTCGTCTGCGGGTACAGTAATTAAGGTGGATGTCGCGTTATGGAGAGGATAGTCGTTACTCTCGGGGAACGTAGTTACCCAATTACCATCGCATCTGGTTTGTTTAACGAACCAGCTTCATTCTTACCGTTGAAATCGGGCGAGCAGGTGATGTTGGTTACCAACGAAACTCTGGCTCCTCTGTATCTCGATAAGGTTCGCGGTGTACTCGAACAGGCGGGTGTTAACGTTGATTGCGTTATCCTCCCTGATGGCGAGCAGTATAAAAGCCTGGCGGTACTCGACACGGTCTTTACGGCGTTGTTGCAAAAGCCGCATGGTCGCGATACTACGCTGGTGGCGCTTGGCGGCGGCGTAGTCGGCGATCTTACCGGCTTTGCGGCGGCGAGCTATCAGCGCGGCGTTCGTTTCATTCAAGTCCCGACGACGTTACTGTCGCAGGTCGACTCCTCTGTTGGCGGCAAAACCGCAGTCAACCATCCCCTCGGTAAAAACATGATTGGCGCGTTCTATCAGCCAGCTTCGGTGGTGGTAGATCTCGACTGTCTGAAAACGCTTCCCCCGCGAGAGTTAGCGTCTGGGCTGGCGGAAGTTATCAAATACGGCATTATTCTTGACGGTGAGTTTTTCAACTGGCTGGAAGAGAATATGGATGCGTTACTTCGTCTGGATGGTCCAGCAATGGCGTACTGCATTCGCCGTTGTTGTGAGCTGAAAGCAGAAGTTGTCGCTGCCGACGAGCGCGAATCCGGCTTACGTGCTTTACTGAATCTGGGGCACACCTTTGGTCATGCCATTGAAACTGAAATGGGTTATGGCAATTGGTTACACGGTGAAGCGGTCGCAGCAGGTATGGTAATGGCGGCGCGGACGTCAGAACGTCTCGGGCAGTTCAGTTCTGCCGAAACGCAGCGTATTATAACCCTGCTCACGCGGGCGGGGTTACCGGTTAATGGGCCGCGCGAAATGGCTGTGCAGGCGTATTTACCGCATATGCTGCGTGATAAGAAAGTCCTTGCGGGAGAGATGCGGTTAATTCTTCCGCTGGCAATCGGTAAGAGCGAAGTTCGCGGCGGTGTGCCGCACGAGCTCGTTCTTAACGCAATTGCCGATTGTCAATCAGCGTAACAACAAGAAAGGTCGGACCGCTTATCCAGCGGTCTATTAGCTTCAGGTTAATCGCAGTGTGGTAAGCATTAACCTTTTAGTGGGGTGTTAAATGGATGAATTCAAACCAGAAGACGAGCTGAAACCCGATCCCAGCGATCGTCGTACTGGTCGTTCTCGTCAATCTTCTGAGCGTTCTGAACGTACTGAGCGTGGTGAACCGCAGATCAATTTTGATGATATTGAACTTGATGATGCTGACGATCGCCGCCCAACTCGCGCACAAAAAGGGCGCGATGAGGAACCGGAAGTCGAACAAGAAGATGACGAATACGAAGATGAAACCGTGGATGAAGAGCGTGTAGAACGCCGTCCGCGTAAGCGCAAAAAAGCAGCCAGCAAGCCCGCTTCTCGTCAGTATATGATGATGGGCGTCGGTATTCTGGTGCTGCTGCTGTTGATCATTGGCATCGGCTCTGCGCTTAAAGCCCCTTCGACCTCTTCCAGCGAACAAACTGCGTCTGGTGAGAAAAGTATTGATCTTGCTGGTAATACTGCCGATCAGACGAATGGCGTGCAGCCAGCGCCGGGAATCTCGTCTGCGGGCAATACTCAGCAGGATGTTTCTCTGCCGCCGATCTCTTCCACGCCGACTCAGGGGCAAACCCCAGCGGCAGCGGATGGGCAGCAACGTGTTGAAGTGCAGGGCGATCTGAATAACGCGCTGACTCAGCCGCAAAATCAGCAGCAGTTAAATAATGTGGCGGTCAACTCCACGCTGCCGACTGAACCCGCAACGGTGGCGCCTGTCCGTAACGGCAACGCGTCGCGTGATACGGCGAAAACGCAGGTTGTCGAACGCCCGACCACTACGCGTCCGGCTCGTCAGCAGGCGGTGATTGAACCGAAAAAACCGCAAGCAACCGTGAAAACGGAACCGAAGCCGGTAGCACAGCAGCCGAAACGCACTGGGCCGACCACGCCTGCCGCGAGCACGAAGGTACCGGCTGCGACTTCTACGCCAGCCGCAACGCCAGCGCCGAAAGAGACGGCGACTACTGCGCCAGTACAAACGGCATCTCCGGCACAAGCTACGACAACACCTGCCGCAGGGGCGAAGACTACAGGTAATGTTGGTTCGTTGAAATCGGCACCGTCCAGCCATTACACTCTGCAGCTGAGTAGTTCCTCTAACTACGACAACCTGAACGGTTGGGCGAAGAAAGAGAACCTGAAAAACTACGTTGTCTATGAAACGACGCGTAATGGTCAGCCATGGTATGTCCTGGTTTCTGGTGTGTACGCTTCGAAAGAAGAGGCGAAAAAGGCAGTGTCTACATTGCCAGCCGATGTCCAGGCCAAGAATCCGTGGGCGAAACCATTGCGCCAGGTACAGGCCGATCTGAAGTAATCAAGGCGATTTCCCGCAATGGATTACCGTTGCGGGAACTGCCTGAAGCGCTGGATGCTGTCGGAGCTTTCTCCACAGCCGGAGAAGGTGTAATTAGTTAGTCAGCATGAAGAAAAATCGCGCTTTTTTGAAGTGGGCAGGGGGTAAATATCCTCTGCTTGATGATATTAAACGGCATTTGCCCAAGGGCGAGTGTCTGGTTGAGCCTTTCGTCGGTGCCGGGTCGGTGTTTCTCAACACCGACTTTTCTCGTTATATCCTTGCTGATATCAACAATGATCTGATTAGTCTTTACAACATAGTGAAGACGCGTACGGAAGAGTACGTGCAGGCTGTTCGCGAGCTGTTTGTCCCGGAGACGAATTGTGCCGAGGTCTACTATCAGTTCCGTGAAGAGTTCAACAAAAGCCAGGATCCCTTCCGCCGGGCGGTGTTGTTTTTATATCTGAATCGCTACGGCTACAACGGTTTGTGCCGTTACAACCTGCGCGGTGAATTTAACGTGCCGTTTGGCCGCTATAAAAAGCCCTATTTCCCGGAAGCCGAGTTGTATCACTTCGCCGAAAAAGCGCAGAATGCTTTTTTCTATTGTGAGTCTTACGCCGATAGCATGGCGCGTGCGGATGATAGCTCTGTCGTCTATTGTGATCCGCCTTATGCGCCGCTTTCCGCGACCGCTAATTTTACGGCGTACCACACAAACAGTTTTACGCTTGAACAACAAGCGCATCTGGCGGAGATCGCCGAGGGACTGGTTGATCGCCAGATTCCGGTACTGATCTCCAATCACGATACGATGTTAACGCGCGAGTGGTATCAGCGCGCAAAATTGCATGTCGTCAAAGTTCGACGCAGTATAAGCAGCAACGGCGGCACACGTAAAAAGGTGGACGAACTGCTGGCTTTGTACAAACCAGGAGTCGTTTCACCCGCGAAAAAATGATTCTCAAGGAGAAGCGGATGAAACAGTATTTGATTGCCCCCTCAATTCTGTCGGCTGATTTTGCCCGTCTGGGTGAAGATACCGCAAAGGCTCTGGCAGCTGGCGCTGATGTCGTGCATTTTGACGTCATGGATAACCACTATGTTCCCAACCTGACAATTGGGCCAATGGTGCTGAAATCCTTGCGTAACTACGGCATTACCGCTCCTATCGATGTGCATTTGATGGTGAAACCGGTCGATCGCATTGTGCCGGATTTCGCCGCCGCTGGCGCCAGCATCATTACTTTTCATCCTGAAGCCTCTGAGCACGTTGACCGCACGCTGCAACTGATTAAAGAAAATGGCTGTAAAGCGGGTCTGGTATTTAACCCGGCGACACCGCTGAGCTATCTGGATTACGTAATGGACAAGCTGGATGTGATCCTGCTGATGTCTGTTAACCCAGGCTTTGGTGGTCAATCTTTCATTCCACAAACACTCGATAAACTGCGCGAAGCGCGTCGTCGCATTGACGACTCTGGCTTTGACATCCGTCTGGAAGTGGATGGTGGCGTGAAGGTGAATAACATTGGTGAAATCGCTGCAGCGGGGGCGGATATGTTCGTTGCAGGTTCGGCTATTTTCGACCAGCCAGACTATAAAAAAGTCATTGATGAAATGCGCAGTGAACTGGCAAAGGTAAGTCATGGATAAGTTTGAAGATATTCGCGGCGTCGCTTTTGATCTCGACGGTACGCTGGTCGACAGTGCTCCCGGTCTGGCTGCCGCGGTAGATATGGCGTTGTACGCGCTGGAGTTGCCTGTCGCAGGTGAAGAACGCGTTATTACCTGGATTGGTAATGGCGCAGATGTCCTGATGGAGCGAGCACTGATCTGGGCTCGCCAGGAACGTGCGACCCTGCGTAAAACGATGGGTAAACCCCCCGTTGATGATGACGTTCCGTTACCGGAACAAGTTCGTATTTTGCGTAAGTTGTTCGATCGCTATTATGGCGAGGTTGCCGGGGAAGGGACGTTTTTGTTCCCGCACGTTGCCGATACGCTTGGCGCGTTGCAGGCTAAAGGGCTGCCGTTAGGTGTAGTCACCAATAAACCGACGCCGTTTGTTGCGCCGCTGTTGGAATCCTTAGATATTGCAAAATACTTTAGCGTGGTTATCGGCGGCGATGATGTGAAAAATAAAAAGCCGCACCCGGACCCGCTGTTACTGGTGGCAGAACGGATGGGCATTGCCCCACAACAGATGCTGTTTGTCGGTGATTCCCGCAATGATATTCAGGCAGCAAAAGCAGCCGGTTGCCCATCAGTTGGCTTAACCTACGGATATAACTACGGCGAGGCTATCGATCTCAGCCAGCCTGATGTAATTTATCACTCTATAAATGACCTTCTGCCCGCATTAGGGCTTCCGCATAGCGAAAATCAGGAATCGAAAAATGACTAAGCCCATCGTTTTTAGTGGCGCACAGCCCTCAGGTGAATTGACCATTGGTAACTACATGGGTGCGCTGCGTCAGTGGGTAAACATGCAGGATGACTACCATTGCATTTACTGTATCGTTGACCAGCATGCTATCACTGTGCGTCAGGATGCTCAGAAACTGCGTAAAGCGACGCTGGATACGCTGGCGCTGTACCTGGCTTGTGGTATCGATCCTGAGAAAAGCACCATCTTTGTTCAGTCTCATGTACCGGAACATGCGCAGTTAGGCTGGGCGCTGAACTGCTATACCTACTTCGGCGAATTGAGCCGCATGACACAGTTCAAAGATAAATCTGCGCGTTATGCCGAGAACATCAACGCCGGACTGTTTGATTATCCGGTGCTGATGGCGGCAGATATTTTGCTGTATCAAACCAACCTGGTGCCGGTCGGTGAAGATCAGAAACAGCATCTGGAACTGAGCCGTGACATCGCCCAGCGTTTTAACGCGCTATACGGCGATATCTTTAAAGTGCCGGAGCCGTTTATTCCGAAATCTGGCGCACGCGTAATGTCGTTGCTGGAGCCGACCAAGAAGATGTCCAAGTCTGACGATAACCGCAATAACGTTATCGGCCTGTTGGAAGATCCGAAATCGGTAGTGAAGAAAATCAAACGAGCGGTCACCGACTCCGACGAGCCACCGGTGGTTCGCTACGATGTGCAGAACAAAGCGGGCGTTTCCAACCTGCTGGATATCCTTTCTGCGGTCACGGGCCAGAGCATCCCGGAACTGGAAAAACGGTTCGAAGGCAAGATGTATGGTCACCTGAAAGGCGAAGTGGCAGAAGCGGTTTCCGGTATGCTGACTGAATTGCAGGAGCGTTATCACCGTTTCCGCAATGACGAAGCTTTCCTGCAACAGGTAATGAAAGACGGCGCG
This sequence comes from Escherichia albertii NBRC 107761 = DSM 17582, assembly GCF_000759775.1. Lineage (GTDB taxonomy): Bacteria > Pseudomonadota > Gammaproteobacteria > Enterobacterales > Enterobacteriaceae > Escherichia > Escherichia albertii. Next base: position 52,438 of record NZ_BBMY01000013.1, read on the forward strand.
GAAAAAGCCAGCGCACACGCTTCCCGCACGCTGAAAGCGGTTTACGAAGCGATTGGTTTTGTGGCGAAGCCGTAATTTAACATTGTTGGCAAAATGTGGTTTGTTCATGCCGGATGCGGCATGAACGCCTTATCCGGTCTACAAAGTAATGCAAATTCAATATATTGCAAGGAAATGTAGACTTGATAAGCGTAGCACATCAGGTAATTTTTCTTTTGTCATCACTCAGAAACCGGGGAAACCCGGTTTTTTATGTCCTTATTTGCAATAATCCGAAAAAATGTGAAGTGCCTCGTCGTTTCCACATCTTGCGGTTGCTCATTATCTTCATTTTAATGAGGATACAAATATTCATTTTATTGAAAATTTACTATGCGTCGAACGTTTATCAAAAAAGAAGGCGTCGTCATCACGACGCTGGCCCGTTATTTGTTAGGTGAGAAGTGCGGTAATCGGCTGAAAACAATAGATGAACTGGCAACTGAATGCCGTTCATCGGTTGGTCTGACGCAGGCCGCGTTGAAAACGCTGGAATCTGGCGGTGCGATACGTATTGAACGTCGTGGGCGCAATGGCAGTTATCTGGTTGAGATGGATAACAAAGCGCTGCTGAGTCATGTAGATATCAACAATGTGGTATGTGCCATGCCCTTGCCCTATACCCGCTTGTACGAAGGTTTAGCGAGCGGGCTGAAAGCCCAGTTTGATGGCATTCCTTTTTACTATGCGCATATGCGCGGCGCAGATATTCGCGTGGAGTGCTTGCTTAACGGTGTCTATGACATGGCGGTGGTTTCTCGCCTGGCGGCGGAAAGTTATCTCACGCAAAAAGGCTTATGCCTCGCTCTGGAGTTAGGACCGCATACCTACGTTGGCGAGCACCAGTTGATTTTCCGCAAAGGAGAATCCGCCGCTGTGAAACGCGTGGGGCTGGATAACCGTTCGGCGGATCAGAAGATCATGACCGATGTCTTTTTTGGCAGTAGCGATGTGGAACAGGTCGATCTTTCTTATCACGAGAGTTTACAGCGCATTGTTAAAGGCGATGTCGATGCGGTGATCTGGAACGTGGTGGCGGAAAGCGAACTGGCAATGCTGGGATTAGAAGCGATGCCGTTGGCGGATGACCCACGATTTTTGCAGGCCACTGAAGCGGTAATTTTGACGCGTGCCGATGATTACCCGATGCAACAATTGCTGCATGCGGTTGTTGATAAACATGCCCTGCTTACCCATCAACAGCGTGTGGTAAGTGGGGAACAGGAACCCAGTTATTAAATGAAAGGCATCTGACATGGAAACCAGGCTAAACCTGCTTTGCGGTGCAGGGGTAATAGATAAGGACATCTGCAAAGGTATGATGCAGGTCGTGAAGATACTGGAAATTGAATGCCATCTGCCGGTGCGCAGTGAGCAGGGGACGATGGCGATGACACATATGGCGAGTGCGCTGATGCGCAGTCGTCGTGGTGAAGAAATAGAGCCGCTGGATGATGAATTGCTGACAGAGCTGGCGCAATCCAGCCACTGGTCAGCCATTTTACAATTGCATCAGGTGTTGTTGAGGGAATTCGCACTGGAAGTTAACCCGTGTGAAGAAGGCTATTTGCTGGCCAACCTTTATGGATTATGGATGGCTGCTAACGAAGAGGTTTGAAGCTCCCGGCAAATCCACGTCGCACATCTTAAATGTTCAAAAAAATGAATATTTAATTCAAGGAACAGAAACGAGGCAACAAGATGTTTGTAGAAGCATTGAAACGCCAGAACCCGGCACTGATTTGCGCCGCACTAAGTTTGTGGCAACAGGGCAAGATTGCCCCGGACAGTTGGGTGATCGACGTGGATCAGGTACTGGAAAACGGCAAGCGACTGATTGAGACGGCACGGCTTTACGGCATTGAGCTGTATTTGATGACCAAGCAGTTTGGTCGTAACCCGTGGCTGGCGGAAAAACTGCTGGCACTGGGCTACAGCGGCATTGTGGCGGTGGATTACAAAGAGGCGAGGGTCATGCGCCGTGCCGGTTTGCCGGTAGCGCATCAGGGACATCTGGTACAAATCCCTTGTCATCAGGTTTCTGACGCTGTTGAACAGGGTACCGACGTCATCACTGTGTTTACTCTCGACAAAGCACGGGAAGTTTCGGCGGCGGCGGTGAAAGCCGGACGAGTGCAGTCGGTACTGCTCAAAGTTTATAGTGACGATGATTTTCTTTATCCGGGGCAGGAGAGCGGTTTTGTACAGCATTCGCTGCACGAGGTGGTTGCTGAAATCCAAAAACTTCCCGGACTACATTTAGCGGGACTTACCCATTTTCCTTGCCTGCTTTGGGATGAAACCCGCGGGAAAGTTTTACCCACGCCGAATCTGCACACGCTGGTACAGGCACGGGAGCAACTGGCGAAAGCAGGTATTGCGCTTGAACAACTGAACGCGCCTTCAGCGACCAGCTGTACTTCGCTGCCATTGCTGGCGGGATACGGTGTGACTCATGCCGAACCCGGTCACGCGCTGACGGGGACGATTCCGGCAAATCAGCTGGGCGACCAGCCTGAACGTGTCGCGATACTTTGGTTGAGCGAAATTTCCCACCACTTCCATGGCGACAGCTACTGCTACGGCGGCGGTTATTACCGTCGTGGTCATGCGCAACATGCGCTGGTGTTTACGCCAGAAAGTCAAAGGATTACTGAAACATACCTCAAAGCCGTGGATGACGGCAGTATTGACTATACCCTCCCGCTGGCAGGCGAGCATCTGGTAAGTAGTGCGGTGGTGCTCTGTTTTCGCACGCAGATTTTTGTTACCCGCAGCGATGTCGTGCTGGTGTCTGGTATTCAACACGGCACGGCAGAAATCGTTGGTCGTTACGATAGTCTTGGCAACCTTCTGGAGGCGTAATGGCGCGATTCGTGGTGTTAGTGATCGATAGCTTCGGCATAGGCGCAATGAAAGATGTCACGCTGGTGCGCCCGCAAGATGCCGGGGCCAATACTTGCGGGCACATTCTTAGCGAGTTACCGCATTTACAACTGTCGACGCTGGAGAAGCTTGGGTTAATCAATGCACTGGGGTATGCACCGGGTGATATGCAGTCATCGGATTTCGCTGTCTGGGGCGTGGCAGAGCTGCAACATGAAGGTGGCGATACTTTTATGGGGCATCAGGAAATTTTAGGTACGCGCCCCGTGCCGCCGTTGCGAATGCCTTTTAGTGACGTCATTGACCGTGTTGAACGGGCGTTAATGACGGCGGGCTGGCAGGTAGAACGCCGTGGCGATGAGTTGCAGTTCCTGTGGGTAAACCAGGCGGTGGCGATTGGCGATAACCTTGAGGCAGATTTGGGGCAGGTCTATAACATCACCGCCAATCTCTCTGTGATCTCTTTTGACGATGCAATCAAAATTGGTCGTATCGTGCGTGAGCAGGTACAGGTCGGTCGGGTCATTACATTTGGCGGCTTGTTAACCGACAGCCAGCGCATTCTCGATGCAGCAGAAAGCAAAGAAGGGCGTTTTATTGGCATCAATGCGCCGCGTTCTGGCGCTTATGACAACGGCTTCCAGGTCGTGCATATGGGCTACGGTGTTGATGAAAAAGTGCAGGTGCCGCAAAAACTGTATGAAGTGGGCGTGCCAACCGTGCTGGTGGGTAAGGTGGCGGATATCGTCAGCAACCCTCATGGCGTGAGCTGGCAAAACCTGGTGGATAGCCAGCGGATTATGGACATCACTCTCGACGAGTTTAACGCGCATCCGACGGCGTTTATTTGCACCAATATCCAGGAGACCGACCTCGCCGGGCACGCGGAAGACGTTGCTCGTTATGCCGAGCGTCTACAGATTGTTGACCGTAATCTTGCCCGTCTGATAGCTGCAATGCAGCCAGATGATTGCCTGATCGTCATGGCCGATCACGGTAATGACCCGACTATCGGTCACAGCCACCATACCCGCGAAGTGGTGCCGGTGCTGGTTTATCAGCACGAGTTGGTTGCCACACAACTCGGTGTTCGTACCACGCTTTTTGATGTAGGCGCCACGGTATGTGAATTTTTCCGTGCGTCGCCGCCACAAAACGGCAGTTCTTTTTTATCTTCTTTTCGCTTCCAGAGAGACACCTTATGAATATCGATCCAACGGGCTATACCCTGGCCCACGAGCATCTGCATATCGATCTCTCTGGCTTTAAAAATAATCTGGACTGCTGCCTTGATCAGTATGCGTTCATCTGTCAGGAGATGAACGGCCTGATGGCGCATGGCGTGCGTAATGTGATTGAGATGACCAACCGCTACATGGGCCGCAATGCGCAATTTATGCTCGATGTGATGCGCGAGACAGGGATCAATGTGATGGCCTGTACCGGTTATTACCAGGACGCGTTTTTTCCTGAACATGTGGCGACCCGCAGCGCGCAGGAACTGGCGCAAGAGATGGTCGATGAAATTGAACAGGGTATTGATGGCACGGAACTGAAAGCCGGGATCATCGCAGAGATAGGCTCCAGCGAAGGCAAGATCACGCCGCTGGAAGAGAAAGTGTTCATTGCCGCCGCGCTGGCGCATAACCAGACCGGACGCCCGATCTCCACGCATACCTCTTTTAGCACCATGGGGCTGGAGCAACTGGCGCTATTGCAAGCCCAGGGAGTTGATCTTTCACGCGTTACCGTCGGGCACTGTGACCTGAAAGACAACCTCGACAACATTTTGAAGATGATCGATCTCGGCGCGTATGTGCAGTTCGACACCATTGGCAAAAACAGTTACTACCCGGATGAGAAGCGCATTGCGATGCTTCATGCGCTACGTGACCGCGGGTTGCTTAACCGCGTCATGCTGTCGATGGATATCACCCGCCGCTCTCATTTAAAAGCCAACGGTGGTTATGGCTATGACTTTTTATTGACCACCTTTATTCCACAATTGCGCCAGTCAGGATTCAGTCAGGCCGATGTGGATGTGATGTTACGTGAAAATCCCTCTCAATTTTTCCAATAAGGACAGACTCATGAAAAAGATTGGCGTTGCAGGCTTACAGCGTGAGCAGATTAAAAAAACCATTGAAGCGACGGCTCCTGGCTGTTTTGAAGTTTTTATTCACAACGACATGGAAGCTGCGATGAAAGTGACATCCGGGCAACTGGATTACTACATCGGCGCGTGTAATACCGGCGCGGGCGCGGCATTATCGATTGCCATCGCGGTGATTGGTTATAACAAAAGTTGCACCATCGCTAAGCCGGGAATTAAAGCGAAAGAGGAACATATCGCCAAAATGATCGCCGAAGGAAAAGTGGCGTTTGGCCTTTCCGTCGAGCATGTCGAACACGCGATTCCGATGCTGATTAACCATCTGAAATAAAAGGCGCGATTATGGATCTGTATATTCAGATTATCGTGGTGGCGTGCCTGACGGGTATGACATCGCTTCTGGCACATCGCTCGGCGGCTGTATTCCATGATGGTATTCGCCCGATCCTGCCGCAATTGATTGAAGGTTATATGAACCGTCGCGAGGCGGGGAGTATCGCTTTTGGTCTGAGTATTGGTTTTGTGGCTTCGGTGGGGATCTCCTTTACCCTCAAAACGGGATTGCTTAACTGCTGGCTGCTGTTTTTACCTACCGATATTCTTGGCGTGCTGGCGATCAACAGTGTGCTGGCGTTTGGTCTTGGCGCGATGTGGGGCGTGTTGATTCTGACCTGTCTGCTACCCGTTAATCAGCTACTGACGTCTCTTCCGGTAAATATGTTGGGCAGTTTAGGGGAATTGAGTTCGCCAGTGGTTTCTGCGTTTGCGCTCTTTCCGTTGGTCGCAATTTTTTACCAGTTTGGTTGGAAACACCGCCTGTTAGCTCTGGTTGTGGTGTTAATGGCGCGGGTGTTAGTGGTGCGTTATTTTCCGCATATTAATGCCGAATCGATTGAGATCTTTGTTGGGATGATCATGCTGCTGGCAATCGCCATTACCCATGATATTCGTCATAGCGGCGAGAATGGTATGGATGCCAGCGGGCTTTCTGTTTTTGAAGAGCGAACGTCACGGATAATTAAAAACTTGCCCTATATCGCTATCGTAGGGGCGCTAATTGCCGCCGTAGCGAGTATGAAGATTTTTGCCGGAAGCGAAGTGACCATCTTTACCCTCGAGAAAGCGTATTCCGCTGGGGTGACGCCTGAAGAGTCACAGACGCTTATCCATCAGGCAGCGTTAGCTGAATTTATGCGTGGTCTGGGGTTTGTTCCGTTAATTGCTACCACTGCGCTGGCCACAGGTGTATATGCCGTAGCTGGTTTTACCTTTGTTTATGCTGTCGGTTATCTGGCGCCGAATCCGTGGATCGCCGCCCCGTTGGGCGCGCTGGTCATTAGTGCGGAAGTGCTGTTACTGCGTTCGATCGGTAAATGGCTGGGACGCTATCCGTCGGTGCGTAATGCGTCGGATAACATCCGTAATGCTATGAATATGCTAATGGAAGTGGCGCTGTTAGTCGGCTCTATTTTCGCGGCGATTAAAATGGCGGGTTATACCGGATTCTCTATTGCCGTGGCGATTTATTTCCTCAATAAATCGCTGGGACGCCCGGTACAGAAAATGGCGGCTTCGGTGGTATCGGTCATGCTTACGGGGATTATCCTGAATATTCTTTACTGGCTCGGTTTGTTTGTTCCGGCATAAGGAGGCGCATATGGAGACGTTTCCTCTACAAAGCCTGACTTTCGCCGAGGCACAGCAAAAGCAGTTTGCGCTGGTGGACTCGATTTGCCGTCACTTTCCGGGCGCCGAGTTTCTGACCAATGGTGATTTAGGATTAATGCCGGGACTGAATCAACCACGTATTACTCAACGTGTAGAGCAGGTGTTGGCTGATGCGTTTCATGCGCAAGCGGCAGCGCTGGTACAAGGTGCCGGCACAGGGGCGATTCGTGCCGCGCTGGCGGCTTTGCTCAAGCCGGGACAGCGTCTTCTGGTACATAATGCGCCTGTTTATCCGACGACACGGGTCATCATTGAGCAGATGGGGCTGACGCTTATTACTGCCGATTTCAATGAGCTGTCAGTGCTTAAACAGGTTGTCGAAGAGCAACAACCTGATGCCGCGTTGGTACAGCATACACGTCAGCAACCGCAGGACAGCTATGTACTGGCAGAGGTACTGGCAACATTGCGTTCAGCGGGTGTTTCAGTGCTAACCGATGACAATTATGCAGTGATGAAGGTGACGCGAATCGGCTGTGAATGCGGGGCGAATATCTCAACATTCTCCTGCTTCAAGCTGTTTGGGCCAGAGGGTGTTGGCGCGGTGGTAGGCGATGTTGATGTTATTAGCAGGGTTCGCGCCACGCTCTACTCTGGTGGCTGTCAGATCCAGGGCGCACAGGCGTTAGATGTGTTGCGTGGCCTGGTGTTTGCTCCAGTGATGCATGCGGTGCAGGCGGGGGTTTCTGAGCGATTACTGGCTTTACTTAATGGTGGCGCGTTGTCGGACGTTAAAAGTGCAGTTATTGCCAATGCGCAATCGAAAGTGTTGATTGTGGAGTTTCATCAGCCGATTGCCGCCAGAGTTCTGGAAGAAGCGCAGAAACGTGGTGCGTTGCCATATCCTGTTGGTGCGGAGTCAAAATACGAAATTCCGCCGCTGTTTTACCGTCTTTCTGGAACGTTTCGTCAGGCGAATCCGCAATCAGAACATTATGCGATTCGCATTAACCCGAATCGTAGCGGTGAGGAGACAGTGCTGCAGATATTGCGCGAGAGTATTGCCAGTGTTTAATTGATGTGAATGGTAGTTTCGGCAAAAAGAAAAATACGCCCTCAGAAAATCCTGAGGGCGTTGGGTAATTAAATCGGTATTAATCTATTTCTGTCAGAGATTTATTTTGCAGTTGGACCACAGCCACCAATGATTTTAGAAATAGAAATTGCCGGGTGCAGCAAGTAGTCATAAGAGCAGGTCTTATCACGGTTTTCAATATGACCAGTACATGCTGTTAACGTCGCCAGTACCGCACCTACCAGTGTTACCTTAATAAATTTGTTCATATACATTCCCTATGTATTATATATTAATATCCATCGATAATGTGAATATAAGCAGACTGCTCACTGAAAACGATACAGGAATATCTATTAT
>NZ_BBMY01000012.1 GCF_000759775.1 Escherichia albertii NBRC 107761 = DSM 17582
TTAACTCCCGGTGTTACAGGGCTAGTGGCTTTGCGCGATAAGATCGTCTGGCGAAAGTCGGATCACCATAAGAACTAATTCTCTGTCTAAACCTCTCTCCAGCATCTCCTGAGCAATACGCAGGACTTCTTCGTGTTTGCCCTGCATTGCGCCTTCTTCACGTAATCTGTCAGCAATGGTCATCAGTTTCTCCTTTTCTTGTGGTGCGCGTTCTGTTATCTCACCAATAAATGCACGGAAACGCTGGGCATCCCCCGTTTGTAATACGTAATTAAACAGGGCTTTTAGCTGTCTGTCATTAGTGTTCCCTGTAACTAGCAGCGAAACAATTTGGTCGACTAATCCCAACAGATCGCGCTGACGAATATGTTTCTGAATTAACTCCAGTAACGCCATTTTGCGGTGTTGCATAATCTCGTCATCTGGCACCACGGTAATATCCACCAGCGGAAAAGCCGATGAATAAATTTTGCGGGCAATCGCAGGCTCGGCAAATTCATCAAGCCAGCAGAGAGAATAAGGATAAGGATAAGGATAAGGACTTCTGCAACCATGATAAAACAGCATCGGGATCACCAAAGGCAGTTCTTTATAGCCTGCATCAAGATGGTTTTGCATCGCCGCGATAGAATAGCGCATCATGCGAAAAGCCATTAATTCTTCCGGCTTACTTTGGTGCTCTATCACTACATAAATATAACCCACTCCCTCCTGCGTTTTCACAGACCACAAGAGATCGGAATAATATTGCCGCAGGTCTTCATCAATAAAACTATTAGGCTCCAGTTTGAGCGTCGTTAAGTCACATAGTTTGCGCAGCGGTGCGGGAAGATGAATATCAATAAAATCCCGCGCGGTGTCTGGATGGCGTAAAAAAGATTTAAATACCGCATCATGCGGCGTGGAAGTTGTCGATATGGTCATGGCGTTCCGTCACCCCTCAAAATTAAGATGACGAGACAATAACCTCCCTTTATAAGTAAGGCAGCAGGCAGTTTTTATATCTGGGCAGCGAATTCAGAACTATTTTAAGTGGACTGCAATATATACATTTCAGCGGAAGCTAACTCGCAAATTAGCCATGAAAATACTCCGGCAGCGTTAACCACCGGAGAGGAAATTATTTCAGCGATCCCTTAAGGAACTGTTGCAAACGAGGGCTTTGCGGGTTGCCGAATAACTGCTCCGGCGCTCCTTCTTCTTCTATTTTTCCCTGATGGAGGAAAATAACATGAGTAGAAACATGGCGGGCAAAGCCCATTTCATGGGTTACCACCACCATGGTTTTCCCCTCTTCCGCCAGTTTTTGCATAATGCGCAGCACTTCGCCTACCAGTTCAGGATCGAGCGCCGAGGTAGGTTCATCAAACAGCAGAACTTCCGGTTCCATTGCCAGCGCCCGAGCAATGGAAACACGCTGTTGCTGACCGCCGGAAAGATGCACCGGATATTTCCCCTGCGCACGTTCGTCTATACCGACTTTCGCCAGATACTTCACCGCCCGCTCGCGTGCTTCCTGTTTGCTCAGGCCCAGCACCTGAATCGGCGCTTCCATGACGTTTTCCAGTACCGTCATATGGCTCCAGAGATTGAAGTGCTGGAACACCATAGTCAGACGCGTACGTAATAACCGTAACTGATTTTTATCGGCGACTTTAAGTTGACCGTCTTTATCACGTACCAGATTGATCATCTGACCGTTAACCACGATTGATCCTTCGCTTGGTTTTTCGAGGAAGTTAATGCAACGCAGAAAGGTACTTTTCCCCGATCCCGACGATCCGATGATGCTTATGACATCTCCGGCGTTTGCTTGCAACGAGACCCCTTTCAGCACTTCATGTTCGCCGTAGCGTTTGTGCAAATCGATAACGTTTAATTTATTCTCGGACATCGTATTCTCAGTGCGTTGAAGAAGGTTTCACATGCTGCAACCAGCGTTTTTCCGCTCTGCGAAAGAGGCTGATCAGGACATAAGAGATAATTAAATAGAGTACCGCGGCAATACCGAAGGCGGTAAAAGGTTGATAGGTCGCGGCATTGATATCACGGGCAATTTTCAGCAGATCCGGCACCGTGGCGGTAAATGCCAGCGCAGTAGAGTGCAGCATCAGGATCACTTCGTTGCTATACGCCGGTAAAGCAATACGCAGCGCCGAAGGTAAAATAATGCAGTGATACATTTTAAAGGTCGAGAAGCCATAGGCTCTGGCGGCTTCAATTTCCCCATGCGGCACCGAACGGATTGCCCCGGCAAAAATCTCGGTGGTGTAAGCACAGGTGTTGAGCGTTAGCGCCAGCACGGTGCAGTTAAGGCCACTGCGGAAAAAAGCATTAAGGAATTCAGTTCCCTTAACAATCTCCAGCGTGTACATGCCGGAATAGAACACCAGCAACTGCACATACAGCGGCGTACCGCGAAAAATATAAGTAAATAGCCAAATCGGAAACTGAATATATTTATTACTGGAGACGCGACCAATCGCCAGAAACAGCGCCAGAACTCCGCCTATCACTACCGACAAAATCAACAGCCATAGAGTGATCGCCACGCCAGTAAAGCGATAACCGTCGGTCCACAGTAGCGGTTTCCAGTATTCATGTAATATTTCGATCACAGGTCGGCCCTCTTCACACCCATAGAGTAGCGGCGCTCAAGGAACAGCAGCACACCATTGGAAACGGTAGTGAAAACCAGATAAATCACGCCGCAGACGATGGCGAAATAGAACGGTTCCCAGGTACTTTTGCCCGCCAGTTGCGTGGCTTTGACCACATCTTCCAGACCAAGTAACGAAACCAGGGCGGTAGATTTGAGGATCACCTGCCAGTTGTTGCCAATCCCCGGCAGGGCATAACGCATCATCGCCGGAAACATAATCCGCCGAAACACTTGCCAGCGAGTAAAGCCAAATGCCGTCGCCGCCTCTATATGCCCTTTCGGCACCGCCATAAACGCACCGCGAAATGTTTCAGTGAAGTAAGCGCCGTAGATAAAACCGAGAGTGATAATACCGGCAACCATCGGGTCGATATCAATCTGTCCGACGCCCATCGCCTCCGTCACCGTGTTTAACGCAATCTGCAAACCGTAGAAAATCAGCAGCATCAACACTAAATCCGGCACACCACGAATCAGTGTGGTGTAGCCTTCAAAAATCAGCCCCGAAAGCCGGTTTTGCGACAGCTTACCGCCAGCGCCAATTAAACCGATGATTACAGCAAGCACTACAGAGCTGATAGCCAGCTCCAGCGTGACAAGCGCCCCCTGTAAAATAACGCCTGAAAAACCATACAACATGCTGCCTGTCCTGTTGTGTGTGGTGAATTACCGCCTCTTGTCTCCCTCCGGCTCTTCGAAGGGAGCGGGCTTTCTTTCACCGATGGCGATTAACCACCATAAACATCAAAATCGAAGTACTTTTTCGCTAATTTCTCGTAAGTACCGTCAGCGCGCATTTCGGCAAAGGCTTTGTTCAGTGCCTCGCGCAGTTCGTTATCGTCTTTACGCAGGCCCATGTCGGTGCCTACGCCAAACAATTTTTCATCTTTAACAGACGGGCCGCCGAATTTGTAATCTTTACCCACTGGCTGCTTGAGGAAACCTTCGCTGGCGGCTACTTCGTCCTGGAACGCGGCATCAATGCGCCCGGCAGTCAGGTCAGAATAAATATTGTCCTGTCCCTGATAAGAGACGATTTCAATGCCTTTTGGCGCCCAGTACTCGTTACCGAACGTCTCCTGCGTGGTGCCCTGCAGTACCCCAACCCGCTTACCTTTCAGTGAGTCAACCGTCGGCTGAGTGTCAGAATTTTTCGCGACCACCAGACGAGAATCGGCAGCGTACAGTTTGTCGGTGAAAGCAATTTCCTGCTGACGTTTTTCAGTGATGGAAAGCGATGACATGATGGCGTCTATCTTCTTCGCTTTTAATGACGGAATTAACGCATCCAGCGGATTCTCAACAAACGTACATTGCGTATTGATGCGTTTGCACAGCTCTTTCGCCAGATCGATATCAAAGCCAACCAGCTCGCCTTGTGAATTTTTTGATTCAAATGGCGCATAAGTCGGATCCGTACCAATACGGATATTTTGTGGAATTGCAGCAAGCGCCGCAGTTGCACTCGATAAGGCCAGAACCAGAGAGAGCGATAGCACCCGTTTTTTCATAATGTCCTCAACTGACAGTCTTTTTATAGGGAATATTTACAGGTTTGTTACACTTATCGTGCCATAAAATTAACCAATAAGGCAAAGTGTCCGGGCCATCTTGTTGTATTATTTTGCATTAAAATTGCTTAAGTATGCATTTCAATGCACCACAATAGTGCAACAAACCTGAAGTGCCCCTGATGAATGTCCCATCAAGTGCAGTTTCCCGGCGGCGAATTAATCGCCGTAGACATTAAAGTCGAAGTACTTTTTCGCCATCTTGTCGTAAGTGCCATCCTGACGCAGCTCGCCAAGGGCTTTATCAAACGCGGCCTTCAGTTCTGTATCATCTTTACGCAACCCTACACCCGTACCATCGCCGAAGTATTTTTTGTCTTTTACCGATGGGCCTGCAAAGGCAAAATCTTTACCGGCTGGCTGCTTAAGGAAACCTTCACTGGCAGCCACTTCATCCTGAAGCGCAGCATCCAGGCGCCCAGCAGCAAGATCGGAATAGACCAGATCCTGGTTGGCATAAGCCACTACATCAATACCTTTACTACGCCAGTTATCATTGGCGTAAGCTTCCTGAGTAGAACCTTGCAGCACGCCCACATGTTTACCTTTCAGCGAATCCAGCGTTGGCTGGATCGGTGAACCTTTAGCAGCAATCAGACGAGAGTCCGCGGCATACAGCTTGTCGGAGAAGGCTATCTCCTGCTGGCGTTTATCGGTAATGGAGAGCGATGAAATAATGGCGTCGATTTTTTTCGCTTTCAGTGAGGGGATCAACGCATCAAAGTCACTGGCAACCCAGGTACATTTCACCTGCATCCGTTTGCACATCTCGTTACCGAGATCGATATCAAAGCCAACAAAATCACCTTTGGCATCTTTCGATGAGAACGGCGCATAAGTGGTATCCGTCCCGATACGTACCGCCTCCGGCAGCGCCGCGTAGCTGGAAGCAGCTGCGGAAATACCGACTAATAAAGACAGAGCGAGAATCGACTTCTTCATACATAACCCTCAAGTGAGATGGCTTTTTTATGTTGTGTGTTTGCAGGCTCGTTCATGCAGGTCTTATGCCATCTTACCGACAATCAAAACATTCGACGTTAAATATGTTAATAAGACGTTGCATTATTGTCCTGAAGTTGAAGATAGCAGGTATGTCGGTTGGATCGCAGCGTTTCGCTTCAATGACAGGAACAAAATGTTGAGGATTTGATCGCGGTTGCAAAATTGCCCTGAAACAGGGCAATTGTGGGATTATGCGCCCTGCCAGCGAGCAAAAAGATCTTCAGGAAGCGTTATGGCAAACTGGTCAAGAACACGGTTAACTGTCTGATTTATCACATCATCCAGCGATTGTGGGCGATGATAAAACGCCGGAACAGGCGGCATAATTACCGCACCAATTTCTGCCGCCTGAGTCATTAAACGCAGGTGGCCTAAGTGCAACGGTGTTTCACGCACACAAAGCACCAGCGGTCGACGCTCTTTCAGCACCACATCTGCCGCACGGGTCAGTAAGCCATCAGTATAGCTATGTACAATGCCGGAAAGGGTTTTGATTGAACAGGGTAAAATCACCATCCCCAGAGTCTGGAAAGAACCGGAAGAGATACTGGCGGCAATATCGCGCGCATCATGCGTGACATCAGCTAATGCCTGCACTTCGCGCAGGGAAAAATCCGTTTCGAGAGATAGGGTCTGGCGCGCCGACTGGCTCATCACCAGATGCGTTTCAACATCTGCGACATCACGCAGAACCTGCAATAAACGTACGCCATAAATCGCGCCGCTGGCACCGCTGATGCCCACAATGAATCGTTTCATAAATAGTTGCCCTGTCAGACTTGCAGGCAGACTTTGCAGGATTTCGGCGGGAGTTGCAAGTCAGGGTGCCAGACCGACACCCTGAGCGAAGGTGTTATCCTTCGTTATGCATTTCCAGATTTTCCACTTCGTTCTGACGCTGCACCGCTTTAGCGTCGTCGTTACGTAAGGTATCGAGGAAATCGAGGTAGCCCTGATCAACATCTTTAGTCACATAGATGCCGTTGAATACCGAACATTCAAACTGATGAATATCCGGGTTTTCAGCGCGAACGGCTTCGATCAGATCGTTCAGATCCTGGAAGATAAGTCCGTCAGCACCGATGATCTGCCGAATTTCATCCACTTCACGTCCATGAGCGATCAATTCGTTAGCGCTCGGCATATCAATACCGTAAACGTTCGGGAAGCGGATTTCCGGTGCCGCAGAAGCCAGGTAAACTTTCTTCGCTCCGGCCTCACGTGCCATTTCGATAATCTGTTCAGAGGTGGTGCCACGGACGATGGAGTCATCGACCAGCAGAACGTTTTTATCGCGGAACTCAGCGCGGTTGGCATTTAGTTTACGACGTACAGACTTACGACGCAGTTGCTGGCCTGGCATGATGAAGGTGCGACCAACATAGCGGTTTTTAGCAAAGCCCTGGCGGTACGGTTTCCCCAGAATTCGGGCGATTTCCAGCGCAATGTCGCAGGAAGTTTCTGGAATCGGGATCACCACGTCGATATCCAGATCTTCCCATTCGCGGGCAATTTTCTCGCCCAGTTTCGTGCCCATATTCACACGCGCGCTGTAAACGGAAATTTTGTCGATGAATGAATCCGGGCGAGCAAAGTAAACATACTCAAACAGGCACGGATTGCTGACCGGATTGTCAGCACACTGGCGGGTAAACAACTGCCCTTCTTCAGTGATGTAAATCGCTTCGCCCGGTGCGACGTCACGCAGAAACTCAAAGCCCAGGGTGTCGAGCGCAACGCTTTCGGAGGCGACCATATATTCTGTGCGATTATCGTCAATATCGCGTTTTCCCAACACCAGCGGACGAATACCGTTAGGATCGCGAAAAGCAACCATACCGTGACCGATAATCATCGCCACGCAAGCATACGCACCGCGGATCAGGCGATTCGTCGCGGCAATAGCGGCAAAAATATTGTCGGCTTCCAGCGGGTAATGGCGGAAGTTGTCCAGTTCACTGGCGAAGATATTGAGCAGAATTTCCGAGTCGGAAGTGGTGTTGATGTGGCGGCGTTTTTCTTCAAACAGCTTTTTACGCAACTCATGAGCGTTGGTCAGATTGCCGTTGTGGGCAAGCGTGATGCCATACGGAGAGTTAACATAAAACGGCTGCGCTTCAGAAGCGCTGGAGCTGCCAGCCGTCGGGTAACGCACATGACCAATGCCCATATTGCCTTGCAAACGCTGCATATGGCGAGCATCAAATACATCACTCACCAGCCCGTTCGCTTTCCGCAAGCGGAAGCAGTTATTGGCATCAATGGTGATGATGCCGGCGGCATCCTGACCACGATGCTGAAGCACCGTTAAGGCATCATAAATCGACTGGTTAACCGGCATAACACCGGCGATACCGACAATACCGCACATACGTCTTTTTCCTCGTTAAGCCACATCTCAGAGCACTTACGCTCTGGGCAAGAAACTTGACGAGCTTTGCAGATAATCAAAAAACCATCTGATGATAAAACTGAACTGTGGGATCAGCTGTGATTTGCTCCAGTCTTCACTTTTCGATACCCCGGTAAAGGAGTCGAGAAAGAAGAGAATAGCGGCGACAATCAGCACACCACGCAATGCGCCGAAACAGACGCCCAGCACCCGATCGGTGCCTGACAACCCTGTTTTCTCCACTAACTGGCCTATCACAAAGTTCACGATAGCACCAACGATCAAGGTGGCGATAAACAGTACTGCGATGGCAATCCCATTTCGAACCAGTTCGTCTTCAAAGCCCGTAAACCAGACTGACAGGTAAGTGTAGTAATGGCTGGCGACAAAGAAAGCACAACCCCATGTCACCAGCGATAACGCTTCACGAACAAAGCCGCGGATCAGGCTTACCAGAGAGGAAAAAGCAATCACCGCGATTATGGCGTAATCAATCCAGACCATATGTGTCCCACGATTTTACGCCCTGTCATCCTGTTCGGGGCGCATTCTAACAGAAAAAGAAAACGTTTGCGTAGGGATTTCCTTCCCGCGCATCAATAAAAATGGCGCTGAAAAAATATTCAACGCCATCGACTTTTTATGCCTTTTGCGGCATTGGGCAACCATTGTCGGATGCGGCGTAAACGCCTTATCCGACCTACGGTTCTACCCCTGCGTAGGCCTGATAAGATGCGCCAGCATCGCATCAGGCAACGGCTGTCGGATGCGGCGTGAACGCCTTATCCGACCTACGGGACTCCCCTGCGTAGGCCTGATAAGACACGCTAGTGCCGCATCAGGCAACACCGTATTAATTCGGCGTATAGCCCATCACCACGCCGCTCAGGCCAGAAAGCTGTTTCAGTTCGCCAAGCGAACCTTTCAGCTTATCTTTCGAGGCATCAGGCCCAACAAGAATACGGGTAATTTTACCCTGCACTGGCGTGGATGGCGACGTATAAACCCGATATCCCGCACCGCGCAGCTTGCCGACAATCTCATTCACTTTATCGGCATTTTTCAGTGCGCCCAATTGAACCACGTAGGCTTTGCCCGTCGGCGCCGCTTTTTCTTCCACAACCGGCTTCGGTGCTGGCGGCGCTTCAACCTTAAGCTTAAGCAGCTCCACCGATTTCGGCTTCGGTGGCGCGACCGGCGCGGGCTCCGGTTCAAACTCGGTATTATTGGCCGCAATGGTTGCCGGATCGAGCGACGGTGCGGCGGCATCACCCGCCCGCACCTCTTCCGCCGCGCCTTCCGGCGGCTGCGTAGGCAGCGCCTGGGTGGCGGCTGGCATCATATCGGGTTCATCACGATCGCCCGGCTTTGGCACCAGAGGGATCGCAGCGAACTCATCCTGATAATGTTTTTTCTGCCCGTCGAGCAGCCCCGGAAGCACAATCACCCCCAGCGCCACCAGCACTATTGTGCCTACTAACCGATTCTGAAACTTACTCGCCACCGCTTCTCCTCGCGTCAATCACTTCCATGACATGTGCGACCGTATGGAACGAACCACACACCAGCACGGTATCTTCCGCTTTAGCGTCCGCCATCGCGGCATCCCATGCCTGCGCAACGCTATCAAATCGTTTGCCGTTCCCCAGATGTTCCAGCAGTTGCTCTGCTGTGGCACCACGCGGCCCTTCCAGTGGCGCACAATACCAGTCATCAACCACGCTTTTCAACCAGGCCAGAGTTCCGGCAATATCTTTATCATGTAGCATACCGATAACCGCCAACACACGCCCGTTTTTCGGTAACGCTTGCATACGCCCGGTGAGATATTCCGCCGCATGAGGATTATGGGCGACATCAAAAATAACACGTGGCGACTCGCTCACAATCTGGAAACGTCCTGGCAAAATTGCGCTGGCAATGCCGTCGCGAATTGCCTGTTCACTGACGTCAAGGTCGCTGGCTCGTAGCGCCGCCAACGCCGTTGCGGCATTCGGTTGCGGGACTAGCGGCAACGGCAGATTTTCCAGCGTGCCATGCGCATCGGTAAACGACCAGTTATGATCGGTCACGGAATAACTCCATTCAACGCCACAACGCTGCAACAATGCGCCTTTCTCCTGCGCCACATCAGCAATGGTGTAAGGCATTATCGGCTCGCCGACAATCGCCGGTTTTTCGTGGCGGAAAATCCCCGCTTTCTCGCGACCAATGCTTTCACGATCCGGCCCCAACCAGTCGGTATGATCCAATGCAATGCTGGTCACCACAGCGACATCGGCATCGACAATGTTAGTCGCATCCAGGCGACCGCCCAACCCCACTTCCAGGATCACCACATCGAGTTGCGCCTGTTTAAACAGCCACAACGCCGACAGCGTACCGTATTCAAAATAGGTCAGGGAAATATCACCGCGTGCGACCTCTATTTCAGCAAAAGAGGCGGTATGCGCGGATTCCGGCAATTCCTGGCCTTGTACACGAACTCGCTCGGTATAACGCACCAGATGCGGCGAACTGTACACACCGACTTTGTACCCTGCCGCCATCAGTATCGATTCCAGCGTACGGCAGGTTGTACCTTTGCCATTAGTGCCTGCGACGGTAAACACAAACGGTACAGGTTTGAGGACGCCGAGACACGCCGCGACCTGACTTACACGCTCAAGACCGAGATCGATAGTTTTACTGTGCAGGTTTTCCAGATAAGAAAGCCACGAAGCCAGAGGCGACGCGGCTTGAGGAATGCGTTTGATATTCATGGTATCCGCTGATTCGTTACGAGGTGAAAAGCAAAAGGGCAGAGCCAACGGCCCTGCCCTTATCAGTTATCAGGCCTCAGATTCCTGATCCGGTACCGGAGGCACCACTTCGCCTTCACGCGGCGCATCAGGATTCGGCGCTGGCAGATTCATCAGCTTCGCCAGAATGCTGGCCAGTTTCAGGCGCATTTCCGGGCGACGGACGATCATATCGATGGCGCCTTTCTCGATCAGGAATTCACTGCGCTGGAATCCTGGCGGCAGTTTTTCGCGTACAGTCTGCTCAATAACGCGCGGACCGGCAAAGCCAATCAACGCTTTCGGTTCAGCAATGTTGAGATCGCCCAGCATCGCGAAACTTGCAGAAACACCGCCCATGGTCGGGTCAGTCAGCACGGAAATATACGGCAGTCCGCGCTCCTGCATTTTTGCCAACGCGGCAGAAGTTTTCGCCATCTGCATCAGCGACATCAGCGCTTCCTGCATACGCGCGCCACCAGAAGCGGAGAAGCAGATCAGCGGGCAGTTATCTTCCAGCGCCTGTTCGACAGCACGCACGAAACGCGCACCAACCACGGAACCCATTGAACCGCCCATAAAAGCGAATTCGAATGCCGCAGCGACAACCGGCATCCCATACAGGGTGCCTTTCATCACGACCAGCGCATCTTTTTCGCCGGTTTCTTTCTGCGCAGAAGCCAGACGGTCTTTATACTTCTTGGAGTCACGGAACTTCAGCACGTCTTTTGGCTCAAGCTCGCTACCCAGCTCCACAAGGCTTCCTTCATCTAACAGGCTATGCAGGCGATTACGCGCCGTCATGCGCATGTGATGGTCACACTTCGGACAGACCTCAAGATTACGCTCCAGCTCAGCGCGGTATAAAACCTGACCGCAGCTATCACACTTAGTCCACACCCCTTCAGGAATGCTCGCCTTGCGGGTGGGAGTAATGTTGCTTTTAATTCGTTCAATCCAGCTCATTAGGGACCTTTCTGTCTGAACCTGGTTCGATGCCAGTTTTATCTTTGGGGACGCATAATGCCATTTTTGCCCCCAACAGACCATGAATGTTGCACATTAAAACATAACAGCCCGAAACTTTGGATAAAAAAGTGGTCGAACCGCGGAGTTACTTTTTATTTTGCGGCGCGTGCCGCAGCGCGTTTGTGGCGAATAAATTCGAAAACACCTGGCAATATTGAAACAAAAATAATGCCAACAATCATCAGTTTAAGGTTGCTCTGAATGAAGGGGAGCGTTCCGAAGAAATAGCCAGCGTAGGTAAAAAGCAGTACCCACAACAACGCGCCAATCACATTGAAAGCGGCGAAATGACGGTACGACATGTGGCCCATCCCCGCGACAAACGGGGCGAACGTTCTGACGATAGGCACAAAACGGGCAAGAATAATGGTTTTGCCGCCATGCTTCTCATAAAACTGATGGGTTTTATCGAGATAACTGCGACGGAAAATCTTCGAATTGGGATTGCTGAATAACTTCTCACCAAACAGTCGGCCAATGGTGTAGTTGACCGCGTCACCGACAATTGCGGCAATCAGCATCAGTACGACCATCATATGAACGTTGAGATCGTTAGTTTCCAGTGATGCCAACGCTCCGGCAACAAACAGTAGAGAATCACCAGGCAAAAACGGCGTTACCACCAACCCGGTTTCGCAGAACAGAATCAAAAACAAAATGGCATAAACCCAGACGCCGTACTGCGCGACCAGCTCCGCCAGGTGCACATCTATATGCAAAATAAAATCGATGAGGAAATAAATCAGGTCCATATTTGCCTATGCCTTGTGCGACTAAATTAGTCCGCCAGAAACAGCGGGCCCATTGGTGGTTTTGGAAGATCAAATCGGTCTGGATAATCCACCGCGACCAGATATAGCCCTTCCGCTTTCGCCGTTGCTGCCGCCAGCGTTCTGTCTTTTGCCGCCAACAGCTCTGCTATCCAGCTCTCCGGCTGGTGGTGGGCGCCGACTTCCATCAGGCTACCGACAATATTCCTCACCATGTGATGTACAAAGGCATTTGCTTTGATATCCACCACCACATAAGGTCCGTGACGCGTAACGTTGATATGCATCACGTTGCGCCACGGTGTCCGGGACTGGCACTGCACCGCGCGAAACGAGGTGAAATCATTCTCGCCCAGCAGGCATTGCGCAGCCCGATGCATCCGCTCGGCGTCCAGTGGTTCGTAAAAGTGAGTCACACCTTTACTCAACACCGCCGGGCGCAGTCGATGATTGTAGATGATGTAGCGATAACGGCGAGCCGTAGCGCTAAATCGGGCATGAAAATCATCTGGTACAGCTTTAACCCAACGCACGGCGATATCACCAGGTAAATTCGCATTGACGCCTAGCGTCCATGCGGCATCCTTACGCAGAGCGGTAGTTTCGAAATGCACCACCTGCCCCGTACCATGCACGCCTGCGTCAGTACGCCCGGCGCAGAACACGGTGATCGGTTCGTTCGCCACCTGCGAGAGCGCTTTTTCCAGTTTTTCCTGCACACTGCGTACTTCGTTTTGCCGTTGCCAGCCGTAATACTTACTACCGTCGTACTCAATGCCCAGCGCAATTTTATAAACTGGCGATGGTTGCTGGTCGGACATCAGTACAGATACTCCTGCACCAGTTTCTCAGCGATTTTCACAGCCATTAGCGCACCGCCAAAGCGAACGTTATCGGCAACAGACCAGAACTGAATTTGCTCCGGCATACCGTAGTCATTGCGCACGCAACCAACAGACAGATGCGGCGTACCGGAAGCGTCGCCGACCTGAGTCGGGAACTCGTTCTCTTCGGAAAGCACAATATCTTCGCCTTGCGCAAAAGCATCACGCGCTTCTTCCGCCGCCAGCGGACGCAATGCTTCAAAGTTCACCATCTGGGCGTGACCATAAAAGACGGGTGACTGCACGACGCTCGCTGAAATCATCAGCCCCTCGTCCTGCAAAATTTTGCGGACTTCATCGACGATACGACGCTCTTCGCGCACACTACCTTCCCTGTCCGGCAATAACGGCAGCATGTTGAACGCCAGTTGACGACCGAAGAAATCATCTTCATCAATCGGAATGCCGTTGAGCAATTTTGCGCTCTGCCCGGCTAAGGCATCGACCGCTTTTTTACCCTGAGCAGAGGCAGAAATCAGGCTGGTAACGCTAATGCGCGACAAACCGCCCTGATCGATTAACGGTTTCAGCGCCGCCAGCAACTGACTGGTCAGGCTGTCCGGTACGGCAATAACGTTGCGGTTACGGTAATCGGTCAGCACGAACGGGTTCACTTCCGGCACCACCAGCGGTACATCGGGTTCGAGGGCAAACAATCCGCTGCTATCAATGACCAGGCACCCTGCGTTGGTCGCTTCTTCAACCCAGCTCGCAGTGGCTTCTTTGCCAGCGACAAAAAACGCCAGCTGCGCCTGCGTCCAGTCGAAATCGACGACATCCTGCACGATGATTGTCTTACCACCAAAGCGCAGATGTTCACCTGCGCTTTCGTTACGTGCCAGTGCATAAATTTCTCCAACCGGGAACTGACGTTCAGCCAGCGTTTCGAGCAGGGCTTCACCCACAGCGCCAGTTGCGCCCAGGATGGCAATGTTCCAGCCTTCAGACATGGTGGTTTACTCCAGAAATAGCAAAACTCCCTGCCGATATTACAGCAGAGAGCATGAAGAAGAGATTAACGTGCCGGATGATGAACGGCGTTAAAACCCAGTTTACACAGTAATGCCGCCGCGCTGGCGTCATCACACATCACATACAGAGACGACCATTCACGGCGCTCAAGGTAATTTTTGCGCAATTTATCGAACTCACCCGGAATCCCAGCAACTTTGCGCAGTGGCGCATCATCGCGGCGCACATCATACACCAAATGCACCAGCCTTTTTAGCGTTGGCTGATCGAGAGAACCATGTAGCGTAATGCGACCAAACTCCGGCGCAGGCAGCAACGTATCCAGCGCAACGTGCTGCTCATGACCGATAAACTTGCTGTAAGCTTCAAACACTTGCGTTGTACCACGCGCTTTCCCTTCCAAGGTATAGCCCGCGATATGCGGCGTACCGATATCTACTTTTTTCAGCAGCTCCACATTGAGCTCCGGTTCGCCTTCCCAGACATCCAGCACTACGCTCAGCTTCTGGCCTTCGTTCAGACAGGTCAGCAGCGCGGTATTATCGACAACCGCGCCACGACAGGCGTTAATCAGAATCGCCCCCGGTTTCAGTCTGCGAATCAGTTTTTCGTCCGCCAGATGCTGCGTTTTATACGGCCCGTCTTTGAACAGCGGCGTATGGAAAGTCAGAATATCCGCTTGTGCAACTAACTCGTCCAGCGAGCGAAAATCGCCTTCATCTCCACGATCGGCGCGTGGCGGGTCACACAACAAAGTGCGAATGCCTAAGGCTTCCAAGCGCGCCTGTAATCGACGACCGACGTTACCGACGCCCACGATACCAACAGTACGCTCATGCAGTGAAAATCCATCACGCTCAGCAAGCATTAGCAGTGATGAGAAAACGTACTCCACGACGGCAATTGCATTGCAACCTGGCGCTGCGGAAAAGCCAATCCCCGCCTGTTTCAACCATGCCTCATCAACATGGTCGGTCCCCGCAGTAGCAGTACCGACAAATTTAATGGATTTTCCGGCCAGCAAAGATTCGTTCACCTTCGTGACCGAACGCACCATCAACGCATCTGCGTCATCCAGTTGTGCAACGGGAATCGGACGACCGGGAACCGCTTTCACCTCACCCAAACGGCTAAATAATTCACGGGCATAAGGCATATTTTCATCAACAAGGATTTTCACGTTTGTGGTACCTGTATGAGACGAGAGTTAACCAAACAAGTGTGCCATAATCTCGCGCCCAGGCATACTTGCGATGATTTCAGGTATAAGGATACATAATGATACAACCTATTTCCGGCCCTCCTCCCGGGCAACTGCCAGACCGGGAAAACAGCGCAGGCACTCAGCCTTTATCCAGTCTGCAACGTACCGCCCTGGAAAGCTTGATGACCAAAGTAACCTCGCTGACGCAACAACAGAGAGCGGAGTTATGGGCCGGCATCAAACACGACATCGGCCTGCCAGGCGATTCACCTTTACTCTCGCGCCACTTCCCCGCTGCGGAACATAACCTCACGCAACGTCTGCTTGCCGCGCAAAAGAGCTATTCTGCTCGTCGGCTTTTAGCCCAGTTAGGGGAATATTTACGGTTGGGAAATAACCGTCAGGCGGTTACGGATTACATCCGAAATAACGTTGGTCAGACACCGCTTAACCAACTCTCGCCAGAACAATTAAAGACCATTCTTAACCTGTTACAGGAAGGGAAAATGGTTATTCCTCAACCACAGCAACGTCAGGCTACCGATCGTCCTTTATTACCGGCGGAGCATAATACGCTTAAACAACTGGTGACTAAACTCGCCGCGGCGACAGGGGAATCCAGCAAGCAGATCTGGCAGTCGATGCTGGAGCTTTCTGGTGTGAAAGATGGCGAACTAATCCCGGCAAAACTGTTTAACCATCTGGTCACCTGGTTGCAGGCGCGTCAGAGCTTAAGCCAACAAAATACCCCGACGCTGGAATCGCTTCAGATGGCGCTAAAGAAACCGCTGGATACCAACGAGCTGGCAGCACTATCCGCGTATATCGAGCAAAAATATGGCCTTTCCGCGCAATCCGTCCTTTCTTCTGTACAGGCTGAGGATATCCTGAACCAGCTCTATCAACGGCGGGTTAAAGGGATTGATCCACGAGACATCCAGCCACTGCTCAATCCCTTTCCACCATTAATGAACACATTGCAAAATATGGCGACACGTCCCAGCGTGTGGATTTTGTTAGTCGCCATCCTCGTCATGCTAGTCTGGCTGGTACGTTAACCCCGGCTAAACGACAGTATCGTGACAATAATTCCCAGCACCGCCGATATCGCCCCGGCAAGGAACACCGAAGGGTAACCAAACGAGGTCGCCAGCATTCCCGCCAGCGGCCCGGAAACACCGAGCGCAATATCCTGAAATGCTGCGTAGCCACCCAACGCAGTACCCCGAACTTGCGACGGAACACGCTTAACCACTTCCACACCCAATGCCGGAAAGATAAGCGAACATCCTGCTCCGGTTAACGCCGCGCCAGCTAATGCTACCCATGCGCCTGGCGCCTGCCAGAGCAGCAACAAGCCCACGGTTTCCACCAACAGAGAGACAATTGCCACTTTCACGCCGCCAAAACGGTCTGGCATCCAGCCAAACATTACGCGCATCACCACGAACGCGCCGCCAAATGCAGTAAGCGTAAAGCCCGCCATCGCCCAACCTTTGCTGGCAAAGTAGAGCGAAACAAAGGTGCCGATAACGGCAAAGCCAACGCCTTGTAGCGCCAGGCCTAACCCGGGTTTCCAGATAAGCCCAATGACGCTCCATAGCGATGGACGTTCTCCTGCCATAGCCGGTACTTTACGCACGGTACCGTTACAGGCCCACGCCAGTAACGGCAATGCCATTGTGGTAAGCGCCAGTGCAGCAAAACCGTAATGACTATGAATCAGTAAACCAAGCGGCGCGCCAACCGCCAGCGCGCCGTAAATTGCCATTCCGTTCCACGACATCACTTTGCCGGAATGTTTTGGCCCGACAATGCCTAATCCCCAGGTCAGGGCGCCCGTCAGCAACTGGCTTTCGCCAAAACCAAGAATCAACCGCCCAACAACCAACAGGGAAAATTTGATTGGCGCGGAAACCGGTAAAAGCGCCGCCAGCAGCAACGCAACGCCAGCCAGACCGCAAGCTAACATCCCCTGGAGCGCCGAACGTTTCGCACCATATTGATCGGCCAGCCGCCCGGCATAGCCGCGTGTCAAAACTGTCGCCAAAAACTGAATGCCGACGGCAATTCCAACCATGGTGTTGCCATAGCCCAACTCATGATGGACAAACAGCGGGATAACCGGCAACGGCAGTCCGACTGTCATGTAGGTAAGGAAAACCGCAAGAGCGATGCGAAAGAGCGAAAAATTAGCGGAAGAACGTGTTTCTGTTTGGCTTACAGCAGTCATGTATTACTCCAGAATGCAGCGCAAGGCGAGGAGTGAACTCGTCTCATCTATCTGGTTTTCAGGGTTACGGGGCGTTGGCAGGATTTAACGCGTACGTATATTCAGAAGGACATCGACAAAGCAGAAAGTTTGCCTGGAACAAGCGACTATTGTCAATGATGTGAAAAAGGGAACCATCAGGTTCCCTTTTGCGTTAGTGTCGGATGCAACATTGGCGCGTAACGTCGGATGCGACGCTGGCGCGTCTTATCCGACCTACTCCGACCTACTCCGAATTAATCTTTCAGCTTACGCATCACCAGCGTGGCGTTGGTGCCACCGAAGCCGAAGCTGTTAGACATAACAGTGGTCAACTCGCGATCGATAGTTTCTGTCACGATGTTCAGACCCGCAGCCTGCTCGTCCAGCTCTTCAATGTTAATGCTCGGGGCAATGAAGCCGTGTTCCAGCATCAGCAGAGAGTAGATAGCTTCCTGTACGCCTGCCGCGCCCAGAGAGTGACCGGTCATTGCCTTGGTTGCAGAAATCGCCGGGCTCTTATCGCCAAATACTTCGCGGATAGCCGCCAGCTCTTTCACGTCGCCGACCGGAGTCGAAGTCCCGTGGGAGTTCAGGTAGTCGATTGGCGTATCAACACCGTGCATCGCCATCTGCATACAACGTACTGCGCCTTCGCCAGACGGAGCAACCATGTCTGCACCATCAGAGGTTGCGCCATAACCAACGATTTCAGCGTAGATATGCGCGCCGCGCGCCAGCGCGTGTTCCAGCTCTTCAACGACTACCATACCGCCGCCGCCAGCGATAACGAAACCGTCACGATGCGCGTCATAAGTACGGGAAGCTTTTTCCGGGGTATCGTTGTATTTAGTGGACAGCGCGCCCATCGCGTCAAATTCGCACGCCATTTCCCAGCACAGCTCTTCGCCGCCGCCAGCAAATACGATGTCTTGTTTGCCCAGTTGGATCTGCTCTACCGCATTACCGATACAGTGTGCGGAAGTCGCGCACGCGGAGCTGATAGAGTAGTTAACGCCGTGAATTTTAAACGGCGTAGCGAGACAGGCAGAAACGCCAGATGCCATCGCTTTGGTGACCACATACGGACCAACCGCTTTCAGGCCGCGCGGGCTACGCATTGCGTCAGCGCCAAATACCTGAAAACGCGGGGAACCGCCGCCGGAACCTGCAATCAGGCCAACGCGCGGGTTATTCTGGTAAGTTTCCGGGGAGAGGCCGGCATCTGCAATTGCCTGCTCCATAGAAAGGAATGCATAGATGGATGCGTCGCTCATAAAGCGCACTACTTTGCGGTCAATGAGGCCAGTGGTATCCAGTTTTACGTTGCCCCAAACGTGGCTACGCATGCCGGAATCCTTCAGCTCCTGAGAGAAAGTGATCCCTGAACGTCCTTCACGCAGAGATGCCAGGACTTCCTGCTGGTTATTACCGATGCTGGAAACAATGCCCAGGCCAGTAATCACTGCACGTTTCATTCAATACCTCTGTAAGTCGCACATAGAGTAAGTTTCGCATGCACAATAGCGTACACTTGTACGCCGAACAAGTCCGATCAGCCAATTAATAGAGAAATTTGCGCCGCCTGGCACACATCGCTAAGATCGAGCCACCGCCTGTGAGACGAGTAACTTACGTGAAACACTACGCCATACAACCTGCCAACCTCGAATTTAATGCTGAGGGTACACCTGTTTCCCGAGATTTTGACGATGTCTATTTTTCCAACGATAACGGACTGGAAGAGACACGCTATGTTTTTCTGGGGGGTAACCAATTAGAGGCACGTTTTCCCACACATCAATATCCTCTGTTTGTGGTAGCTGAAAGCGGCTTCGGCACCGGATTAAACTTCCTGACGCTATGGCAGGCATTCGATCAATTTCGCGAAGCGCATCCACAGGCGCAATTGCAGCGATTGCATTTCATCAGTTTTGAGAAATTCCCCCTCACCCGCGCAGATTTAGCGCTGGCGCATCAACACTGGCCGGAGCTGACCCTGTGGGCGGAACAGCTTCAGGCGCAGTGGCCTTTGCCCCTGCCCGGTTGCCATCGTTTATTGCTCGATGAAGGCCGCGTAACGCTGGATTTATGGTTTGGCGATATCAACGAACTGACCAGCCAACTGGACGATTCGCTGAATCAAAAAGTGGACGCCTGGTTTCTGGACGGTTTTGCTCCAGCGAAAAACCCGGATATGTGGACGCAAAATCTGTTTAATGCCATGGCGCGCCTGGCACGCCCCGGCGGTACGCTGGCGACCTTTACTTCCGCCGGTTTTGTCCGCCGTGGTTTACAGGAAGCCGGATTTACCATGCAAAAGCGCAAAGGGTTTGGTCGTAAACGGGAAATGCTTTGCGGCGTAATGGAGCAGACATTACCACTCTCCTGCTCCGCGCCGTGGTTTAACCGTACGGGCAGCAGCCAACGGGAAGCGGCAATTATCGGCGGCGGTATTGCCAGCGCGTTGTTGTCGCTGGCGCTGTTACGTCGCGGATGGCAGGTAACGCTTTATTGCGCGGATGACGCCCCTGCGCTGGGGGCTTCCGGTAACCGTCAGGGCGCGTTGTATCCGTTATTGAGCAAACATGACGAAGCATTAAATCGCTTTTTCTCCAATGCGTTCACCTTTGCCCGCCGACTTTATGACCAATTCCCCGTTACATTCGATCATAACTGGTGCGGTGTAACGCAGTTGGGATGGGATGAAAAAAGCCAGCATAAAATCGCGCAGATGTTGTCGATGGAATTACCCGCAGATCTGGCGAGTGCGGTAGAAGCGAGTGACGTTGAGCACATTACAGGCGTTGCGACGAATTGCGGCGGCATTACTTATCCGCAAGGTGGCTGGCTGTGTCCGGCGGAACTGACCCGTAATGTACTGGAACTGGCGCAACAGCAAGGTTTGCAGATTCGTTATCAACATCGGTTACAGGATTTATCCCGCCAGGATGATGTGTGGCAACTGAGGTTTGTGGATAATCAGCAAGCGACACATAGCGTGGTGGTACTGGCGAACGGGCATCAAATCAACCGTTTCAATCAAACATCGCATTTGCCGGTTTATTCAGTTGCCGGTCAGGTCAGCCATATTCCGACCACGTCGGAGCTGGCGAAGCTGAAGCAAGTTTTGTGTTATGACGGCTATCTCACACCGCAAAATCCGGCAAATCAGCACCATTGTATTGGCGCCAGTTATCATCGCGGCAGCGAAGATACGACCTACAGTGAGGACGATCAGCAACAGAATCGGCAGCGGCTTATTGATTGTTTCCCACAAGCACAATGGGCGAAGGCGGTTGATGTCAGTGATAAAGAGGCGCGTTGCGGTGTTCGCTGTGCTACCCGCGATCATCTGCCAATGGTAGGCAATGTGCCTGATTATGACGCAACGCTCACGGAATATGCCTCTCTGGCGGAACAGAAAGATGAAGCGGTAAGCGCACCGATTTATGCCAATCTGTTTATGCTTGCTGCTTTGGGGTCGCGTGGTTTGTGCTCAGCCCCGCTGTGCGCCGAAATTCTGGCGGCACAGATGAGTGAAGAACCGATTCCGATGGATGCCAGTACGCTGGCAGCGTTAAATCCGAATCGATTATGGGTACGGAAGTTGCTGAAAGGTAAAGCGGTTAAGGCTGGGTAATCTGCTTTGGCATTGTTTTGTCGGATGCGGCGTGAACGCCTTATCCGACCTACTTGTAACTGGGTGTAACCTGTAGGCCTGATAAGACGCGGTAAGCGTCGCATCAGGCATTATGCTGCTGTGAAGCCTGCTGAAACAGATGTTCCCACATATCGGTTACCAGCGCCTGGTCGCGCGGCGACAATTCACCCGCGCCAATAGCTTTTTCCAGACTCTGGCTAACCGTTGTATATACCGCCAGGGCGGAGTGGTCATCGCCACTTTCCAGTTCTGCGATGGCTAATGTCAGGTGGCCACGCAAATACCCACTGGCAAATAACTCATCATCACTGGCATGGTCAACCATACCGTCGATTAATGCCAGAATGCGTGATTCAAACTCCGCGATCATCTTCTTTCCTCATTGTAAAACGTGGCGCAGGCTTCAGTTGAGCGCTTCCGGCCACGGGAACTGTTCCGCCGTAAGTTCCGGCGTGTGATAATAATTTTGTAATGCTTTGATAAAGCGTGCCGGACGTTCGAGAATACCGTTCTCCAGATAGTTTATTACCTGTGCATGGACCCGCCGTTGAAATGCCACGCGATCCGGTTCGAAATCCCCTTCAAGGTTGTCGCAACTGACATTAAACGGATATCCCGCCGCCACGCAAAACAACCAGTCAAGCGCCTGCGGCTTCACTTCAACATCTTCAAACTGGCTCTGCGTTTGAGCATCGCGACCATCCGGGCAATACCAGTAGCCGAAGTCAACCAGTTCTCGGCGCGCTTTCCCGGCAATACACCAGTGCGAAATCTCGTGGATGGCGCTGGCGTAAAAACCGTGAGCGAAAATAATGCGGTTATACGGTACTTCCGCATCTGCAGGAAGATAGATCGGTTCGTCGTCGCCTTTAATCAGACGGGTATTAAATTCATCGGCAAAGCAGTTATTAAAAATTTCAATCAGCTGCTCATAGTGGTGTGTACTGTTCATTAGTTCATCCCCAACCAGTGGAGGATCTCCTGTCCGTGGCTATCATAAAGTAATTTGGCGCTCATCACCGCTGAGACGATAACGATCATCGGGCGGATCAGTTTTTGTCCTTTGCTCAACACCAGTCGTGACCCCATGCGCGCGCCGAGAAATTGCCCCACCAGCATCACAAATCCCGTCGCCCAAATCACCTTGCCGCCGAGAATAAACAGCAACAACCCGCCGAGGTTTGACGTTGCATTGAGTAATTTCGCGTGGGCGGTGGCTTTAGCGAGGTTGAATCCGCACAGCGTCACAAAGGCCAGTGCGTAAAACGAGCCGGCTGCCGGGCCGAAGAAGCCGTCATAAAAGCCAACGCACCCACCAGCGATTAAGGCAAAAGGCAGACCGTACATCCGGCGCTGACGGTCTTCTTCACCCAGTTTTGGCATCAGCAAGAAATAGAGGCCGATACAAATGACTAGGAGCGGCAAAATCTGCCGTAACACATCGGCTTTAACGTACTGCACCAATAAAGCGCCGCTCATTGAGCCGACAAAGGTCATAGCAATATTGAGCTTCTGGTCGCTTAAGCTAACCACTTTGCAGCGAATAAAATAGATGGTTGCAGAGATAGAGCCGCCACAAGCCTGCAGTTTATTGGTTGCCAGCGCATTAGCCGGAGGCATTCCTGCCGCCATCAATGCCGGAATAGTGAGTAACCCACCACCGCCCGCTATCGAGTCGATAAATCCCGCCAATATGGCGACCAAAAAGAGGACGCCCAGCAACAGCGGGGAAACCATAAACAGATGATTAAAAGTATCCATTACAGTACGTGCTCATCCAGTAGCGCCTGGCAGGAAGGCGGCAACGGAGGCGGTGTCTTCTTCTCAGGCTTGGTTGTTCCTGGTTTTGGCGGTTCAAACCAGCTTTGCAGTTCTGCCCCACAGCCATCGCCTGGCGGTGGTAAAGGTTGATCTTCACACTCCAGACTATCGGCAGGACAACGTAATCGTACATGCATATGCGCGCGATGCTGGAACCAGGGCCGCACTTTCCGCAACCAGTCGCGATCGGTGCCTGCATCCAGACAAAGTTGTTGTTTAATCGCCGGATTAACAAAAATGCGGGTAACATCTTTGTCCTGCGCAGCAAGTTTAATCAGATTGAAAATTTCCGGTTTCCATAGCGATGGAACAACGTGCTTACCGTCGCGAGAAACGAGATCCAGCGCCTGTGGCCGCAAAAGTTGCGCCGAGGTCCAGCGTGTTTTTGGCAGTTGCAGGAAGATATCAACGTCCAGTCCGGTCTGGTGGCTGGCGTGACCGCCGTTGAAGCGCCCACCAGCAGGCATCCCCATATCGCCAATCAGTACCGTCCCCATCCCCAGATTATTGACCTGGCGGCTGAGACGCTGAATAAACCTGACCAGATCCGGGTGACCGAAATAGCGACGCTGATCGGTACGCATCACCTGATAATGTTCGGACTGTATCGGCAGCGTGTCAGCGCCGACGATACAGCCATTAGAAAAACTGCCTATCGATTGTGCGCTACCCGGCACAGGTTGGGTAATTTTTTGCCACGGCGTTGCCGCCAGGCTGACGTTGCTGGCAAGCAGGGCCAGTAACGCAATCGCGGTCTTGTTCATTTTTTACCAGCGTGGAATATCAGTCTTCACATCGGCATTTTGCGCCCGTTGCCGTAACAGGTGATCCATCAAAACGATCGCCAGCATGGCTTCGGCGATCGGCACTGCGCGGATCCCGACACAAGGATCATGGCGACCTTTGGTGATCATCTCTACTTCTTCGCCAGCGCGGTTAATTGTACGCCCCGGCACAGTAATACTGGAGGTCGGTTTCAGCGCCATATGAGCAATGA
Organism: Escherichia albertii NBRC 107761 = DSM 17582; assembly: GCF_000759775.1. Lineage (GTDB taxonomy): Bacteria > Pseudomonadota > Gammaproteobacteria > Enterobacterales > Enterobacteriaceae > Escherichia > Escherichia albertii. The sequence goes on from NZ_BBMY01000012.1 coordinate 24,003, forward strand.
TTTGCTGCCCGCTGCTGATGCCGCCGAGAATGCCGCCCGCGTGATTACTCTGGAAACCCGCTTTGGTGATTTCGTCGCGGTTCTGGCTGCCGCGCAGCGCTACAACGTCAAAACCGTCGCCGATTTCCACACCTTTCACCGCGTTAATGCTCATCAGCGCATGGGCGATGTCGGCATCCAGGCGATCAAATACTGGCTCGCCAAGTCCGGCGGGTACGCCATTTGCCACCACGGTCACTTTCGCGCCGATGGAGTCGCCCTCTTTTTTCAGCGCGCGCATCAGTTCATCTAAGGCGTTGATTTTGTCCGGGTCCGGGCAGAAGAAGGGATTTTGCTCAACCTGCGACCAGTCTTTGATTTCCAGTGGAATATCGCCCATCTGACTCAGGCAGCCGCGAATTTCGATACCAAATTTCTCGGCGAGATATTTTTTAGCAATCGCCCCTGCTGCCACGCGCATCGCCGTTTCGCGAGCGGAAGATCGTCCGCCGCCGCGATAATCGCGCAGACCGTATTTTTGTTCGTAGGTGTAATCGGCATGACCCGGGCGGAAAACATCTTTAATTGCGCTGTAATCCTGGGAACGTTGATCGGTGTTTTCGATCAACAAACCAATGCTGGTGCCGGTGGTAACGCCTTCAAAAACACCGGAGAGTATTTTGACCTGATCCGGTTCGCGGCGCTGGGTGGTATAGCGCGATGTCCCGGGGCGACGACGGTCGAGGTCATGTTGCAGGTCCGCTTCCGAGAGCGGAATGCCTGGCGGAACACCATCGACGATACAGCCGAGCGCCAGCCCGTGCGATTCGCCGAAGGTGGTTACGCGAAAGAGTTGTCCAATTGTGTTTCCAGCCATCACGGTTCCGTTATTGTTGTGTTTGCGTGTTTACTTAATCTTTATAAATACCGAAATGTTCACGGGCCGCCAGCAATTGCGCTTTAGTGAGCATAAACACACCGTCGCCGCCGTTATCAAACTCCAGCCAGGTGAACGGAACATCCGGGTATTGCTCCATCAGATGTACCATGCTGTTGCCCACTTCACAAATCAGTACGCCGTCATCCGCAAGGTAATCAGCCGCATTACCGAGAATGCGACGTGTCAGTTTCAGGCCGTCAGTGCCAGACGCCAGACCCAGTTCCGGTTCGTGGCGATATTCATTTGGCAAGTCAGACATATCTTCCGCATCGACATACGGCGGATTAGTGACAATCAGGTCGTACTGTACTTTCGGCAAATCGCGGAACAGATCGGAACGAATCGGAATGACGTTATGAATCAGGCCGTGTTCTTCAATGTTCTGTTCGGCAACCGCCAGCGCATCAGGAGAAATGTCTACCGCGTCGACTTCCGCTTCCGGGAAAGCATAAGCACAGGCAATGGCGATACAACCGCTACCGGTGCACATATCTAAAATGTGCTGCGGTTGTTTGTTGATAAGCCCGGCAAATTTGTTGTTGATCAGTTCCCCAATCGGCGAGCGCGGTACCAGCACGCGCTCATCGACGTAAAATTCATGGCCGCAGAACCAGGCTTTATTGGTCAGGTAGGCAACCGGAATGCGCTCGTTGACGCGACGGATTACGCGCTCAACAATACGGTGTTTTTCGCTGGAGGTCAGGCGCGCATTGCGCATGTCTTCCGGGATATCCAGCGGCAGATAAAGCGACGGTAATACCAGTTGTACCGCTTCATCCCACGGGTTATCGGTGCCGTGACCGTACCAGATATTCGCCGCGCTGAAGCGGCTCACCGACCAGCGCAACATGTCCTGAATGGTTTGCAGTTCATTTACTGCTTCATCAACGAAAATTTTATCCACGTGTTCCTCCAGGGCATGATTGCATTAATTTCGGCGGCTAGTTTGCCATGAAGGCGGTGATAAATCAGCATCCACGCGCCGTGAGTGAGGAAAAATACGTTTAAAACGATCGATTGCGCGGCGAGTCGGGTAAACTGTAGGAAAATGAGAAATGAGAAGCGTAAATGAAAAAGAAATCACCACTTAGTGAGGAGGATCAGGCGCTGTTCCGCCAGTTGATGGCGGGGACTCGCCAGCTTAAACAGGACACGATTGTCCATCGACCGCAACGCAAGAAAATCAGTGAAGTACCGGTCAAACGTTTGATTCAGGAGCAGGTTGATGCCAGCCATTATTTTTCCGATGAGTTTCAGCCGTTATTAAATACCGAAGGTCCGGTGAAATATGTCCGCCCGGATGTCAGCCATTTTGAGGCGAAGAAGTTGCGACGCGGGGATTATTCACCGGAGTTGTTTCTCGATTTACACGGTCTGACGCAACTACAGGCGAAACAGGAATTAGGCGCATTGATTGCCGCCTGCCGACGGGAACATGTGTTTTGCGCCTGCGTGATGCATGGTCACGGTAAACATATTCTCAAGCAGCAAACGCCGCTGTGGCTGGCGCAGCATCCGCATGTGATGGCATTTCACCAGGCGCCGAAAGAGTACGGCGGTGATGCGGCATTGCTGGTGCTTATTGAGGTAGAAGAGTGGCTGCCGCCGGAACTTCCCTGAGAAATATCTTCGCGGAAACCTGTTATCCGACCAGGACTCTGGTCGGATAATATTGAATCATCAACGCTACAGCTCGTTCAAAATATACTGGAAGCGACAGGTCGCGGCGATCGCGGGGACGTTGTTGGAGGTATTCACCTGCAACACCATATCGTGCAGTTGTTTGTCGGTGATGGGGTGCGGCGTTGGCGTGACGCTAACCCTGGCATCATCGCAGCCCGAGGAGGTAAAGGTCATCAGTTGAGCCACCAGACGGCAATAAAGGCCACGTTCATCAGGCTGGCTACCGTCGCACAGTTGACCATCTTTCATCAGATAGGTAGAAAGCGTTTGGGTGACAACACCACCGCCCCCGGGCAGGCGTACCGTTTTATTATGCGCCACATAGTTTTCATCCCAGGAGACGTCATAAGGTGCAACCGCCACTGGCGGGCACGATGAGTTATGCGCTTTCGGGCCAGTATAAGGCCCCTGATCTCCGGTGAAGGTGCTGTGATAAAATGTTGTTATATATGATGAAATCAACCACGGACATCCGCCAACCGGTTGATCAACATAAACCGAGATATTCGTAGAGTAACACCCCCATGTGCTGGTGTTTGGCGCATCATGAACGCCGGGACATGGCCCAATACTTCCCGCGCCGGAGGCAGCCCCCATATTCAAACGAGGTGCATGGATAGTCCCCGTGGTGTCACTCCAGTAAATGTTTGTTATATTTCCAGTATTCAAACGCTGGCTTGGCTCCTGATATGTCCCATAGTACGTTCCGTGCGGCGTCACCACCTCCAGATAAAGAGTGAAATTGGTCATAGCGGGGTTACCTGCGCCAAAATAGGTATGCAGGTCACCAACATATGTATCCGCCTGCCCTCCGAAACTCAACAGCATCAACAACCCTAAAAAATACCGTGTCATTTTCATCTTAAATATACTCAAATGTCGCCGTCAGCTGGGCGGTAAAGTCGCCAGGCGTCACATCCCGGCCACTTTTCGCCTGAAGCCAGGCGTTAAAATTCAGCGAATTGTTACCGCCGCTTGCGGTAGTGAGCACAAATGTCGCCCCGGTGGTGCTATTGATTGGCACTTGCACACCGTTGGTCGTTTCCATACCAATCCCTACCCCTTGCGCTCCTGAAGAAGCGTCCAGCGCTAGAAATCCCGGCTGACCGCTGTCTTCCGGGCCAGTAAACGTGACCTTAACGTTGTACTGCGCAGGCCCCTTGCACTCTTTCAGTTGAAAAACCACCGGCACGCGTGCGGACTGCCCGCTCACCATCAGGTCTTTGTAACTCATGGTAGGAAAATGCACTTCCACCAGCAGCCCGCCGTTCGATACCGGGGTGCAGGACTTGCTCAACAAATTACCGTGCAGATACAGGTTGTCGTTCTTAGCCTGAGTCACACCGCCAAAAACCAGCATCAGGCCACACGCCAACGCCAGATGGTTAAACACTCTGCTTATCGTCGTCATTGATAATCCACCTGTAAGGTGGCGTAAGCGCTGAAATCACCATCGTTCAGCACCGCGCCATTTTTCTTCACCGGCACCGCCTTCAGCGTCGGCAAATTCGTTGTATCGATCGTCAGTGGCGTATTCCAGCGAAACGGCTGGCCGTTTTGCTGAAGCTGAATGCCCAATCCTGTCACGTTGGTTTGCACCGCCGCGTTATCAAAATCCGTTTGCGATCCTGTCCAGGTCAGCGTCATTACCCAGGCGGAATTTCGGCTGGCACTGTCGCAGGTAATGGTATAGGGCACATCCTGGCGGAAGTTAACGCCGTTGATATTGTCGATAATGACGTCCTGAAACAGCACATCAATGGTGTTATTGGCACTGACGGTACACGCGGGCGGCGCCAGCAAATTCCCCTGAAACGTAATATCTTCTGGCGCGGCAAACGTTACGCCACAGAGTCCAGACAGTAAAAAAAGCGCGAGTCGTTTCATTGGTAGTCCACCACCATCGTTACTGTGGCGCTAAACGCCGACGCCGTAAGCTGAACGCCGCTCTGTTTCACCGGTACCGCCTCCAGCTTCGGCTGATTGGCGAAATTAAAAGGCGTCCAGTTATCGTTCCCCACAGCAAACAGCGAATGATCGCTGACGCTCTGTACCCGAATACCGAAACCGTCAATGCCGGTAGCGACCACCGTCTGGCCATTAATAGTGGCGGTGGTGCCGCGAAGCTGCATTCGCAGATCGTCGAATTTGCGAGCGCCGCAGTTCAGCGTGTAGCCGACAGGCTTCAAATAGTTGCTGCCGTCGATGCTTTTAATCAGCACATCGCCAAAATTCACCGCACTCCCCTTTATCGAACAGGGCGGCGGCGCATCCACCAGCACACGTAGCTCCATGTTTACCGTTTTGCTGTCGGCCCAGACTGTGGCACTGGTCAGCAACAACGCGGCAGCAATGGGCAGAAAAGCTCCTCTCATCGTGACCTCCCGGCGTTAGCCTTTGCGGCTTTGCGCGTCATCCACCTGGCAGGTATCACCAGCGCAGTGGAAGAACAGCGGTAAACGCGCGCCGTAATCATTGACATAAGTCAGCACCGGCACGCTGTCCATTTTCACCTTCAACGGTTGCGAGGTTTTCGGCAGAATAACCAGCGGCGAGAAACCTGCCGCCGTGCTGCCATCGTTTTTCGCCCCGGCGTTGCTGAGAATGACGTAGTACGGCGTCGGGTTATTGACGGTAAACGTTTGTCCGGCGCGAGTGAGCGTCACTTTGTATTGCCACGGGTTTCTCATATCCACTTTTTCCAGCGCTTTCGGTCGCCAGAACAACTTGATGCGCGTTTGCAGGGCGATTTGCAGCGTATTGGGGGTGTTCGATTTCGGCGGGATCTCGCGCACGTTGAAATAGAACATGCTTTCACGATCGGCGGGCAGATTATGGATATCCGGCAGCCCCTGCACCTTAACCTGACCATTCATCATGGCGTCGATGCGCTGCACTGGCGGCAACACCGCCAGCGGCGAACTGATCTTGTTGCCCTTCGCATCTTCGAGCCAGCTCTGAGCCAGATACGGTGATTTAGGGTCGTTATTGCGCAGCGTCACGCTGATCGAGTTATCGCTTTCATTAAAAATCAAGCGGGTACGGTCGGGCGTAACCGAAGCCTGCGCAGGCAGGCTGGCAGCGGTGAGCAGCAACATCAGTGCCGCCCCGAGGGTTGTTGAAGGCTGAAGTGAGTGCATGGATCGTTCCTTAATCACGTAACTGAAGAGAAGAGAGCGCTGCGGGCGCCACCGTTGGCGCAACTTTATGCGCCTGCTCCTGAATTGCGGGTTTGACATCAACCGGCGCTGTCGCAGGCGTCTGTGCATTTTTCTGTCGGCAAGGCAACAACAGGCCGTTAAACAGATTGGCAGGCAGCGGATCGGGCAGCGAGATATCGCATTGAATTGCACCATCCCAGGAGACCGCCATATGCTCACCCGCTTTCACACCCGCGAGGTAGACATTACCGTCGTCGTCCACCAGTCCAACCTGCTGCTGACTGTCATTTTTTACTTCCGCGCCGAACGGCGGGTAGCTGCCGTCACGTAAACGCAGTACGGCCATCGCTTTTTGCCCGCTAATGACGCTAAATTTGCGGTAGCCGATAGCCCCTTCGGTCAGCGTCGCCTGTACCACGGATTGCGTCGCTTCGGCGTTCTCCGGCATATTGTTTAAGTCGATATTGGCCTGGTTACGGTAGTAGCTGTTCACATCACCGATGACCGCCTTACCGAACATATTGGTGTAGACCGGCGCGCCGTTGCTCTGCACAGGCACTCCGCCAACGCCGTCGGCATCGACCAACAGACGCGTACCGCCCATATTTTGCAGGCGATGCAGCGCGCCGCCATGTGCAGTCAACGTGGCCCCGCCCTGTAAAGAGATCCCCGCCGACTGATATTGTCCTTCGTAATAGTTGGCGTTGAGATCGACTTTCGCCAGCGTGCCATCGTGACTCAGATAGCCGTCCACGCTGGAGTGATGATCGCTGGTACCGACGTTCACCTGATAGTGCGTGGCGTCGTCGATACGGCTGAAGTAACCGACCTGGCTGCTGTTCGGGCCGTTGCCGTAAGAACCGTTGTAGTTAATGGTGCTGGTGTCGCTCCACGGAATACTCATAGTGACGTATACGCCCTTATCGCTGCTGTGG
>NZ_BBMY01000011.1 GCF_000759775.1 Escherichia albertii NBRC 107761 = DSM 17582
ACAATAAAAAACCGCCGAACATGTCGGCGGCTTTCTGACTGACGAATTGACTGCTTACATCAGCGGCATTGCTAACCGCACAATGCTAATCAGCGGTTGTGGCCATACGCCCAGCACCAGTACCAACAGTGCGGAGATCAATACCACGATACCGCCTGCGCTGTACTGCCAGTTAGACGGCGCATCACGATTTGGTTGCTCCGAACCATGAAGATAGAGGCTCACCGCCACGCGCAGGTAGTAGTAGAGGCCGATTGCCGAACCGACAACCACCGCCCCCACCAGCCACCAAAGGTGAGCCTGGACACCGACTGCCAGCACGTAGAACTTACCGATAAAGCCCAGCGTCATTGGGATACCGGCCAGTGACAGCATCATCACCGTCATTACTGCCGCGAGAACAGGACGATGCCAGAACAGGCCACGGTAAGAGTACAGAGAATCAGCATCCGGGCCGCGATATGGACTGGACATCAGGCTGACCACACCGAACGCGCCAAGGCTGCTGAACAGATAACCAGCGAGGTAAACCCCTACCGCTTCCATCGACATCTCGCCAGTTTGCAGCGCAATCAGCGCCACCAGCAGATAGCCGAGGTGAGAGATAGATGAGTAACCAAGCAGACGTTTGATATTGGTCTGGCTCAGCGCCATCAGGTTACCGAAGATGATGGAGGCAAAGGCGATAATCGCCAGCACCACGCGAATCGCTTCGCTGTCACCCACTGGTGCGTAAAGGAACAGACGCATCACCACGCCGAAGATAGCGATTTTGCTCGCCGTCGCCAGGAAAGTGGAAACCGGGGCTGGCGCGCCCTGGTAAACGTCTGGCGTCCACAAGTGGAACGGCACCAGAGAGAGTTTGAAGCCGAGGCCAACAATCATCAGGCCGAAACCTGCCAGCAACAACGGCTCGTTGAGCATACCATCGCCGAGGTTTTTACCCAGTGCGACAAACGACAGGTCGCCAGACTGCGCATACACCAGCGCCATACCGAACAGCAGGAAAGAAGACGCTGCGGCAGAAAGGATAGTGTATTTGATACTGGCTTCCAGCGAACGTTTCTGGCGGAAAGCGTAACCGACCAGGCCAAACAGCGGCAGAGAGATCAGTTCGATACCGAGGAACAGAGACGCCAGATGGTTGGCATTCGCCAGCAGGATCCCGCCCAGCGCGGCAATTAACACCAACAGGTAGAACTCGTCCTTGTTGTCGTTATAGCCTTCAAGCCACGGGTAGGCGAAAGTACAGGTGGCGAGGCTCGCCAGCAGGACCAGCCCGGTGTAAAGCATGGCGAAACCATCAACACGCATCAGTGGCGTAACGTCCATAGCGCCCGCCTGGCCGACAAACCAGAGCGAAACCAGCGCCGCGTTAAGCCCAATAACCGAGAGCGTAGCGTTGAGGAAATGATTGCGTCGCCACGCAATGGAGAGCATCACAACCACCACCGTCAAGCCGACGATCAGCAACGGTAGCAGTGCGATCAGGTTTTGTGGAGTTAAAGTCATGAGCGATTTACGGCCTTGTAGTAGTAACGGAATTAACAAACCACTGCTGGATATTGCCAATCGCGGAATGCGAGGTATCCAGAATCGGCTGCGGATAGAAGCCCAGCAGTACCAGCAGCACCACCAGCAACAGGATCATAAACAGCTCACGCAGCGACATCCCTGGCAGTTCCTGGCTGGCAATCTGGCTTTTCGCTTTACCGAAGTAAGCGCGATGCAGCATCGCCAGCGAATAAACAGACGCAAAGACCAGCCCAAAAGTAGAGATTACGGTAATCATCGGGACAACCTGGAAGCTGCCAAACAGAATCATAAATTCGCCGACGAAGTTACCGGTGCCTGGCATCCCAAGCGTTGCCACCGCAAAGAACAACGACAGTGCTGGCAGCCATTTCATTTTGCTCCACAGACCGCCCATCATGCGCATGTCGCGGGTATGGATACGTTCATAGAGCTGACCGCAGAGAATAAACAGACCCGCCGCTGACAAGCCGTGAGCAATCATCTGAATAACCGCGCCCTGGTAGGCCAACTGGCTGCCGGTGTAGATAGCAATCAGCACGAAGCCCATGTGGGAAACCGAGGTGTAGGCGATCAGACGTTTGATATCGGTCTGGGCGAAGGCCATCCACGCACCGTAGAAGATGCCGATAACACCCAGCCACATGGCGATTGGCGCAAACTCTGCCGACGCGTTCGGGAACAGCGGCAGGGAGAAACGCAGCAGACCGTAAGCGGCAGTTTTCAGCAAGATCCCCGCGAGGTCAACGGAACCGGCGGTCGGTGCCTGAGAGTGCGCATCCGGCAGCCAGCCATGCAGCGGAACCACCGGCATTTTCACCGCAAACGCGATAAAGAAGCCCAGCATCAACAGGTATTCCACACCGTGAGACATCGGCGTATTCAGCAGCTCTTCATAGTTGAAGGTCCAGACACCAGTCGCATTATAGTGAACAAAAACCAACGCCAGGATGGCAATCAACATCACCAGACCACTCGCCTGGGTGTAAATGAAGAACTTAGTTGCCGCCGTGATACGCGTCTTACCGTCAGAGGCTTTATGCCCCCACAGTGCGATCAGGAAGTACATCGGCACCAGCATCATTTCCCAGAAGAAGAAGAACAGGAACATGTCGATGGCAAGGAACACGCCGATAACGCCGCCCAGGATCCACATCAGGTTGAGGTGGAAGAAGCCCTGATATTTTTCGATCTCTTTCCACGAACAGAGTACCGCCAGCACGCCGAGCAGACCGGTCAGCACAACCATCAGCAGCGACAGACCGTCAATGGCGAGATGAATAGAGATACCAAAACGCGGGATCCACGGCATGTCGAATTCAGACTGCCACTGCGGAATTCCGGCGGATTGCGTCAGTGAATAACCGCCCTGCAACCACAGTTGCAGCGACAGCGCCAGCGTCAATCCCATGGTTACCAGCGCTATCCAGCGCGGCACCTTGACGCCAAAGCGTTCGGTCTGCCAGCACAGGAAGCCGCCGATAAAGGGAATCAATATTAGCCAGGGTAGTAACATGGCGATCTTTATTCCTTGTAAAAGTCCCGTCAGGACCGGATTTTCAACGAATTCTCACGACAGAAAATTCTCTTCGGATTGCGGTTGTAGTGTCGGATGCGCCGCGAAGACGGCCTATCCGACCTACGTTTTTTATGCCCGTGGGCAATACAACAACCCTTAACTCAACGCAGTACCATCAACAGTGCCAGTACCACGACCGCGCCAATGCTCATGGATGCCACATACCAGCGCAGGTAGCCATTCTCACTGAGCAGCAAACCTTTACCCGCAAAGCGTGAGAGGATCGCCGGAATGTTCATCATCGCGTTCAGCGGATCGCGCTTCAGCAGCCAGGCGATACCCAGGAACGGTTTGATGAACACTTTGTCGTACAGCCAGTCGAAGCCCCAGGCGTTGTACCACCAGGTCCCCAGCAGACGGCCCGGCGCACTGTTGGCGATGGCGGTCACCAGCGTACGTTTACCCAGCCACAGCCAGGCGGCCAGCAGAATGCCGACTACCGCAACCACGCCAGAAGTAATTTCCAGGGTCAACATGCTGCCGTGCGCCAACTCCGTCGTTTGCGGAAGCACGCCCTGCAGCGGCGGTACAATCAGTGCGCCAACGAAGGTGGAAAGGATCAGCAGCACAATCAGCGGCAGGCTGTGGGTAATTCCTTTCACGGCGTGAGCATGAATTTGTTCTTTTCCGTGGAAGACGATGAAAATCATACGGAAGGTGTAGAGCGAGGTCATAAACGCACCGACCAGACCTGCCACCATCAAATTGATATGACCATTCGCCATCGCACCCGCGAGGATCTCATCCTTACTGAAGAAGCCCGCAGTGACCAGCGGCAGTGCCGACAGTGCTGCGCCGCCCACCAGGAAGCAGAGATAAACCAGCGGAATAGATTTACGCAGACCGCCCATTTTGAAGATGTTCTGTTCGTGATGGCAGGCCAGAATGACGGAACCGGATGCCAGGAACAGCAGTGCTTTAAAGAACGCATGGGTCATCAAGTGGAAAATCGCCGCATCCCATGCCTGCACGCCAAGCGCGAGGAACATGTAGCCAATCTGGCTCATGGTGGAGTAAGCGAGAACACGTTTGATGTCGGTCTGTACCAGTGCGGCAAAACCAGCCAGCAACAGCGTAACCGCCCCGACAATACCCACCAGATGCAGAACTTCCGGGGTCATCAGGAACAGGCCGTGGGTACGGGCGATCAGGTAAACACCCGCAGTGACCATCGTTGCGGCGTGGATCAGCGCGGAGACAGGCGTCGGGCCAGCCATCGCGTCAGCAAGCCATGTCTGCAACGGCAACTGCGCAGATTTACCGACCGCACCGCCCAGCAGCATCAGCGTCGCCCACATCAGCATATTATTGCCGTCAGCAAAGTGCGCTGGTGCCAGTTCCACCATTTCGCGGAAGTTCAGCGTACCCAGCTCGTTGTAAAGAATGAACAGCGCGAAAGCGAGGAACACGTCACCCACACGGGTCACGACGAACGCTTTCATTGCCGCTGCGCCATTCTTCGGATCGCTGTAATAGAAACCGATCAGCAGATAGGAGCACAAGCCCACGCCTTCCCAGCCGAGGTACATCAACAGCAGGTTGTCGGCGAGCACCAGAACGACCATGCTGGCGATGAACAGGTTGGTATAAGCGAAGAAGCGAGAGTAGCCCTCTTCACCGCGCATATACCAGGAGGCGTACATATGGATCAGGAAACCCACACCAGTGACCACCGAGAGCATGGTCAGCGACAAGCCGTCCAGCACCAGATTGAAACCGATGTTAAAGTCGCCTACCGACATCCACGTCCACAGCGGCTGGCTGTATGCCTGCTCACCGTTAGCGAAGAAGTCAACGCCGATAAAGGCAGTTACCAGCGCCGCCAGGCCCACAGAGCCTACGCCCACGATCGCCGAGACATTTTCAGACCAGCGTCCGCGAGAGAACGCCAGCAGGACGAAGCCAATCAATGGCAAAATAATGGTTAAGGCAAGCATGTTCATCCGCGCATCTCACTTACTGAATCGATGTTCAGGTTCTGGCGACGACGGTGAAGTTGCAGCAGCAGCGCAAGGCCGATACTCGCTTCCGCCGCCGCGAGGCTGATGGCGAGAATGTACATCACCTGACCGTCGGTCTGGCCCCAGTAGCTTCCGGCGACCACAAAGGCCAGCGCGGAGGCGTTAATCATGATTTCCAGACCAATCAGCATAAACAGCAGATTGCGACGGATAACCAGACCGGTTAAGCCAAGAACGAATAGGATTGCCGCGAGGATCAGTCCATGTTGTAAGGGGATCATGCGTGCTCCTCCGTTTTTCTTTTCGCGCTGTCGTCTTTACGGTTGCTCAGCACTTCACCCGCATGCTCTTCACGACCGACGTGGAAGGCCACAACCAGACCCGCCAGCAGCAGCATAGAAGCCAGTTCCACCGCCAGTACGTAAGGCCCGAACAGCGTAATACCCACTGCTTTAGCACTGACTGGCGTACCGTCGATACCCTGATCGTTAACACCGAGAATGGCGTAAACAATCACCACCAGCATGATGGCCGACAAAATTGCCGGACCAATCCACACCTGCGGTTTTAGCCACTGGCGTTCCTGTTCGATTTCCGAACCGCCCAGGTTAAGCATCATCACCACAAACACGAACAGCACCATAATGGCGCCCGCGTAGACGATAATTTCCAGCGCACCAGCGAAGTAAGCGCCCAGCGAGAAGAACACCCCGGAAATCGCCAGCAGCGAAATAATCAGGTACAGCAGTGCGTGTACCGGATTGGTATGGGTGATCACTCGCAAGGTCGCAAGTATGGCTATCAGGCCACAGATATAAAAAGCGAACTCCATTGCCCCTCTCCTTACGGTAACAGGCTCTTGACGTCGATAGGCTTGGCTTCGTTCTCTGCTTCGCCCTTATCTTTGCCGTCGATTGCCATACCTGCCATCCGGTAGAAGTTATATTCCGGGTATTTGCCCGGACCGGAGATCAGCAGATCCTCTTTCTCGTAAACCAGATCCTGGCGCTTATATTCCCCCATTTCGAAATCCGGGGTTAACTGGATCGCCGTGGTCGGACAGGCTTCTTCGCACAGACCACAGAAAATGCAGCGTGAGAAGTTGATGCGGAAAAATTCCGGGTACCAGCGACCGTCTTTGGTTTCTGCTTTTTGCAGCGAGATACAGCCGACCGGGCAGGCTACCGCGCAGAGGTTACAGGCTACGCAACGCTCTTCGCCGTCTGGGTCGCGGGTCAGAACGATACGACCACGATAACGGGGCGGCAGATAGACCGGCTCTTCCGGGTACATTCGCGTTTCGCGTTTGGCGAACGCGTGCAGGCCGATCATCCAGATACTACGAACCTGGGTGCCGAAACCTACTAACAATTCTTTTAAGGTCATGGTCTTAGTGCCCCTTATTGCGCCTGCCAGAGAATGACAGCCGCCGTTACCAGCAAGTTGATCAGCGTCAGCGGCAGGCAGATTTTCCAGCCGAAGGACATTACCTGGTCATAACGCGGACGCGGTAACGACGCACGAATCAAAATGAACATCATCATAAAGAACGCGGTTTTCAGCACGAACCAGATGAATGGCGGTAACAACGGGCCTTGCCAGCCACCGAAGAACAACGTCACCATCAGTGCAGAGATGGTCACAATCCCGATGTATTCACCCACGAAGAACAGACCGAACTTCATACCGGAATATTCAATGTGGTAACCATCCGCCAGTTCCTGCTCGGCTTCCGGCTGGTCAAACGGATGACGGTGACAAACCGCCACGCCCGCGATGGCAAAGGTAATAAAACCAAAGAATTGCGGGATGACGTTCCACACATGCGCCTGGCTGTTGACGATGTCGGTCATGTTGAATGAACCGGCCTGCGCCACCACGCCCATCAGGGAAAGCCCGAGGAACACTTCGTAGCTCAGGGTCTGCGCAGAAGCACGCATCGCCCCCAGCAGCGAATATTTGTTGTTACTCGACCAGCCCGCAAACAGCACCGCGTAAACCGCCAAACCTGCCATCATCAGGAAGAACAAAATCCCGATGTTCAGGTCGGCAACCACCCAACCCGGGCTGACTGGCACAATCGCAAAGGCCAGCAGCAGCGAGGTAAAGGCGATCATCGGCGCCAGGGTAAAGATGACGCGATCCGAGAATTTCGGGATCCAGTCTTCTTTAAAGAACATTTTGATCATGTCCGCAACCAGCTGGAGCGAACCGCCCCAGCCAACACGGTTAGGTCCGTAACGGTTCTGGAACAGACCCAGCAGGCGACGTTCGCCAAAGCTCATGAATGCCCCACAGGTGACAACCACCAGCAGGATCACCACCGCTTTGAGGATGGTCAGCAGGATCTCAATCAGTTCCGGTGATATCCAACTCATTGTTGTGCCTCCTTGAGATCCTCAAGATGCGCGCCAGCCAGCACCGGAGCAATGCCGGACATCCCCATCGGCAAGCCCACCTGCCCTGCCGTCAACCTTTCGGCGATTTCAACCGGTAGCGTGACCGTGTTGCCATCGTAGCTAAAGGAGACGCGTGTACCCGCGTTCACACCCAACTTCGCGGCATCTGCCGGGTTAAGTTTGATGTACGGCTGCGGCATACGGCTCTGGAAGACCGGAGCACGCTGTGACAGTTCATCGCTGCCGAACAGGTGGTAATACGGCGCGATACGCCATTTCCCTGCCTGCGGCTGGAAGCGTGCCGGTACGCTGGTGAAGTAATCCAGACCGTTTTCGCTGGTTTCAAACAGACGCACGCCTGGATCGCCAAAGCGCAGCTTGCCGCCCACTTCGTCCTGGAATTTGTTCCACGCCTGCGGGGAGTTCCAGCCCGGCGCCCAGGCAAACGGCACTTGCGAACGGTGCGCGGTCGGCTGGTTGTTACCTTCCATTGAGAAGGTGAACATGGTGTCGATATCCTGCGGTTGACGCGGCTCATGAACGCTGATGTTGGCGCGCATGGCGGTACGACCGCTGTAACGGTGCGGTTCACGGGCCAGTTTCTGCCCACGAATACGGAATGTCGCATCCGGCGCGGCATCTTTGATACCTGCCAGTTCCGGGATTTTCGCCACAACAGCGTCAATCACGTGGTCGAGCTGCGTCCAGTCAACTTCACGGCTCAGCAGGGTGCTGTGCAGCGAGTGTAACCAGCGCCAGCTTTCCAGCATGACAGTTTTACTGTCGTAATAGGCCGGATCGTAAACCTGGAAGAAACGCTGTGCGCGGCCTTCGTTGTTGATCACCGTACCGTCGCTTTCAGCAAAGCTGGCGGCGGAAAGCACCAGATGAGCGTTTTCCATAATTGCCGTGCGCTGATGGTCAACCACCATCACCAGCGGCGCTTTCGCCAGCGCAGCATTCACGCGGGTAGCGGAAGCGTGACGATGCAGATCGTTTTCCAGCACCACCACCGCGTCGGCGCGCCCGGTTTCCAGTTCGGTTAACGCTTCTTCCAGCGAACCGCCGCCCATAATGCCCAGCCCCATGCTGTTGACAGAGCGGGCAATCATGGTGATACCGACGTCAGCACCGCGACCTTTCAGGGCTTTCGCGACGTTAGCCGCAGCCTGGATCACTTCAGCGCTACCGGCGTTCGTCCCGGAGATAATCAACGGTTTCTTCGCACCAGCCAGTGCCTGCACGATGACGTCGATTTTGCTTTGCAGTTCAGGCTCGATACCGTCAACCGCTGGCGCGGCGTTATCCAGCGCATGGGCGATGGCAAAACCTAAACGCGCCTGATCTTCAACCGGCGCCCGGTAAGTCCACGCCGCGATATCATCCAGACGGGTGTCATCAACGTTAGTAACAAACAGCGGATGCTTCGCGCGTTGGCCAATGTTGAGGATTGCCGCAATCTGCCAGTCAGCCACTTTCTGTGCTGCCGCCATTTCACGCGCTTTACCTTTCACCGCCTGACGCACCGCCAGCGCAACGCGCGCACCGGTCTGGGTAACGTCTTCGCCCAGCACCAGTACCGCATCGTAAGATTCGATTTCGCGCAGTGCTGGCGTATAAATGCCGCCTTCACGCAAAACTTTCAGCGCCAGTTGCAGACGTTCCTGCTCACCGTGAGCGATACCGGTATAGAAGTTTTCTTCGCCCACCAGCTCACGCAGCGCAAAGTTGCTTTCCACGCTGGCACGCGGAGAACCAATACCGATCACTTTCTTCGACTGACGCAGAATATCTGCGGCGCCCTGCATTGCCTGTTCGGCGTTGAGGGTAATGAAATCATCGCCACGACGCTGTACTGGCTGACGCGGACGATCTTTCAGGTTGACGTAACCGTAACCGAAACGACCACGGTCGCAGAGGAAGTAGTGGTTTACCGTACCGTTGTAACGGTTTTCGATACGACGCAGTTCACCGTAACGCTCGCCGGGGCTGATGTTACAGCCGATGGAACATTGCTGACAGATGCTCGGCGCAAACTGCATATCCCATTTACGGTTGTAACGCTCAGAGTGCGTTTTATCGGTAAATACGCCAGTCGGACAAATTTCGACTAGGTTACCGGAAAATTCGCTTTCCAGGGTGCCGTCTTCCGGGCGACCGAAGTAGACGTTGTCGTGCGCACCGTAAACGCCCAGGTCTGTACCGTCAGCGTAATCTTTGTAGTAACGCACGCAGCGGTAGCAGGCGATGCAGCGGTTCATTTCGTGAGAGATGAACGGCCCCAAATCCTGATTACGGTGGGTACGTTTGGTGAAACGGTAGCGACGGAAACTGTGTCCGGTCATCACGGTCATATCCTGAAGATGGCAGTTACCGCCTTCTTCACATACCGGACAGTCGTGCGGGTGGTTGGTCATTAACCACTCAACCACACTTTCACGGAATTGCTTCGCTTCTTCGTCGTCAATGGAAATAAAGGTGCCATCGGAAGCCGGTGTCATACAGGACATCACCAAGCGACCACGCGTGTCTTCCGCGTTTTGGTATTGCTTTACCGCACACTGGCGGCAAGCACCGACACTTCCCAGCGCCGGATGCCAGCAAAAGTAAGGAATATCAAGGCCCAGAGACAGACAAGCTTCCAGCAGGTTGTCCGCTCCGTTGACCTCGTATTCTTTGCCGTCTACATGAATTGTAGCCATTAGCATGCTTCCAGTTTTCTCGGTCAGGGACCGAGCGTTAATCGAAATTCGGTTACCAGCGCTCTTTCAGCAGGTTCGGCTGAATCCCATTAATCAAATGGGTATTGCTGAACGGCTGTTTGATTCCCGCCTCAAATTCTTCGCGGAAATATTTGATAGCGCTCTGTAACGGCTCCACTGCACCAGGTGCGTGGGCACAGAAGGTTTTACCCGGGCCTAAGAATCGACACAGTTGCTCAAGTGTTTCGATATCGCCCGGCTGACCTTCGCCACGCTCCAGCGCACGCAGAATTTTCACGCTCCATGGCAGACCGTCTCGGCACGGCGTACACCAGCCGCAGGACTCACGGGCGAAAAACTCTTCCAGGTTACGTACCAGCGACACCATGTTGATTTCATGGTCAACCGCCATCGCCAGCGCCGTACCCAGACGGCTTCCCGCTTTACCGATGCTTTCGAATTCCATCGGCAGGTCAAGATGCGCTTCGGTCAGGAAATCGGTGCCCGCACCGCCTGGCTGCCAGGCTTTGAATTTCAGGCCGTCACGCATACCACCAGCGTAATCTTCAAGGATTTCACGCGCGGTGGTGCCGAACGGCAGTTCCCACAGGCCCGGATTTTTCACCCGACCGGAGAAGCCCATCAGCTTGGTGCCAGCATCTTTGCTTTTCGAGATGTTCTGATACCACTCCACGCCGTTCGCGAGGATCGCCGGAACGTTGCACAGGGTTTCAACGTTGTTGACGCAGGTCGGTTTACCCCATGCGCCGGAGGTTGCCGGGAATGGCGGCTTCGAGCGCGGGTTAGCGCGACGCCCTTCCAGGGAGTTGATTAACGCTGTTTCTTCACCGCAGATGTAGCGCCCTGCCCCGGTATGGACAAACAGTTCGAAATCGAAACCTGTTCCCATAATGTTTTTGCCAAGCAGACCCGCTTCGGTGGCTTCGGCAATGGCACGGCGCAGATTCACTGCCGCTTCAATATATTCGCCACGCAGGAAGATGTAGCCACGATACGCTTTCAGCGCAAACGCAGAAATGAGCATACCTTCCACCAGCAGGTGCGGTAGTTGCTCCATCAGCAGGCGGTCTTTATAGGTGCCCGGCTCCATTTCATCGGCATTACACAGCAGGTAACGGATGTTCATGGATTCGTCTTTCGGCATCAGGCTCCACTTCAGGCCAGTAGAAAAGCCCGCGCCGCCGCGCCCTTTCAGGCCAGAGTCTTTAACCTGATTAACGATTTCGTCAGGAGACAACCCGGTCAGCGCCTTACGCGCGCCTTCGTAACCGTTTTTACTGCGATAT
Source organism: Escherichia albertii NBRC 107761 = DSM 17582 (assembly GCF_000759775.1). Classification (GTDB taxonomy): domain Bacteria; phylum Pseudomonadota; class Gammaproteobacteria; order Enterobacterales; family Enterobacteriaceae; genus Escherichia; species Escherichia albertii. The sequence continues at coordinate 11,482 of NZ_BBMY01000011.1, forward strand.
TCGTCCAGCCACACTGGCTGTTTGTCATCGCGCAGACGCCAGGTCAGCGGATGCGTTTCGGGAGTACGGATAATGTTTTTCATTTATACCGCTCCAGCAGTTCAGGGATCGCTTCCGGGGTCAGATGCGCGTGAGTATCCTCATCGATCATCATGTTTGGCCCTTTATCGCAGTTCCCCAGGCAGCAGGTTGGCAGCAGCGTAAAGCGACCGTCAAACGTGGTTTGCCCTGGTTTGATATTCAGTTTTTTCTCCAGCGCTGCCTGAATGCCCTGGTAACCGTTGATGTGACAGACCACGCTGTCGCAATAACGGATCACATGGCGGCCTACCGGCTGGCGGAAGATCTGACTGTAGAATGTAGCCACGCCTTCAACGTCGCTCGCCGGAATACCCAGCACATCAGCGATCGCGTGGATCGCGCCATCCGGCACCCAGCCACGCTGCTTCTGAACGATTTTCAGCGCTTCAATGGACGCCGCACGCGGGTCTTCGTAGTGGTGCATCTCGTGCTCAATCGCTTCACGCTCAGCCGCACTCAGCTCAAAAGCCTCGGTTTGTGGTTGTTGATTCTCGTGCATAATTAGCGGTCCACATCTGACATAACAAAATCGATACTGCCCAGATAAACAATCAGGTCAGACACCAAGCTGCCGCGGATCGCCGCCGGAATTTGCTGCAAATGCGCATAACTCGGCGTGCGAATACGGGTGCGATAACTCATGGTGCTGCCGTCGCTGGTCAGGTAGTAACTGTTGATCCCCTTGGTCGCCTCAACCATCTGAAAGGATTCATTGGCAGGCATCACCGGACCCCACGACACTTGCAGGAAGTGGGTGATCAGGGTTTCGATATGTTGCAGCGTGCGCTCTTTCGGCGGCGGCGTGGTCAGCGGGTGATCCGCTTTGAACGGGCCTTCCGGCATGTTGTTGAGGCACTGCTCAAGAATACGCAGACTCTGGTGCAACTCTTCTACTTTCAGCATTACGCGGGTGTAACAGTCAGAAACGCCACCGCCCACCGGAATTTCGAAGTCGAAGTTTTCATAGCCAGAATAAGGACGCGCCTTACGCACGTCGAAGTCGATCCCGGTGGCACGCAGGCCCGCGCCGGTGGTGCCCCACTCCAGGGCCTCTTTCGCGCCGTAAGCGGCAACGCCCTGGGAACGACCTTTCAGAATGGTGTTTTGCAGCGCCGCTTTCTCGTAAGACGCCAGACGTTTCGGCATCCAGTCGAGGAATTCACGCAGCAGACGATCCCAGCCGCGCGGCAGGTCATGCGCTACGCCGCCAATACGGAACCACGCCGGGTGCATACGGAAACCGGTGATCGCTTCCACCAGATCGTAGATTTTCTGACGATCGGTAAAGGCGAAGAACACGGGCGTCATCGCACCGACGTCCTGAATAAAGGTCGAGATATACAGCAGGTGGCTGTTGATGCGGAACAGTTCGGAGAGCATTACGCGAATGACGTTAACGCGATCCGGCACGGTGATCCCGGCCAGTTTCTCTACCGCCAGAACGTACGGCATTTCGTTAACGCAGCCGCCGAGGTATTCGATACGGTCAGTATATGGAATGTAGCTGTGCCAGGACTGGCGCTCGCCCATCTTTTCCGCGCCACGGTGGTGGTAACCGATGTCTGGTACGCAGTCGACGATCTCTTCACCGTCGAGTTGCAAAACGATGCGGAAGGCACCGTGTGCCGACGGGTGGTTCGGACCGAGGTTGAGGAACATGAAGTCTTCATTTTCGGTGCCGCGCTTCATCCCCCACTCTTCTGGTTTAAAGGTCAGGGCTTCCATCTCCAGATCCTGTTTGGCCTTAGTCAGCTCAAATGGGTCGAATTCAGTGGCGCGCGCCGGGTAATCTTTACGCAGCGGGTGACCTTTCCAGGTTTGCGGCATCATGATGCGGCGCAGGTTCGGGTGACCGTCGAAAGTAATGCCAAACAGATCCCAGGTTTCACGCTCATACCAGTTAGCGTTCGGGAACAGTTTGGTGAAGGTCGGTACGTGCAGGTCGTTTTCTGCCAGCGCCACCTTCAGCATGATGTCGCGGTTACGATCGATAGAAATCAGATGGTAGAAAACGGAAAAATCCGCGGCAGGTAACCCTTCGCGGTGTGTACGCAGACGTTCGTCCATGCCGTGTAAGTCAAACAGCATGACGTAAGGTTTCGGCAGTTTCTTCAAGAAATCGCCAACTTCCAGTAATTGTTCACGCTTGATCCACACAACGGGAACCCCGGTGCGAGTCGCCTGAACAGTAAAGGCATCCGGCCCAAAACGGTTGCGCAGTTCGCCAATCACCGGATCATCGAGATGATCACGGGTCTGCCAGGCGGGTTCTTGCGCGGTTAAGTCGGTCATATTGTTCACCATTGCAAATGGTCCGTGGTGACTGTCAGCGCAGTAAGCTTCGCGAAATAGATTTAGGAATAAGCGAAGAAAAATCCCTTTGCCGACAGGCGCAAATTAAATCTCGTCAGGTGTACGCAGATTGGTAACGGCAATGCGTTCACCGCGCTTGCGTTCGCGCTCTGACTGCATATTGGCGCGATAGACGCCCTGATCGCCAACCACCCAGGAGAGCGGACGACGTTCTTTGCCGATTGATTCCTGCAACAGCATCAGTGCCTGCATATACGCTTCAGGGCGCGGCGGACAGCCCGGGATATACACATCGACCGGAATGAATTTATCGACACCCTGCACAACGGAATAAATATCGTACATACCGCCGGAGTTGGCGCAGGCTCCCATTGAGATAACCCATTTTGGTTCCAGCATCTGGTCGTACAGACGCTGAATAACCGGCGCCATTTTGGTAAAACAGGTTCCTGCAACCACCATCAGGTCAGCCTGACGCGGCGAAGCACGCAATACTTCTGCGCCAAAACGCGCCACGTCATGTACCGCGGTAAACGAAGTCACCATCTCAACGTAACAACAGGAAAGACCGAAGTTATACGGCCAAATTGAGTTTTTACGACCCCAGTTAACCATGTCATTGAGCTTGCCCATAAACACGTTTTTGTTAACTTCTTGCTCCAGAGGGTCAGTTACGATCTCCTGCTTTTGCAGGGGGTAACGGTCATTCTCACCGTTGGGATCTATGCGGGTGAGCGTATAATCCATCTTAATGCCTCGCGGTTAGCGTTGACGATTAGCGATACTGTTCGTTTCCGGGTTCATACGCTCGCGGCGTGAACGCGCGGGCGTCCAGTCCAGCGCGCCAATACGCACCAGATAAACCAGACCTGCCAGTAACACAAAAATAAAAATTGCAGCTTCCACAAAGCCTACCCAGCCGCTTTCGCGGATAGAGGTTGACCATGCGAACAGATACAGCGCTTCAACGTCGAAGATAACGAAGAACATGGCCACCAGATAAAACTTGGCGGACAAGCGTAAGCGGGCGGAGCCGACCGAGTCGATACCTGATTCAAACGGCACGTTTTTCGACCTCGCGCGTGCGCGACCGCCTAAAAACCAACCGCCTACCAGCATCAGGCAACACAGGCCAATGGCAACGATAAGAAAGATAGCGAATGCCCAGTGATGAGCGATGACTTCAGTGGATGTTGACATACTCATTGCTTACTCATCAAAAGTAGCGCCAGATTCACTGCTCTTCACGGCAGATGGACGCCACATCGATTCATGGGGAGGAATAAAAAAAACCTTACAATCACTGTAGAAACTCTTTTATACAGCTAATTGATGTGGTCTTTTACTCCTTTATATAACCTTTTGTCAACTTTAACAAAGGTTTCTTCACATTATTTTACACAATGCCAACAACATTTGCACTTAGTGCTCTTTCATCCCGGATCATTGACGACTCCAGGAAAATTAGATGTTGTTGAATCGTGTCCGTTGTGAAGCAATGGAAAAAATACGGTTCTATTTTGACAGGAATTTGTGTCGATGCCTCCCCCCAAAAGAGAGTATTTTCTTGATCTGTGACACGCTTTTGTTAATACACAACAAAAATACAGCAATAAATTCACTTATGTTTTAACATTTTTGTAGCAAAAGATTTTTCCAGCCGTTTTTTTGCACAAAACACGATTCAGGCGCTGATGGTTGAAAAACGAACATTTTTGAACCATCAGCAATAAGAAACCATAGCTTTTATCCAAAAAAAAGCCACTGGTGTTCAAAAAACATCCAGTGGCTTATTTTGTACAAAAACACGAAGAAAAATAACTTACAACCCGTGATTATTCAAAATCACCTTCAATGAGCAGAGAATCATCCCCTTCTTGCGGCGATATAGAGCCGTACTGCCACGGGCTCTGGTAGCTTTCCATTGCCTGATAAATCACCTGTGCCAATTCATTATTGCTTGCCGGGTCATAGCACAACAGATACTCAGTATCTGGCAATGGCGGCAGATCATCTACAGCGCCGAGAACGCGAAGATCGGGACTCATCATCTCTACGGGCCTTGCTGTTACGCCAAGCCCTGCTTTCACGGCAGCCCGCACAGCAGGGAGTGTTGAAGCAACATACGCCAGTCGCCATGGAATATTGGCTTCATTGAGCGTGGCAAGAACCATATCACGGAACGGACTAGGGTCATCCAGCAACACAAGTGGAATGGCTTCGCCTTTTTGCAGAACATATTCTGCTGCACAATACCAATGGGTCGGAGAAGTACGAAGATTCAAAGACTTAAAGTTATCAGGTCGGTGGGTGGTAACAATTAAATCAACTTCCTGAGACTTCAACATTTCTGCCATATATGCATTGCGTTTAACACGAACATCCAACGCAAGCTTCGGATAAACCGAACTAACACGATTTAGCAGGAAAGGTAAGATTGTATCGGCAGATTCATCTGAAGCACCGATAGTTAACACGCCCTGAAGATTGCTGAACATTAATGATGAGCAAGCCTCATCATTAAAACGCAAAATTTTCCTCGCGTAGCCAAGAAGCTGAATGCCATGTTCGGTTAGCAGCTTATTGCGGCCGTGACGCGCAAACAGTTCCTTTCCAACGAGTTGTTCCAGACGCTGCATTTGTTGGCTCACGGCAGACTGAGTGCGGCACACTGCAGCGGCTGCGGCTGCAAATGTGTTCAGATCGGCAACAGCAACAAATGTTCTCAGCAGATCAAGATCGAGGTTAATTATCGGGCGATTTGCACTTATCATATATTATCACTTACTGGCGGCTCATACTGAGCTGGTTAATGCTGTGCACACACAAACAAGCAATTCCATTTGTAATGTGCCTCCCTGGCAGTTTCATCCGTAAGACCGAATGAAAGTTAAAAAGCATATGAGCAGGACTAAAAGAATCTCTCACATTGTTCCGTTATAATGCTTAATGCCACCCAAAGAATATATCTTCTGGATATCACATATCTATTAAGTTACTCACTCTTTTCTATTTATTTCATGGGTGAGTTTGTCTAAATGTAAATGTTGAACCTTATGCCACTGCAGTACGGCAACGCCAACTACGCGTAATCGCGACGCATGAACACTGACGCTAAGCTGGCTTTGGCAGCAGGCCCCGTCATTCGTTGTATCATTTTACCCCCAAAACCCTTTTACTTATAAGGGTCATTGCGAATTATCTTATGCAAAGTTATGTTATGTCAGGCAAAGTAATCTCCTATTATTAACAGGCATAACTCAGTCTCTTTGAATATTAAATAATAATTAATTTGCAACTTATGAATTCATTAACCACGCTTATCAATAAGCCTCTCAATGGCGTCTATGCTTTACTTCTGCGATCGCAACTTAGTTTAATATTTCAATAATGACGAAATATCAAGAACAACTTATGTTAATGATTCCGGTAACAAGGACATGTTTTATACAATTATCTTTCAGATGAAAAAACCGCCCCTTAAACCAACAACCAGAATAATAAACTAGCAAAACACAATAATTAAGGATATACATCTTATTATTTCGCAATAATTAAGTCATAAACAGCATAATTCTGTCGCCATATTCAACAAAATGTTCCTCTGCGGAGCTTCAAAACACTGCGCCGTGGGAGTACATTGTTCTAAGCTGACTTCCACGGCAGGGAGTGGCGATAACAGCGAAAAAGGTCGAGATTCATGTCCCCCATTGAAAAATCCAGCAAACTAGAAAATGTCTGCTATGACATCCGCGGTCCAGTACTAAAAGAAGCAAAACGCCTGGAAGAAGAAGGTAACAAGGTATTGAAATTGAACATCGGCAACCCTGCCCCGTTCGGTTTCGACGCGCCAGATGAGATCCTCGTCGACGTGATCCGCAATCTGCCCACGGCACAAGGTTATTGCGATTCGAAAGGTCTCTACTCTGCACGTAAAGCGATCATGCAGCACTACCAGGCTCGGGGGATGCGTGATGTTACCGTTGAGGATATTTACATCGGCAATGGTGTATCAGAGCTAATCGTTCAGGCGATGCAAGCGTTACTGAACAGCGGTGATGAAATGTTGGTCCCGGCCCCTGATTATCCGTTATGGACTGCAGCCGTTTCACTCTCCAGCGGTAAAGCTGTGCATTATCTTTGCGACGAGTCTTCTGACTGGTTCCCGGATCTCGATGATATTCGCGCCAAAATTACGCCACGCACGCGCGGGATCGTGATTATCAACCCGAACAACCCAACGGGCGCGGTGTATTCCAAAGAGCTTTTAATGGAGATTGTTGAGATTGCGCGCCAGCATAATCTCATTATCTTCGCTGATGAAATTTACGACAAAATTCTCTATGACGACGCAGAGCATCACTCGATTGCTGCAATGGCGCCAGACCTGCTGACCATCACCTTTAACGGTTTGTCGAAGACCTATCGCGTGGCGGGCTTCCGTCAGGGCTGGATGGTGCTGAACGGACCGAAAAAACACGCTAAAGGATACATCGAGGGTCTTGAGATGCTGGCCTCAATGCGCCTTTGCGCCAACGTTCCGGCACAACACGCAATACAGACCGCGCTGGGCGGCTATCAGAGTATCAGCGAATTTATCATGCCGGGCGGGCGCCTCTATGAACAGCGTAACCGCGCCTGGGAACTGATTAACGATATTCCTGGCGTTTCCTGCGTGAAACCGCGTGGCGCGCTGTATATGTTCCCGAAAATTGACGTCAAACGCTTTAATATTCACGATGACCAAAAAATGGTGCTGGATTTCCTGTTGCAGGAAAAAGTGCTGTTGGTACAGGGAACGGCATTCAACTGGCCATGGCCGGATCACTTCCGTATCGTGACGCTGCCTCGGGTCGATGATATCGAACTGTCCTTAAGTAAATTCGCCCGTTTCCTTTCCGGTTATCATCAGTTGTAATCTTAAATTCACTGCCGGAGATTGCATCTGGCAGTGTTATCCCCCCACAATGACCTCATGATGTCATCACATATAAGGTCACTATGAAGCAGAGCCATTTTTTTGCCCATCTCTCCCGCCTGAAACTCATTAACCGTTGGCCGCTGATGCGTAATGTGCGGACAGAAAATGTGTCTGAACACAGTTTACAGGTGGCGATGGTCGCCCACGCGCTGGCAGCGATTAAAAACCGCAAGTTTGGTGGTCAGGTCAACGCCGAGCGCATCGCTTTGCTGGCGATGTACCACGATGCCTCTGAAGTGCTCACTGGCGATCTCCCCACTCCGGTGAAATATTTCAACTCGCAAATTGCCCAGGAATACAAAGCTATTGAGAAAATCGCCCAACAAAAGCTGGTCGATATGGTTCCAGAAGAGTTACGGGATATCTTTGCACCGCTAATCGATGAACATGCATATAGCGATGAAGAAAAGTCGATTGTTAAACAGGCGGATGCATTGTGTGCCTACCTGAAATGCCTGGAGGAACTCGCCGCCGGGAACAACGAGTTTTTACTGGCAAAAACGCGGCTGGAAGCCACACTTGAAGCTCGTCGGAGTCAGGAGATGGACTACTTTATGGCTGTTTTCGTCCCCAGCTTCCATCTTTCGCTTGATGAGATTAGCCAGGATTCGCCACTGTAAGATGCCGGAACTCGCCGACGTTGGCCTGATAAGACGCGTCAGCGTCGCATCAGGCATCTTGTCAAAATGGAAACAACATCGGAATCATCACCACGCAAACCACCATAACAATAATGGTGAATGGAACCCCCAACTTAACAAAGTCACTGAAGCGGTAATTCCCCGGGCCTAAAACCAACGTGTTAACGGGAGAAGAAACTGGCGTCATAAAAGCAGCGGATGCAGCCATTGCCACGACCATGGCAAACGGATAAGGCGACACGCCCATCGTTTTGGCGGCAGCCAGCGCAATCGGCGCCATCAACACCGCTGTCGCGGTATTTGAAATAAACAGGCCAATCACCGCCGACAGCACAAACAAACAGCCAAGCATCATGTGCGGCCCGTAACCGCCGCCAATATCCATTAACCCTTTCACCACTAACGCAACGCCACCGGTTTTTTGCAATGCCACAGCAAACGGCATCATCCCGACAATCAAAATAATGCTCGGCCAGTGAATGGATTTATAGGCGCTTTCGGCATCTATACAGCGAAATTTGCCCATCAGCAGACAAGCGATGATTGCTGCAATAGGATTGGGGATCTCATCGGTCAGCATTAACGCCACCATCAGTACCAGGCAGAAAATAGCGTGTGGTGCCTGGCTATGCGCTGGCGAGGCTTCACTCACCTCTTCCGGCAAATTCAGCGCCACGAAATCACGCCCCTGTTTTGCCAACATCCCGATCAGTTTCCAGTTACCGACAACCAGAATAATATCGCCCAGCAGCAGAGGCTCATCCGCCAGCGACCCTTCCAGCGCCACGCCATTGCGTTTCAGGCCCACCACATTCAGTCCATAGCGGGTACGAAAACCAATTTCACGCACTGATTTACCAATAAGCTCTGACTCTGGAATTAATGAAATTTCCGCCATGCCGACATCAAGCGCCTGATCGGAAAAATATTCTCCACGCAGAACCATCGGTTCCAGCAGTTGCTCACTACAAAATTGCCGGAGATCGACGTCAGCCGCTGACATATCAATAAGTAAAACGTCACGCGCGCGGAATTCAGAAACCCCATTAACATTCACAATGACACGACGAAAACGGCGCCAGCGTTCAACACCAATGACGTTAGCGCCGTAACGCTCACGCAGTTTGAGATCGTCCAGCCGTTGACCAATCATTGGCGAACCGGGGCGGATAGCCAGGCGACGCGCGCGCCCGGTCAGGCGATATTCACGGATAAGATCGCGAAAGGTACGGCGAGTCCAGCCTTCGCGCTGGGGAGTCTGGGTATCCCCTTTCAGCATAAAGCGCATCACCAGCATATAGAAAATGCCCAGCACCAATACAACCAGACCGATAGGCGTTACGCTAAAAAAACTAAAGCCATGATAACCTTCACGAAGTAATTCACTGTTCACCACCAGGTTAGGCGGCGTCGCCACCAGGGTCATCATACCGCTGATCAACCCGGCAAAACTCAAGGGCATCATCAGGCGAGACGGCGACGTTTGCATACGCATAGCGACGCTCAATACCACGGGGATAAAGATTGCAACGACGCCCGTTGAGCTCATAAATGCGCCAAGGCCCGCGACAGTCAGCATCAACAAAACCAACATTTTGATTTCACTGTTACCGGCCACTTTGACCAGCCATGTTCCCATCACGGTGGCAACCCCTGTGCGCACAAGGCCATCGCCAATAATAAACAGAGCGGCGATCAGCACAACGTTAGGATCGGAAAAGCCGGAAAAAACCTCGGTGACTGTCAGCGTACCGCTTAAGGCGAACGCGACAATGACAAACAAAGCGACCGCATCCATACGCACTTTGCCCGTTGCAAACAAAATTATGGCAACTACCAACAATGAGAGGACCCAAATCAATTCACCGTTCACAACTTATCCTTGTTAATTGAGGGGGATGGGTTAATCTTGCCACAAAAAAGCCCCGGCGAAACGGGGCTAAATCATGATCGGGTGTTTCACTGAAAAATAACGTCGCCATTTGGCTGTTTGGTTACTTTAATCTGCTCCAGACTATGAAGAACCAAATCCACCTCATTTAACCGCGGGGTATCTGCCGGCGCATTGACGGCGATAACCTGGCAACCCGCTGCCAGACCAGAAAGCACGCCAGCAGGAGCATCTTCCACCACAACACATTCCTGCGGTGCCAGACCAAGCAGTTGCGCCCCTAACAGATATGCATCCGGCTCTGGTTTTCCACGCTTAACCCGTTCTGCGGTAACAAAAACTTCCGGTGCGGGAAGCCCTGCCACTTTGTGACGTGCTCGTGCAACTGGCATGGAACCTGACGTCACAATCGCCCATGGAATACCCGCTTTATTCAAATCATTGAGTAAAGCAATCGCTCCCGGGAGCGCAGTAATACCTTCGGTTTCCGTAGCCTCGACTTGTTCCAGACGCGTAAACTCTGCGGCAATTTCCGCTTCGGATTTCCCCGCCATAAAGTGGCGCAGAGAGGTGATTGCCTGCTTACCGTGAATAAAAGCGAGCACCTCTTCCGGTGTGAGCTCATGACGTCTCGCCCAGTTGCTCCATGCCCGTTCCACCGCAGGCAGAGAGTCCACCAGCGTGCCATCAAGATCAAACAGAAAACCTTTGCACCGCACGCGGGCCTCCTCAGGCGTTAATGATTTGATTAATTTCGTTAGCACTCAGATGATACTGACGAGGGCAAGCATGCCAGACATTCAACATGCGTTGATATTTCTCCCACATTGGCGTCTGTGCATTAAAGCCGTGAGTCCCGGCGTCAAAATGCGTGTAACGTCCTTCAACATTAACCATAAACCGTACATAACCGAGATAACGCGCTTCGGTAGCAGCGTCGAAGCCGAGGAAGGTGACACGGCGCTCATCAATAGATTGTCGGTCCTGCAAATTAGACCAGGAAACATGCAGCGCGTGATACATCTCCATAATGTCGATAATCGTGCGGCAAGTTTCTTCTTTCAGCTCGCCAAACTCGCGATCCAGTTCACGCATCTGCAACCCATAACCACGCTCAATGATTGTTTGCAGACGGCGGTAACGCTCAGCATTCGCCGGATCGAGCATAGTCATCATTTTGTATTGATTAGACAAAATAAGACGTTGCGCGTTGGTCATTTCCATTATTGACTCCTGTATCACAGTACTACGGTGAAAAAAAGAAGGCCGATGCCTGCCTTCTTTTATATGCGTAATCAGGGTTCAATTACAAATCATCAAGGAAAGTTTTATCCAGTTGTTTGAAGGCACGCTTAAGCGTGTCAGCTAATGCCTGATAATCCGGCTTGCCTTCTACCGGAGCTAAGGCTTGCCCGGCTTCCTGCAATTTACCGCGAACTTCATAAAACCAGCTCAGGATCGCCGGGGGTAATGGCGTAACAGAACGTTTACCCAGCCACCATAGCCCCTGCATCGGTAAACTCAGGGCGAACAATGCGGTAGCGACAGCCGGCCCAAGCTGACCACCCAGCGCAATCTGCCAGCAAAGAGTAAAGACGGCGATCGGCGGCATATAGCGGATCGCATAGCGCGTCATCCTGATGACGCGATTGTCAACAAAGACCGGGGCAAGGCGTTTTTCCATCGGCCACGTCTTTGAGTAGTGCTGTCCCCGGCGGAACAAACTAAAAAAATTAACAGAACGATTATCCGGCGTTGACATGCTTCACCTCAACTTCACATATAAATATTCAAAAATTTGTGTAAATTCACAACTCAGCGGGACAACGTTCAAAACATTTTGTCTTCCATACCCACTATCAGGTATCCTTTAGCAGCCTGGAATGGCCGAGTAGTACATAATCATTGAGTCGTCAAATTCATATACATTATGCCATTGGCTGAAAATTACGCAAAATGGCATAGACTCAAGATATTTCTTCCATCATGCAAAAAATTTTGCAGTGCATGATGTTAATCATAAATGTCAGCGTCATCATGCGCTACGCTCTATGGCTCCCTGACGTTTTTTTAGCCACGTATCAATTATAGGTACTTCCATGTCGAGTAAGTTAGTACTGGTTCTGAACTGCGGTAGTTCTTCACTGAAATTTGCAATCATCGATGCAGTAAATGGTGAAGAGTATCTTTCTGGTTTGGCCGAATGTTTCCACCTGCCTGAAGCGCGTATCAAATGGAAAATGGACGGCAATAAACAAGAAGCGGCTTTAGGTGCAGGCGCCGCTCACAGTGAAGCGCTGAACTTTATCGTTAATACTATTCTGGCACAAAAACCAGAACTTTCTGCGCAGCTGACCGCTATCGGTCACCGTATCGTACACGGCGGCGAGAAGTATACCAGCTCCGTAGTAATCGATGAGTCTGTTATTCAGGGTATCAAAGATGCGGCTTCTTTTGCACCGCTGCACAACCCGGCTCACCTGATCGGTATCGAAGAAGCGCTGAAAGCCTTCCCGCAATTGAAAGACAAAAACGTTGCCGTGTTCGACACCGCATTCCACCAGACTATGCCGGAAGAGTCTTACCTCTACGCCCTGCCGTACAATCTGTACAAAGAGCACGGCATCCGTCGTTACGGCGCACACGGCACCAGCCACTTCTATGTAACTCAGGAAGCGGCGAAAATGCTGAACAAGCCAGTAGAAGAGCTGAACATCATCACCTGCCACCTGGGCAACGGTGGTTCCGTTTCTGCTATCCGCAACGGCAAATGTGTTGACACCTCTATGGGTCTGACCCCGCTGGAAGGCCTGGTCATGGGGACTCGTTCCGGCGACATCGATCCGGCGATCATTTTCCACCTGCACGACACCCTCGGCATGAGCGTTGATGCCATCAACAAACTGCTGACCAAAGAGTCCGGCCTGCTGGGTCTGACCGAAGTAACCAGCGACTGCCGCTATGTTGAAGACAACTATGCGACAAAAGAAGATGCAAAACGCGCAATGGACGTTTACTGCCACCGTCTGGCGAAATACATCGGCGCTTACACCGCGCTGATGGATGGTCGTCTGGATGCCGTTGTATTCACCGGTGGTATTGGTGAAAATGCCGCGATGGTTCGTGAACTGTCTCTGGGCAAACTGGGCGTGCTGGGCTTCGAAATTGACCATGAACGCAACCTGGCTGCACGTTTCGGCAAATCTGGTTTCATCAACAAAGAAGGTACCCGTCCTGCGGTGGTTATCCCAACCAACGAAGAACTGGTTATCGCGCAAGACGCGAGCCGCCTGACTGCCTGATTTCACACCGCCAGCCCAGCTGGCGGTGCTGTTTTGTAACCCGCCAAATCGGCGGTAACGAAAGAGGATAAACCGTGTCCCGTATTATTATGCTGATCCCTACCGGAACCAGCGTCGGGCTGACCAGCGTCAGCCTCGGCGTTATCCGTGCTATGGAACGCAAAGGCGTTCGTCTGAGCGTTTTCAAACCTATTGCTCAGCCGCGTACCGGTGGCGATGCGCCCGATCAGACAACGACTATCGTGCGTGCCAGCTCTTCCACCACGACAGCCGCTGAACCGCTGAAAATGAGCTACGTTGAAGGTCTGCTTTCCAGCAATAAAAAAGATGTGCTGATGGAAGAGATCGTCGCGAACTACCACGCTAACACCAAAGACGCTGAAGTGGTTCTGGTTGAAGGTCTGGTACCGACACGTAAGCACCAGTTTGCCCAGTCTCTGAACTACGAAATCGCGAAAACGCTGAACGCGGAAATCGTCTTCGTTATGTCTCAGGGTACTGACACCCCGGAGCAACTCAAAGAGCGTATCGAACTGACTCGCAACAGCTTTGGTGGTGAAAAAAACACCAATATCACCGGCGTTATCGTTAACAAACTGAACGCACCGGTTGATGAGCAGGGGCGTACCCGTCCTGATCTGTCCGAGATTTTTGACGACTCCACCAAAGCAAAAGTGAACAACGTTGATCCGGCGAAGCTGCAAGATTCCAGCCCGCTGCCGGTTCTCGGCGCTGTGCCGTGGAGCTTTGATCTGATCGCGACCCGTGCGATCGACATGGCTCGCCACCTGAACGCGACCATTATCAACGAAGGCGACATCAACACTCGCCGTGTGAAATCCGTCACTTTCTGCGCACGTAGCATTCCGCACATGCTGGAACACTTCCGTGCTGGCTCTCTGCTGGTAACTTCCGCAGACCGTCCTGACGTTCTGGTTGCTGCTTGCCTGGCTGCAATGAATGGCGTAGAAATCGGCGCCCTGCTGCTGACTGGCGGCTACGAAATGGACGCGCGCATTTCCAAACTGTGCGAACGTGCTTTCGCGACCGGCCTACCGGTATTCATGGTGAACACCAACACCTGGCAGACTTCTCTGAGCCTGCAGAGCTTCAATCTGGAAGTTCCGGTTGACGATCATGAGCGTATCGAAAAAGTTCAGGAATACGTTGCTAACTACATCAACGCTGACTGGATCGATTCTCTGACCGCGACTTCTGAGCGTAGCCGCCGTCTGTCTCCGCCAGCGTTCCGTTATCAGCTGACTGAACTGGCGCGCAAAGCGGGCAAACGTATCGTTCTGCCGGAAGGCGACGAACCGCGTACCGTAAAAGCAGCCGCTATCTGTGCGGAACGTGGTATCGCGACTTGCGTACTGTTGGGTAACCCGGCAGAGATTAACCGCGTAGCTGCATCTCAGGGCGTAGAACTGGGCGCAGGCATTGAAATCGTTGATCCAGAAGTGGTTCGCGAAAACTATGTTGCTCGTCTGGTCGAACTGCGTAAGAACAAAGGTATGACCGAAACCGTTGCCCGCGAACAGCTGGAAGACAACGTGGTTCTCGGGACTATGATGCTGGAACAGAATGAAGTTGACGGTCTGGTTTCTGGTGCAGTTCACACCACTGCAAACACCATCCGTCCGCCGCTGCAGTTGATCAAAACTGCGCCGGGCAGCTCTCTGGTATCTTCCGTGTTCTTCATGCTGCTGCCGGAACAGGTTTACGTTTACGGTGACTGTGCGATCAACCCGGATCCGACTGCTGAACAACTGGCAGAAATCGCAATTCAGTCCGCAGATTCCGCCGCTGCTTTCGGTATCGAACCGCGCGTAGCAATGCTTTCCTACTCCACCGGTACCTCTGGTGCTGGTAGCGACGTAGAGAAAGTTCGCGAAGCGACTCGTCTGGCGCAGGAAAAACGTCCTGACCTGATGATCGACGGCCCGCTGCAGTACGACGCTGCGGTAATGGCTGACGTTGCGAAATCTAAAGCGCCGAACTCTCCGGTTGCAGGCCGCGCTACCGTGTTCATCTTCCCGGATCTGAACACCGGTAACACCACCTACAAAGCGGTACAGCGTTCTGCCGACCTGATCTCCATCGGGCCAATGCTGCAAGGTATGCGCAAACCGGTTAACGACCTGTCCCGTGGCGCTCTGGTTGACGATATCGTCTACACCATCGCTCTGACCGCGATTCAGTCTGCTCAGCAGCAGTAATCACACCTGTTTCGCAATATTGCGGAAACCAAATCCGGAAATAGTCACTATTTCCGGATTTTTATTCTCTACGCAGTGAAAAGTAGTGCCTGATTATTCAGCTTAACTGCGCTGCATCAATGAATTACCACGCCTCGCTTTGCATACTTATTTCTTTTTCTTATCTCAGGGAAAGTTTGCGCTATGTCCGCAATAACTGAATCTAAACCAACCAGAAGATGGGCAATGCCCGATACGTTGGTGATTATCTTTTTTGTCGCTATTTTAACCAGTCTCGCCACCTGGGTTGTTCCGGTGGGGATGTTTGACAGCCAGGAAGTGCAGTATCAGGTTGATGGTCAGACAAAAACGCGCAAAGTCGTAGATCCTCACTCATTTCGCATTTTGACCAACGAGGCAGGTGAACCGGAGTATCACCGCGTACAACTGTTTTCGACGGGAGATGAACGTCCGGGCCTGATGAATTTCCCGTTTGAAGGACTTACCTCTGGCTCGAAATATGGGACAGCCGTTGGCATCATCATGTTTATGCTGGTGATTGGTGGCGCGTTTGGCATCGTCATGCGTACAGGAACCATTGATAACGGCATTCTGGCGCTTATCCGCCATACGCGGGGAAATGAAATCCTCTTCATCCCGGCGCTGTTTATTCTCTTTTCGCTCGGTGGCGCAGTATTCGGTATGGGGGAAGAGGCTGTCGCCTTTGCCATCATTATCGCCCCGCTTATGGTCCGGCTGGGTTATGACAGTATTACCACCGTCCTGGTAACCTATATTGCCACGCAGATCGGTTTTGCCAGTTCGTGGATGAACCCGTTTTGCGTGGTCGTCGCTCAGGGGATTGCGGGGGTTCCGGTCCTTTCCGGCTCAGGCTTGCGCATCGTAGTGTGGGTTATCGCCACGCTGATTGGCCTGGTCTTCACCATGGTGTACGCCTCACGAGTGAAAAAGAATCCTCTGCTGTCACGCGTTCATGAGTCCGATCGCTTCTTCCGCGAAAAGCAGGCTGATGTTGAAGAGCGCCCGTTCACCCTAGGTGACTGGCTGGTCTTGATTGTTTTAACTGCGGTGATTATCTGGGTGATTTGGGGCGTGATCGTTAATGCCTGGTTTATTCCAGAGATTGCCAGCCAGTTCTTCGCCATGGGGCTGGTGATTGGCATCATCGGCGTTATCTTCCGTCTTAACGGCATGACTGTTAACACGATGGCCTCGTCATTTACCGAAGGGGCGCGAATGATGATCGCCCCTGCCCTGTTAGTTGGTTTCGCCAAAGGGATTTTGCTGCTGGTTGGTAACGGCGAAGCAGGCGATGCCAGCGTGTTAAATACTATCCTCAACAGTATTGCTAATGCTATTAGCGGACTGGATAACGCGGTCGCCGCCTGGTTTATGCTTCTCTTCCAGGCGGTATTTAATTTCTTTGTCACATCCGGCTCTGGTCAGGCTGCGTTAACCATGCCGTTACTGGCACCGCTCGGCGATCTGGTCGGGGTTAACCGTCAGGTTACCGTGCTGGCCTTCCAGTTTGGTGATGGCTTCAGTCACATCATTTACCCAACCTCAGCTTCACTAATGGCAACGCTGGGGGTCTGCCGGGTAGACTTCCGTAACTGGCTTAAAGTTGGGGCGACGCTACTTGGACTGCTGTTTATTATGTCCAGCGTGGTGGTGATTGGCGCTCAATTAATGGGTTACCATTAAGTCGAAAATCCCCTTGCCAGTCTCTCTGGCAAGGGGAACTGATTACAATAACTCTCTGGCTGCCGCTACAATATCATGCGCTGTTAATCCGTACTCTCTCTGTAAAAAGTCCTGAGTTCCTACCTGACCATAGCGCTCCTTCACACCCACGCGACGCATCGGTACCGGACAGCTTTCGACCAGAACCTCCGCAACAGCCGATCCCAGTCCATTGTGAATACTGTGGTTTTCACAAGTCACAATACGCCCTGTTTTCTCGGCATAATTTCTAATCAACATGCGATCCACAGGTTTAAGGGTAAACATATCAATCACCGCGGCACTCACGCCACTCTGCTCCAGTTGACGTGCAGCCTCCAGAGCTTCCGCTACCATAATGCCATTAGCAATCAGCGTGATATCAGTGCCTTCACGCAGGACATTCCCCTTACCAATGGAAAATGTTGTTCCTGGCGCATAGATACTTGTCGCTTGCTTGCGGATCGTACGAACCCAGTAAAAACCATCAAGCGCCACAAGCTGGCGTAAAATATCACTAAACATCACCGCATCGGTCATTTCCAGCACCACCGAATGCGCCAGCCCACGCACAATTCCCATGTCTTCAAACGACATATGTGTTCCGCCGTTGTGACAGGCAGTAACGCCTGCATCGGAAGCGATCACTTTGACATTGCCACGTTGGTAATCGAGCGACATAAATAACTGATCAAAACAGCGACGGCTGGCGAATGCGGTAAAAGTGTGCACAAATGGCTTGCGACCAGTCAACGCCAGACCTGCTGCTGTACCAATAACATTGGCTTCCATAATGCCGCAGTTGATTACCTGCTGTGGATAATCCCGCGCCACGCTATCCATTGCCATGGAGCTCATTAAATCCGCTTCAAGGGCAATGACAGCACTATCAGTCTCAATCTGCTGCGCGATGAATCCAGCATAGACTTTGCGCATTTCAATACTGTCTTTTTGTCCTGCAGGTGCGAGCTTAATCATGCATGGCCTCCAGTTGGCGAATAGTTTCGTTTAACGTCTCCTTCATTTCTGGCGTCAGACGCAGGTGATGAGAATTGCTAAGTTGCTCAAGGTACGGCACGCCCTGCCCTTTAATGGTATCAAGGATGACAACAAGTGGTCTGGCATCTGCCGGCCTGACAGGTTTCACTACCCGCACTAACTCATTAATGTCATCGCCTTTTACCGTTATGACATCAAAACCAAAAGCACGGAATTTCGCTTCTAAATCAAATGGATTGATAATCTTATCCAGTTCGCCATCAAGTTGTTGTTTATTCCAGTCGATGAAAACCATGAGATTATTCAGTCGATGGTGAGCAATAAACTGGAAGGCTTCCCAGCACTGGCCTTCATTAAGCTCTCCGTCGCCGACAATACAAAAAACCCGATTACGGCGACCCGCCAGTTTATGGGAGAGCGCCATCCCACCAGCAATAGATATCCCCTGCCCCAGCGATCCTGTAGTGGCATCCACACCGCGAGTTTTTAATCTGTCGGGATGACTTGGTAAACGTGTACCGTTCTGATTTAAGGTTCTTAATTCTTCCAGAGGAAAATAACCTTTCAGCGCCAGAGTGCTATAAAGAGCCGGCCCTGCATGTCCTTTCGACAACACAAAGTAGTCACGCTCAGGCCAGTCAGGATCCGCAGGATCAATTTTCATCACTACGCCATACAGTACCGCCAGCGTTTCAACCACCGACATACAACCGCCATAATGGCCAAAACCAAGATGATTCAGCGATTTAAGTGTTTCGGTGCGAATATCCCGTGCAAATTGAGTGACTTCTCTGACATTCATGATTTGGCTCCACTCGTCTCTTGCGCCTTAGTAGCGACTTTATTTTTGGCAAAAATATTCCAGGCGACCAGCAATACAAACAGCGTTACCACAACCCCCGTAATCGCAAAAGGAGAGAGATATCGCGCAAGGTTGCCAAGAACGATGCCGACAGCACCAAAATCAGCATCAGAAAACGTGGTATTGGCAAACCCAATCGCCCCGAGAACAGGCAGTAGCAACACAGGCAAGAAGGTAATCAATAACCCATTCGCAAACGCCCCGATCATTGCACCGCGACGTCCGCCTGTAGCGTTACCAAATACGCCCGCAGTCGCACCGGTGAAGAAGTGGGGAACGACACCAGGAAGGATCAGCACCAGCTTCATCTGCCCCAACAAAAATAGCCCCACCAAACCGCCAAGAAAGCTAAACAAGAAACCAACTAATACTGCGTTTGGCGCATACGGATACACAACCGGGCAATCGAGGGCTGGACGGGCATTCGGCACCAGCTTTTCTGAGAACCCGGTAAATGCAGGTACAATTTCCGCGAGAATTAAACGTACACCTTGCAGAATGATAAATACGCCAGCAGCGAAGGTGATGGCCATAATGATGGCGTAGACAAGGTAGTTTTGACCGCCACTGAACTGGCTTTCAACGTACTCACGCCCGGCACTGATCGCCATGATCAGATAAATCACCATCATCGTAAGAGAAATAGAGATGGAACTGTCGCGCAGGAAGCTCAGATTTTTGGGCAAGTTCATCTCTTCGGTGGAGCGGGAACCTTTACCGCACACGCTGCCAATCCAGCCAGAGAGCACATATCCCAGAGTACCAAAGTGACCAAAAGCGATTTCATCATTCC
Source organism: Escherichia albertii NBRC 107761 = DSM 17582 (assembly GCF_000759775.1). Taxonomy (GTDB): domain Bacteria; phylum Pseudomonadota; class Gammaproteobacteria; order Enterobacterales; family Enterobacteriaceae; genus Escherichia; species Escherichia albertii. Next base: position 31,286 of record NZ_BBMY01000011.1, read on the forward strand.
CGGTAATACGCCTCATATAGCGTTGGACCAACGCCGGGAAAAATGCCATCACCAGTCCCAGAATAAGAGAACCGGTAAAGACCAGTGAAATCCCTTCAAAACCCGCCACAGTAAGAATTACGCCAATCATGCAGGCCATATAAAAGGTGTGGTGCCCGGTCAGGAAGATATATTTCAGGCGCGTAAATCTGGCGACAATAATATTAGCCACCATACCAAATGCCATAATTAACGCCGTAGAAGCGCCATATTTTTCCAGCGCAATTGAAACTATCGCTTCATTATTTGGGATAATCCCCTGAATATTAAAAGCATGTTCAAACATACTTCCCAGTGGATTTAACGACCCGACCAGGACCGTTGCGCCGCCACCCAGTACAATAAATCCAAGGATAGTTTTAATTGTGCCTTTAACAACATCAGAAAAAGCTTTTTTCTGCGCAACCAGGCCAATTAAGGCAATCAACCCAACCAGTACCGAGGGTACTTTCAGGATATCAACAACAAAATTCAGCGTTTCAAGGATAAACATATCCACCTCGCTTCAATCAGAATTATCGTTTGGCGAACCAGTTGCGCAGTTGCGTTTCGAGTTCATTAATGTCAATGATGTTGTTGATAACCACCAGTTGACCTTCCGGCACGCTGGCGCTGGCGGCAATATCTTTCGCCATCACAAACAAATCGGCTGCGCCTGGAGTCGCGGATGAGAGATCGGAGTGTTCCACTTCCGCATCTATCTCCATTTTTTTCAGGATCTTTTTAATATTCATTTCAACCATAAAACTACTACCAAGCCCCGACCCGCAAATAGCCATGATTTTCATTGTATTCACCATTTTAATTTGTAGAGGTTCCCATCACGCAATGGCGTAATGTTGTGAAAAGATTGAATTTATAATGTGATTAGAATCGTGAAATTATCGTTTTTATTTCCTCCAGGTTACGAGCCTGATGTAATTCCTGTAAATCTTTTTCACTGGAGAATAACTCAGCCAGCGCAGATATCATTTCGATATGACTGTGTTTGTCTGGTGCGGCAAGTAAAATGATGACATCTACAGGATCAAATTCCTCGGCATTAAAACTGACACCTTCTTCGAGTTTTAATAATGATAACCCTAACCCTTTAGCCCCTTCTTCCGGTCGTGCATGAGGCATCGCCAATCCCGGCGCCAGAACATAATAGGGTCCCAATTTTTCATGCTGTTTTTTGATTGCAGTAAGATAATCCGTTGTAATAAGTCCAGCGTCCAGTAACGGTTTGCCGCAAATATCCAATGCCTGTTGCCAGGAGTCGACACTCTTACGCAATACAATTGTTGAATCAGAAAGCCAGGTATTAAGCACTTGTCCTCCTCATTTCCCATATCAATGAGCAGACTTTAAGCAAGCAACGGCGGCATATCTGAGATCAATCTCACAAAGATAGCGCTATCAATATGTATCATTCATATTTGTGATAGCGCTATCAAAACGGATTTCACTGATGAAATCCAAGCTTCCGGCAGAAATTAAGAGGTATACTCTGCTACCAACAGGAAGCCGTCGATGACAAGCAAAAAAAGATCTCCATATGTAGTCGCTGAGCAGGATTTTGTATGGCAATAACCCGAAAACGTCGCAGTACAGGTAAAGTCACTATCGCCGATGTCGCGCAACTCGCAGGCGTTGGCACAATGACGGTATCCAGGGCGTTACGTACGCCTGAACAAGTTTCCGATAAACTACGAGAGAAGATCGAAGCCGCTGTAAATGAACTGGGGTATATGCCTAATCTCACTGCAAGTGCGCTGGCATCGGCATCTTCTCATACTATTGCGATGGTCGTTCCCAATCTGGCCGAAGCGGGATGTACAGAAATGTTTGCCGGACTGCAACATGTGCTACAGCCTGCGGGATATCAGATAATCCTGGCCGAATCACGTCACCGCCTGGAACAAGAAGAAAAAGTGCTGGAAACTCTGCTGGCGTCGAATATCGCCGCAGCTATTTTGCTCAGTGTTGAGCATAGCGATACCGTGCGCAACTGGCTCAAAAATGCTTCAATTCCCGTTATGGAAATCGGCGCCATTCGTACCGACCCGATTGATATGAACATTGGTATTGATAATGTCGCTGCGATGTTCGAACTGACAGATATGCTGGTACAACGTGGTTATCAGAATATCGGCCTGCTGTGCGCTAACCAGGAACAGTGGATCTTTCAGCAACATTTACAGGGATGGTATAAAGCCATGTTGCGCCATCATATGTCTCCCAACCGCGTTATTAACGCCGCGCTGCCACCGGTATTTTCCACCGGGGCGTCACAATTGCCGGAATTTTTACTCGCATGGCCGGAACTGGACGCTCTGGTATGTGTGTCTGATGAACTGGCCTGTGGTGTTTTGTATGAATGCCAGCGAAGACGCATCAAAGTACCTGACGATCTCGCCGTAGTAGGATTTGGCGACAGTGATGTTAGCAAAGTTTGCCAGCCCCCGTTAACGACAATGACCGTTCCTCATCGGAAAATTGGTCTGGAGGCAGGGAAGGCTTTACTGGAACGAATTAAAGAAGGTAACTGGAGCGATCGAAAACCCATCGCTCCCAGTTTGTGCTTACGAGAAAGTTGCTGAAACTTATTAAGCCTCTTCCGAATCTTCTTGAATTTCTAGTTCATTCCTGACGTTACGCTTCATCCACAGCGCCAGAGCTTTCAGTGAATCTGGCGTGAATTCATCGCAACGAGCGGTGATTTCTTCCGGGGTCAGCCAGCATACCTCACTAATTTCATCTTCCTGAAGGGCGAAGGGGCCGTGAGAAACACAGCTAAACAACGCGCCCCAAACCCGGCAATTTTTATCCTCAAAATAGAACTGGCCGTGCTCAGCAAAGGGAACTCCGGCAATGCCCAACTCTTCTTCCGCCTCGCGGCGTGCGGATTCCAGCAGTTGCTCATCAGCCTGAACTACACCACCTGCCGTAGCATCTAACATCCCAGGTAAAAAGTCTTTTGTCTCGGTACGACGCTGAACCAGAATTTTGCCCATGCCATCATGCACTACAATGTAAGTTGCACGATGACGCAGACACTCTGCCCGCATCTGTTCCCGGCTGGCTTGTGCAATGACTTCATTCTCTTCATTGACAATATCCACCCATTCAGTACTTGCCAAACGACGCTGTTCCATTATCAGGAAACCTTCTTTTTCTGGCGCTCTTACGGCGCATTTTGAGTTGTTGGGTAAATTACGGATTAATCGCAACCTGCGCAATGATACTTTGATCATTGAGTGCGATTACACTTAAAACGCCGTCTTCCAACATGCCGTAGCTTGCCGGAAAACCGCCTTTCGGAATGCTCACCGAACCGGGGTTAAAGTGGAAAATTTCTCCCCGCTGTTCCGCGACCGGTAGATGGGTGTGTCCATACACCAAAACATCATTCTGGTTTAAAGCAGGCAGATTATCCGGGCCAAACAGATGACCATGCGTCAGAAACAGTCGTTGTTTTTCCATTAACACCTGTTGCCATGGCGCAGTCATCGGGAAATGCAGCAGCATCTGATCCACTTCGCTGTCGCAGTTGCCACGCACTGCGATAATTTTATGCGCCACTTCATTTAACCGCTCGGCTACCTTTGCTGGCGCATACCCTTCAGGCAGTGCGTTTCGCGGGCCATGATTCAGCACATCGCCGAGAATCACCAGCCACTGAGCACCGCTTTGGGCAAATAAATCAAGAACACGTTCCGTCGCCGGTAACGACCCATGAATGTCCGATGCAAACATCAGTTTCATCACTCACTCCTCGTCGAAAAAACGTAAGCTATAATACTGGATTCTGCTGCCGCTATCAGCCAGATTGCTTCGCTGAAAGTGCAATAAAACGCTGAACGGAAGCCCTCTGCTACCGGAGTGCCGCATAATCCACCAACCGATCCGACACGTTGCCGCTAACGGCCCATAGCCTTGCCATGCGGACTGTAAATATTCACCGGGCTCAATAGCCTGCGGGTCTTTCTCCAGCAACTCCCCCTGGCGGATAATACATAACGGGCACCTGACCAACATGTAATAGCGGATTCACTCATTATATCCCCGGCGATAAATGGGCTTGCTATCAAACTATAGAGCTTTTTCACCACTGTCATGTGACGAAAACTCACGCAAATCGCCACGCTTTCTATACTTAAGGTGTTCTGATTATTAGACAACCGGAGCCGCGATGCTCGATCTCTATTTCGCCCCAACACCGAATGGTCAAAAAATTACGTTGTTTCTTGAAGAAGCAAGACTGGACTATCGCTTAATCAACGTCGACCTCGGTAAAGGCAGCCAGTTTCGCCCGGAGTTTTTGCGTATTTCGCCCAACAATAAAATTCCGGCAATTGTTGATCACGCGCCAGGCGATGGCGGCGAACCGTTAAGCCTCTTTGAGTCCGGTGCAATTCTGTTGTATCTGGCAGAGAAAACGGGACTCTTTTTGAGCCACGAACCGCGTGAACGCGCCGCCACATTACAGTGGTTATTCTGGCAGGTTGGCGGACTGGGTCCGATGCTCGGACAAAACCATCATTTCAATCATACTGCACCACAGACCATTCCTTATGCCATTGAGCGTTACCAGGTAGAAACCCGACGCCTTTATCATGTCATGAACAAGCGTCTGGAAAACTCGCCCTGGTTGGGCGGCGAAAATTACAGCATTGCAGATATTGCCTGCTGGCCGTGGGTGAATGCATGGCTCCGCCAGCGAATTGATCTCACGATGTATCCGGCGGTAAAGAACTGGTATGAGCGAATCCGTTCTCGTCCGGCTACCAACCAGGCACAGCTAAAAGCTCAACTCAATGATGAAATTTCGAATGGTTAACAAATAAAGGTTCTCGTGTATTATTTCGGTCTAAGTAAAACAACGGAGAACCTGCAATGGCACAACCTGCCGCTATTATTCGTATAAAGAACCTTCGTTTACGTACGTTTATCGGAATTAAAGACGAAGAGATTAACAATCGTCAGGATATTGTTATCAATGTCACTATCCACTACCCCGCCGATAAAGCACGCACCAGCGAAGATATTAACGACGCACTGAATTACCGCACCGTCACCAAAAACATCATTCAGCACGTTGAAAATAACCGCTTCTCTTTGCTGGAAAAATTAACTCAGGATGTGCTCGACATCGCACGTGAACATCACTGGGTGACGTATGCTGAAGTGGAGATCGATAAACCTCACGCGCTGCGCTACGCCGACTCAGTATCAATGACCTTGAGCTGGCAGCGCTGACTGTCATATCGGGAGGCAGCATGAACATAGTGATCACCGGAGGAACGGGATTAATGGGTCGCCATTTGATTCCGCGTTTGCTGGAGCTGGGACATCAAATCACGGTAGTGACGCGTAACCCGCCGAAAGCCAGCTCCGTTCTCGGTCCCCGGGTGACACTATGGCAAGGGCTTGCCGATCAAAGCAACCTCAACGACGTTGATGCGGTAATCAACCTGGCCGGAGAACCGATTGCCGATAAACGCTGGACTCACGAGCAAAAAGAGCGTCTTTGCCAAAGCCGCTGGAGTATCACACAAAAACTGGTGGAGTTAATTAACGCCAGCGATACGCCGCCGTCGGTGTTTATTTCGGGTTCAGCAACGGGTTATTACGGCGATCTGGGGGAAGTGGTCGTCACTGAAGAAGAACCGCCGCATAACGAATTTACCCATAAACTCTGCGCCCGTTGGGAGGAAATTGCCTGTCGGGCGCAAAGCGACAAAACGCGCGTGTGCCTGTTGCGTACCGGCGTGGTGCTGGCACCTGATGGCGGTATCCTCGGCAAAATGTTACCGCCGTTTCGCCTCGGTTTAGGCGGCCCGATAGGTTCCGGTCGGCAGTATCTGGCCTGGATTCATATCGATGATATGGTCAACGGTATTCTCTGGCTGCTGGATAACGAGCTGCGCGGGCCGTTTAATATGGTTTCGCCCTACCCGGTACGCAATGAACAATTTGCCCATGCGCTCGGTCATGCACTGCATCGCCCGGCGATTATACGCGCCCCCGCGACCGCCATTCGGTTGTTAATGGGCGAATCTTCAGTACTGGTGTTAGGTGGACAACGCGCACTGCCTAAAAGGCTGGAAGAAGCGGGTTTTGCGTTTCGCTGGTACGATTTAGACGAGGCG
>NZ_BBMY01000010.1 GCF_000759775.1 Escherichia albertii NBRC 107761 = DSM 17582
ACTTTTCATCCGTCGTTGACACCCGCCTCATTTCGGGTAACATAACGTACGCCTTCGACAGGGATTAATCCGGCCAGCGCCGGGACATGGGTGGTGACGATAATCTGACGGTGCGGCTGGCCTGCCAGTGCCAGTAACGCTTTCATCAGCATCATCTGATAGTTCGGATGCTGTGACGTTTCAGGCTCCTCTATGGCATAAATCACATTTCTGGGCGTCCCCGCGACATTCTTTTCAGCCTCAGCCCGAAAAAAATTCAACAGGATAAGCCTCCTTATCCCGCTGCCGCGCTTATTGATGGGGATGCCATTTTCCCCGTCCAGGGTGAAATTGAAGGTCCACTTGGGTTTCTCCTTAAATCGTGGAGTCAGTTCACTGGCGAGTTCGGGGGCCATTTCACGTAATTTATCCAGCGTTCTCTGTGCGACATCCAGGACGCTGTCCTGAATCTCATTTTCCAGCGCTGTAATTTTGTCCTGCAGCGCAGCCTGAGCGTCTTTTACGGCCTGCTGTAAGGGGTTTTTAGCTTCGGAATCCCCGTCGCTGCTTTCCCTGTCGGCTTTGAAAATCGCATACGTGGGCAGCAAATCGAGGATCTTACCCCATAATGATTTTGTGTCGGTTCCGAACTCTTTATCGACATCCAGCATAATTTCCGAACAGGTATAGGGGGCTGCGGCTTCCCTGATGGCCTGACGCCATAACGATGCAGTGCGTTTATCCGCCACATTTTTTTCAACTTCTTTTCCCACCGCCTTGAGCTCAGAAATTTTCATGCCCAGTAAATTTCTCAGGGGCTCCTCATCCGGGTGGATGCAGCGGATGCAGGTCTGCTCCGGTTTTCCTGAGGTCGTTGCTTTAAACGTTTTGACGATTTCAAAATTGCCGTCCTCATTCAGCAGATGTTCTGAGGCGAGCGTGGTCTGCACCCTGTCGTCGATCATGATAAAATCGGGCAGGTCATCAAATTCACAGGCTATTTCAAAACGGCCGTCCCCTTCTCTTAGGCTGAAACAGTTCATGTCATTCTTGTCAGCCTTCATTCCTTCTGTTTCAAAAAAAATAGCCAGCGCTTCCAGAAGCGTTGATTTCCCAAAGTCATTACGACCGACAATACCCGTCATGCTTTCATCAATAATGATTTCAGTAGAGTTTCTGTAGCCTCTGAAGTTTTTCAGTTTTAATTTTCTGAGCCGCATATGAAGTCCTGTGTGTAAGAAAGCGTTTTGCTGCAACCTGAATACAAAATATATTTTCAAATGCCTGCCAACAAGCAGGGATAACCGTTATTCAGAATATCTTAACGACATTTCGGGATTATGATCTGGTCGCGCTTTCAGAACTTTACTGCCCCTCAAAACACCGGAAACTAACTTGTGGTTGGTTACATGGCAAAGTTAAAACTCCAGAATCACGGGTAATGATTTCAATGCTTATTATATTTTTTGGAATTGACTCATGAGCTTTATAATTTAAATGATAATAATAACCATTCTTTTATGCGTAATATTTGCTACTGACACTGATGAATTTAAAAGAAGATAGATTTTCATTTACGGATTATTTCCTAAATTCATCGATAATGTGATCGACATAAAATTTTCACTGAAGAATGAAGAGATAATTTAAGGCCGAGCGAAATAGCTCAAAATGGTGTATTTAACATAACAGAAGAAATGAAAGGCTCTATCGCAACCTGATACTTCAGGCCGCTAAGGGGTTAATCTTGTTGAAGAAAAATTAGACCGGGAAGCGCCAGGCGTCACCATTTCTCCCGCCTGGCTGGAAGTGAAGAATAATTGTGCATAGCTCCGTATTCGGGCTTTGCATCTGACAATGGTTCCCTGGATGAAAGTACGATCTCCACTCCAAGGACGCTGAACACCCTAAACAAACGCTCAAAACCCGCACTTGCAGGGTTGGCCTCTAGTCGGGCATAAGTTTGCTGTGTTATACCCAAACGTTCAGAAACATCTTTTTGCGTCAGTCCATTGGCTTTGCGAAAGCCGATTAAAACAGGACGTAACTGATTCAAAGTCTTCAAAGCGTATTGAGTGTTCATAAGTGACCTTCCGTATCGACGAGTTAACAAGCATAACGCAGGGATTTACAGCATATAGGCTGTAATGCTCATTAACAGACTATAGGCTGTAATACGAATCCTGCCAAGATGCGGCATCTTTCAAATACAAGGCCGTATTGGGTAAGCAGTACACCGTTATATAGCACCCCTTGCCCCTTTGCTGGAGAGGGACCCACGTGATCGCAGGTCTTTTAGACGTTGTTGCTAACCGGCATCATACACAGGTGGTAACCCCCAGGGAAACTCTATGAGTGATAATTTATTCCTGCCCCAGTCAAAATATAAAACCTTATCTAACTAGCTTTCTTAGTATTTTATAAATGAAGTGAAATTAGCGAAGAAGTTTTACATTGTAAAGTGAGCAAAAATATTTACCATTCAACTGGCAAAATTTACAATCTGCAGCCCTTAGCCTGAGAAAATGCACATTAACAGAATAATCATCAAGTCCGATAGAGGCATAACTTACGTCCTCAAAAATATCAGAAATAAATGAGTTGAAATTACAAAAATTAACTTCACTTAACATCTTGAACACCGCAGAAATATATCTATCATGCATTATCTTGACTTCGATAACCTTAGATAAACTTGAATGCGACTTACATTTGAAGAGATCAAAGAGAAAGTAAATCAGCATATTTTTATTGTCCGAAATCCATTTTAAAATTTTATTACGTGCACATGGTAATATATACACTGGATTTTTGAAAGGGTTTGAAACGTCAACCACAAGGGAACAATAACCATGAGGATTTATTCCACTTATAATTAAGTCACTAAGTCCTTTCACTGCATTCAAATAGTTATCAAAACAAACCTCATATAAACTGGTACTATGAACTGCACATTTAGATTCAAACAACCATCTATGACGCAGATAACCAATGCCTTTAGAGTGTATATCTTCAACAATACATTTGTGACAGTAACGAATGTTTGAGATGTTTACCAATGGATATGAATTAGTTATGTGAAAATTTTTCCGACAGGCATCTTCAACAGCGTTAAAATACCCGTAAACACCAGAAGATAACGACACTATATTGGAAGTTAGTATATAACCATTTCTAGTGGCAAGAATGTCATATATATCCTGCAAGCTATGCAATTTGTACATATCAATCAGTTCGAAACGAGGAAAGGCATCGTACCTTAGTGCGCCATGCTTTGATATTATGTTCCTGCAATTGGATAAGTTATACATTATCTGTGAACGCAGAAGAAAACTGTGCCACAATTCATTTTCGTAAACCATATAACTCCCTCTTATTTAATTAGTTCCATTTTTCTGAGAAGTATCATTGTCATTGGTAGTTTATCTCTGTATTTCAAAAGCCAGCCATGCCCTCCCAGTAAAGCATCTAGACTTGTAAGTGACATCGAGTACTGCCCCTGAGATAAAACATCATTTATTAATGATGATGAGATAATATCTCTCTCGCTCCAGTCTACTCTTTTATTTTTATAGCATCGTATTGTTTTAGGAAGACAGGAATTAAGCCAGTCACATTCATGTTTATTTAGCCAATAGAAACTTGCATAACAACTTTCTTTGACTAACTTTCGTGTTATAGAAACGGATTGATTATGTATAAATCTTAATATTTTCTGCTTATGACGCCGTCTTAAAGAATCTTTTTTACATTTTTTACGCCATGAGCATAAACCGTAACAAGATGAAATTACAGAGGATACAGCTCCTTCCGATAATGAGTTTTTCTCAGCTATGGATGCCAGACTAAACCCCCTTACAGCCATAGACTTGATAAGCAATTCAGTGAATATATTAATTTTTGTGTTTCGCTTAAACGCCCTCAGGTATTTTTTATAAATAAGTGTTTTAATGTAACATCTGCTGCGACTAAATTCCTTCCCAAGGTTGCTAACACTAGTATTATTTTCAACTATATGAAAACTGTATTTCTTATGACTTTTAAAGATTTCTTTCTTTTTATTAGTACGACTTCCTGCATACGTTGGCCAGCAAGTATTTAACAAACAATAACAAAGCAAAAGATGCTTTGTGGGATGCTGACAACATTTGTCTTTGAGTATAGGCTCCCAGTAATGATAATCAGTTAGGGATGTTGGTATAAGTCCCGATGAACCCTCCCCAAATAACTGGCACTTAGCATAAACATGTGCGTAGAATACATTTTTCTTTAAATTTCCATCCAATGATAATAAATTCAACTTTTTAAGTACATCCATGTAATTGGGGTGTGTAATATCTTTTCTTCTGATTATATTTAGGGACTCATAACAAAACTTAGCAAAATCGAAGTCTATCTCATTGCTAAGTTGTTCTGTATACGAAACAGGAGGCATCAGTCCAATACGTATGTGCGGTGAAGAAGGGACATGGATGCTTTCAAGCGCTACCGGATGCCGATGGCAGGTTGTAACCCCATGAAGCTGATGCGCCAGATGCCAATAAGTAACACCATAATGAAAAGTATCTTCACGAGCGCAAACCGGGCAAAACTTCAATAGTGTGCGCTGCCCTAGTGAAAAATTACTAAGGCGGCACAATCGATTAAGCCTGGCAGGGGTCGTGTTGAAATCCATAATTTCATTACGACTGATTGGTAGTGCCCAGGCAAAAAGAGGGAGTAAAGTCTGTTCATGCCAGAGCTGATCTGCACTTTCGGATGTATGAAGAGAAATAGCCTTTAATCCTGAATTGAGAATTGGATGGACGTTCATATCAGGTTTGTTGAAAATGATCGTTAACAGAGAAGATAGGGACATACCGTACACGGTAGTTGTCCGACAAAACCGGCTGAACAAGGATTCATCAGGCAAAACAGGCAACATTCTCATTTCCCACACCTCTCTTTGACCGTTACGAACTGTTACCTCATTACAATTTATTAAGTGGATCTATATTTATAAGCCCGCAACGCTGAAGAGCATCGTAGGTATTTTTCTTTTCAGCTGTTCTGTTGATAACAAGATCGTGGTCAAGAGACAGTATTTTCTCGTCGAAATTGCGCAAAACCTCGTCTATTTTTCCTACGAATTCCTTGTGCTGTGGCCTGTCTATATCCCCAGGGATCAAAGACTTTAGGGACTTCTCTGCCATGATTTTAGCCGAAGCATCACCCTCATTAGATGCAGAGAGCCATTTAGCTTCCTCATCTTCAGTCGCGGCCCCCGGGAGTGGAGTATCCTTATATTCCTCCGTATGACTCACGAGTACCGGTACAGAGGCCGACAAGACTGCGCCAGTGATGATTTCATTGCCGCTACCGATAACCTTTAATTGTGCCCCCCGATAAATCATCTGAGCCAATCCAATATTGCCTTTAGATAAAATGAATAATTTTTCGTTTAACTCATCATTTAATGGAGTTTCAACATTTGTCCATTGTAATGGCCATAAATAATGAATAAACGATTGCCAGTCTTGTGAATCGTATCTAACATTCTTAATTTTCATGTAACCACCAGACTCTGCCCGCCTGGCAATTCTCATTTTCTTTGTCAGCGTCTCGTCAAAAGGATGATTTCCACAAAAAACCATAGATACCCCCATGGAATCTACAATTTCATGTAAAAAATCAATCAACTTACTCTCACCCCCGGTTCTTGAAAATTTAAGCCTCTGCATTTCATCAATAACAAGGATACCCAAAAATGATGATTTAATTCTTTGTGCAATCTGGCGAGCCAGAGCACCATTTCTAATCTCAGGTGTAGTTCGTTCAATACCAATTGCATCATCTAATTTTTGTAAAATCTCTTCACAAAGGTCTCTCACACTTGAATTGTATGGACAATTAATCTTTACCCATACAATTTGCTTACTGAAGCCGGGAAAAACTCCTTTATAGCTGCTGTGTTCTATAATCTGAGGGAAATGATCCATGACTTGCTCAATCATGGTAGTTTTTCCAGAACCACTCATTCCAACTATCGTAATAGTTTCAGCCTGGGATTTAAAATATCCACTTTCTGGCTCAATATCAGGACGCTCATTTCCATAGTAATGAAGATATTGAATTGTTCCGCTTTTTAAAGGATTACGAGCTGCATAGCTTTCCCTAAGTGCCCGTAAGATCATCTTATAAGCCTGGATAAGATTGGTTTGAGGGCAACGGAATTTCTTTATACGTTCGACATACTGCTCTCTAACATTCGCCGGGGCAGTCCAGCGGATTTTTTCGTCAATTTCGGGGAAATAACTCATTTCCAGAAGTACTTCATCTTCCGTAAGCGCTTCAGGAAGTGCTTCAATTAAGGGATTGCCACGATACTCAGGTAACTCCTGTTCTTTATATATCGCTGAAACGCGCCGTATAAGATTCATTATTCTGCGTCCTCAGTCTTCTTCTTACCTTTTAACCATCTTTGTTTCTCCTCCCGGCCAGGCAAAAGCAGAACATTACTGGATGAAGGAAGTAGGGGTTCAGATCTTCCATTAGCAACATGAGTTCGCCCTAATGAATCAAGTTCATTTTTCCTGTTCTTTTTAATATCTTTACCATGTACCCGGCGAGATTCGTATATTTCATTTAATCTTTCGTTACCTTTCCTGTTAAATTCATCTTTATTATTGATATTGCTGAGCGAATCCAGAGTAAATAAATTAATTTCTTTTTGAGTATCTACCCAATCAGCCATTACATCTGTATCAAGATGAGCTTTCCCTTTAAATACATCTCTTTTCTTAAGTAGGTAATGTTTTTTGAAAATGCTATTTTTGTCAAATCTTACATATATATAATCTACGCAATTGTCATCTATTCTTGCTTCACAAGTGGTTCTTCCAAATACTCTGACACCTGATGCAATTTCAGGATCACATTCATAAAAAAGATTATTGTACTGAATCCCACCGGCGGTAATGTTAGCGTTCACAGGGATTAACAATCGTGCGATCACTTCGTCGGCCCCAACGGCTCTTGCGCTGAATCTCCCGTGCTTTAAGCTTATCATCCAACTATTTTTTGGTGATATTACGAGATCATTTTCAATCAGTAAGGGATTGATATAAGCCAGTTCCTCATACGTTCTCTGATTATGTGCAAGTATCTCCCGAATCAGTAAAGACGTGACCTCCTGAATCGTTAAACAAGCCCTGGATTGCGGTGTTGGCTCTCCTTTAACAATCTTTCCCCTTCGTGTTGTTCCAATAAGCCTATGAATAACCTCATCATTCAGAATGCCGAAACAGCGTTCAACAATGCTTTTTCTGTCGCCTCTACCGACTGGCGCAAACTCAAGTTTTGTCAGGGGGGTCATCTCTTCCTGAGGTTTAAGACCAATCATCTCCCCGTTGTCACACATCAATGTTAATGGAATGTGAGAACAAGGCCAATCATCATCAGTAATAGAGATTCCAAATAATCTACAATATTCTTTTTTTGGCATAAAGCAATTTGCTAACGCTTGTCGGGCGGCTCGCCATGAAGCATGGTATAAAGAAACATGAAGGCCAACAATCATTCTTGTTGCACGATCCACCACTGTATAAATAGTAGGACGCCCAATGACTTTTCGTCTGTTTAAACTCGAAATAAGATGTACATCAGCGACAGTTGAGTCTATTTCGAAAACATCACCCGGCAAAACAGTTGTATTAGCCACACTACCTAAAAGCGCCCGCATTTTGAGGTCTATTTCTTTTTTCGTGTTCTTCTTATTTATCGAGAAATCTTTAGTGAAGAGTTTTTTATTCCAGTATGAAAATTGTTTTAAAGAAGGAACATATGGAGCTCTATTTTCTAGGTTTGCTGTTTTAATTTCATCCCTAAAATACAAATCAATATGTCTCTCTAATGTTTTCTTTATCGTATCTCCGTTAACTTTATAATGATACGTAATGAGAGATTTTCTAATATTATTTATATCTCTTTCATTAAGAATGAAAACACGTGATCGTTCATTAGGTAATGCTCTGTTTTTTTTGGAATTCCCAAGTTTAATTTCATGTTTGATTCTACTTTTCCCAGCGGCGCCACAGTTCGAGAATGCGGGTAGCAATGCATAAATATCCTGCCCATGTCGCCAATACAACGCCAGAAGCGTTCTGATAGTATATTGTGATATTTTTTTATTTCTTGAGTAATCCATTAAAAGGTGCGACTTTTTATGTAATGCATAGTCGAACAGAAACATTCTGTCATCTACAAGATCTTTAATGATATTGTAATTTTCATCTCGCCTTCCTCTGTCTTTATCTGTTAATTCTTTCTCATCTACTAACATATATGAAGGATATATATAATCTTCACAAGTTATGCTATTTGATTCAATATAATATTTAAACATTGAAAATGAGAAAGGGATTGGCTTACCCGTTCTTTCTGATTTTATTTTAAACAAAATTAACAAATCGACCTTTCTGTCAAAATCCAAAACACGGTAAAGTCCCTCTGCAAGCAAATCAGTGCCTTGAGAGAGCCAGACTGAATTCCTAATAATATCCATTTGCGTTCAGTCCTATATAGTGGTCATTGGAAATTATCTTTATCAGACCGGTTTCGAGTATTGGATATGATAAATCAACATTTATCATTTTTAATCCAATCATTGCCTGCAATAACATCATCGCTTCTTGTGCATCTACCCCAAAGATTGATGAAATCATTGCACGTAGTCCTACTATGGGATAAACATCTGGTTTAAGCTTCCATAGGATTTTATCAAGAGGATATTTATCATAAAATTCAGAACCATCTCTTAATACAGAAGTAGCCCAGCAAATGTTTTTACCGACGACGTTATTGAGTTCCGAGCCAACATAAATTTGAAACTCAACATCAATCAACTGCCAAAACATCCTCTCTATTTCAAGTTTTTGGGCTTCGCGTTCAGGTATGCTCTCGTTATGTTTTACTGCTATAGCTTTGTATCGAAGTCCGCCTTCAGGAGTTCTCAAGGTCAGTAAAAAATCGGTTGTCATAACATTCAGAACTTCGACAGGTACTCCTCTTACTCCCCTCACCATAGGATGTTGAAAATGTAGATGATTTGCTATTTGTTGGGTAAGCCGGAGAGGAAAGAGTGGGAATTGTTCCCGGATATCAATCACCGAGTCATTAAACTCAGCCAGATAGAAAAAGTTACTTTCGACAGAAGAAAGGAGATGATGGTTTCGAAACGTCTTAAGGCCAAAGACTATCGAACGGTTTCCACGGGATTTAACGTCCTGAGCTCTAAGCCAGGGCTGATAACTTTGGCCATAGCCCACTCCTATGCCGTCACCTAGCGCATTTTCATAATCCAAATAGGATTTGAGACGCCTACCCCTAGCCATGATCGTACCCTAAAAACGACATTGATACGTACCTATATGTGCATTTTATAGTCTCCAACCCTATAACCACACATTCAGTAAGTATACAACATTAGCGTCGTTTTTTGAGAATGGTTACAACTTTAGTGCTTTGTGTACAACTTTATTGTCCTCGGACAGCCGCCAAATCCTGCGCACAAGCCCAGGCACTCGACCACGCCCACTGGAAGTTATAGCCCCCCAGCCAGCCGGTGACATCCATGACTTCACCGATGAAGTACAGGCCAGGCACTTTGCGCGCTTCCATCGTTCGTGAAGAAAGCTCGTTGGTGTCCACGCCGCCGAGCGTCACTTCAGCAGTGCGATAACCTTCAGTGCCGTTGGGTTGTACGCGCCATTCGGTCAGCGTGGCAATGAGTGTCTGTTGGTCCCGCACGTTGAGCTGTTTCAGCGTCACATCCGGGATTTGCCCGAGTTGTTGCAGCCGTTCAACCAACCGTTTCGGCAGATGAATCGCCAGTGTGTTCTTCAGGCTTTGATTCGGATGTGCGTTACGCTGTTCATTAAGGAAGGTATCCAGATCGACATCCGGTAGCAGGTTAATGCTGACAAACTCACCGGGTTGCCAGTAACTGGAAATCTGCAACACCGCAGGACCAGACAAGCCACGATGAGTGAAGAGTAGGTTCTCACGAAATACAGTGCCGTTTTCGGCGGTTATTACTGAAGGCACTGCCACGCCCGCCAGCGCCTGTAACTCTTCCAGCAACGGTTTATGCAAGGTGAATGGCACCAGACCAGCGCGCGTCGGCAATACGTTGAGGCCAAATTGTTCGGCAATCTTATAGCCAAACGGAGACGCTCCGAGCCCTGGCATTGAGAGTCCACCGGTCGCAATAACCAGCTTTTCACAACCGACAGCCATGCCGTTCAGCTCAAGCGAGAAGCCCGTTTCATCTTTCGCCACACTCAGCACTTCGCTACGCAATCTGAAGGTCACATTGCCCTTCTCGCACTCCGTCACCAGCATGTCGACAATCTGCTGAGCAGAGTCATCACAGAAGAGTTGCCCTAACGTTTTCTCGTGCCAGGCGATGCCGTGCTTATTGACCAGATCAATGAAATCCCACTGGGTAAACCGGGCGAGGGCAGACTTACAAAAATGCGGGTTCTGGCTCAGATAAGCCCCCGGTTCAACATAAAGGTTGGTAAAGTTGCAACGTCCACCGCCAGACATGAGGATTTTGCGCCCTGGTTTTTTACCATTATCGATCAGCAGAATCCGGCGTCCCGCCTGACCTGCCAGCGCAGAACAGAACATGCCTGCCGCACCAGCGCCTATAATAATGGCATCAAACCTTTCCACGTTGCGCTCCTCTTAGAAAAAACGGGCGTGAATTGTAAAGATTCCTCAGTGGTCACACCAGCGTCAATATTACTAAAAGGAAGTATTTGCCTGAATTATATAAGATAATTATTTTTTGAGTGAAATCCATACAGGAGGCAAATCAAAAAAAGTCTATATTTCACTTTGCCCGCGCCGCGAAAGTCACTGATAATGCGCCGCGTTCATGTCCTCAAAATGGCGTAACGTCCTATGCTACATTTGTTTGCTGGCCTGGATTTGCATACCGGGCTGTTATTATTGCTTGCACTGGCTTTTGTGCTGTTCTACGAAGCCATCAATGGTTTCCATGACACAGCCAACGCCGTGGCAACTGTCATCTATACCCGCGCGATGCGTTCTCAGCTCGCTGTGGTTATGGCGGCAGTGTTCAATTTTCTGGGTGTTTTGCTGGGTGGTCTGAGTGTTGCCTATGCCATTGTGCATATGCTGCCGACAGATCTGCTGCTTAATATGGGATCGTCCCATGGCCTTGCTATGGTGTTCTCTATGTTGCTGGCGGCGATTATCTGGAACCTGGGTACCTGGTACTTTGGTTTGCCTGCATCCAGCTCCCATACGCTGATTGGCGCAATCATAGGTATTGGTTTAACCAATGCATTGATGAACGGAACATCAGTGGTGGATGCACTCAATATCCCGAAAGTATTAAGTATTTTCGCCTCTCTGATCGTTTCCCCTATTGTCGGCCTGGTGTTTGCTGGCGGTCTGATTTTCTTGCTGCGTCGCTACTGGAGCGGCACCAAGAAACGCGCTCGTATCCACCTGACCCCAGCGGAACGTGAAAAGAAAGACGGCAAGAAAAAGCCGCCGTTCTGGACGCGTATCGCGCTGATCCTTTCCGCCATCGGCGTGGCGTTTTCCCACGGCGCGAACGATGGTCAGAAAGGCATTGGTCTGGTTATGTTGGTACTGATTGGTGTGGCGCCTGCGGGATTTGTGGTTAACATGAATGCCTCAGGCTACGAAATCACCCGTACCCGCGATGCAATCAACAACGTGGAAGCTTACTTTGAGCAACACCCTGCACTGTTGAAACAGGCAACCGGTGCTGATCAGTTAGCGCCAACGCCGAAGGTGGACGCAACGCAACCCGTTGAGTTCCACTGCCATCCTGCGAATACCATTAACGCACTTAATCGCCTGAAGGGCATGTTGACCGCCGATGTGGAAAGCTACGACAAGCTGTCGCTTGATCAGCGTAGCCAGATGCGCCGCATTATGCTGTGCGTTTCTGACACCATCGACAAAGTGGTGAAAATGCCTGGCGTTACTGCGGATGATCAGCGTCTGTTGAAGAAACTGAAGTCCGATATGCTCAGCACTATTGAGTACGCGCCGATTTGGATAATCATGGCGGTCGCACTGGCGTTGGGTATCGGTACAATGATCGGCTGGCGTCGCGTGGCAACGACTATCGGTGAGAAAATCGGTAAGAAAGGCATGACCTATGCTCAGGGTATGTCTGCCCAGATGACGGCGGCAGTTTCTATCGGCCTGGCGAGTTATACCGGGATGCCGGTTTCTACCACCCACGTACTCTCCTCTTCTGTTGCGGGGACGATGGTCGTTGATGGCGGCGGCTTACAGCGCAAAACGGTGACCAGCATTCTGATGGCCTGGGTATTCACCCTGCCAGCTGCGGTACTGCTCTCCGGCGCGCTCTACTGGATCTCCTTGCAGTTCCTGTAATTACACGCACCAAAACGAGCGGGTCAGTAAACTGGCCCGCTTCAGATTGTTGACATCGTGCGCTTTGTTTATGCCGGATGCGGCGTGAACGCCTTATCCAGCCTACAAAACATGCAAATTCAATATATTGCAGAGATTGTGTAGGCCTGATAAGCGTGGCGCATCAGGCAATTTTGCGTTTGCCATCACTCTTGAGCGGGTCAGTTTACTGGCCCGCTTTTTTATGTGTTATCTCTATGGCGTTTAATGCCAAATCATCAACGCAATCAGACTAACCACCACCAGACCACACAATGCGCTGGTCAGGATAAACTGCCGACGTACGCGCTCACAGCGACGGATAAACTCATCATCGTGATGATCGCGATACCGTTGCGCATAGATATACCAAACGAGACGCACCTGTTTGTTAGGTTGGCCATGTGAGGTAAAAAAGCCCCCTCCATCTACATATTGATAGAGCAATGGATCGCAATTACGCAGTACCACTAACAACGCGCGTAGTGATGAGAAATAGCGCGCCATGTTAACAATGCAAACGACACATAAAGCCCAAAATAATGCGACGGTGCTTATCATACCTCCTCCCCGGCGACCTGCCCGCGGAGTTCCACTCCGGGGCTACCGCTCCCGATACGCTGCCAATCAGTTAACACCAGGTCCTGGAGAAACCGCTTTTGTCGTGACGAACATCAGAGCGGCTCTATAGATAGTGTAGGAGATCAGGTTGTTTTTTTTCCATAAGGTTAACCACTATCAATACATTCATGTCGAAAATTTGTTTATCTACCTGGTAAGCGAGGCGGATTGACGGATCATCCGGGTCGCTATAAGGTAAGGATGGTCTTAAACTGAATCTTTACGGCTGGGTTAGCCCCGCGCATGGAGTTCGCAGGACGCGGGTGACGTAACGGCACAAGAAACGCTAGCTGGCCAGTCATCGACAACTTTATGGAAGGAGTAACACTATGGCTTATAAACACATTCTCATCGCGGTTGATCTCTCCCCGGAAAGCAAAGTACTGGTAGAGAAAGCGGTTTCTATGGCCCGCCCCTACAATGCGAAAGTTTCTCTGATCCACGTAGATGTGAACTACTCTGACCTATACACCGGGCTTATTGATGTGAATCTGGGCGACATGCAGAAACGCATCTCTGAAGAGACTCATCACGCTCTGAGCGAACTCTCCACCAACGCAGGTTATCCCATCACTGAAACTCTTAGCGGCAGCGGCGATCTTGGCCAGGTTCTGGTTGATGCAATCAAGAAATACGATATGGATCTGGTGGTTTGTGGTCACCACCAGGACTTCTGGAGCAAGCTGATGTCTTCCGCACGCCAGCTTATCAACACCGTTCACGTGGATATGCTGATTGTTCCACTGCGTGACGAAGAAGAATAATCCCCCCTCTTCGAATCGCTCCTGAACGCCCGCTTTTGCGGGCGTTTTGCTTTTTGGCGCGTCTTGTTGCCAGATGCGGCGTAAACGCCTTATCTGGCCTACGGTCAACGTACGCAATCAAAATCGCTGCCAAATTCAAAATTTAACACCATCATAATCTTCATCATTAGTGTGATCATCTGGTTATTTTCTGTTGTAATAGTGTATTAATCTATTCACTGCATCAATATTAAGGATCCCTGACAGAGGTAAACTTTTTCGCGCGTTACCCCTTACGCGTTCATACTTTTCAGGATGGTATTGGAAGGTTAATAAATATGAATACAACAACACCCACGGGGATGCTGCGGCAACCTCGCCCATTTTTCATGATCTTTTTTGTCGAGTTATGGGAGCGATTCGGCTACTACGGCGTGCAGGGCGTACTGGCGGTTTTCTTCGTTAAACAGCTCGGATTCTCACAAGAGCAGGCCTTTGTCACCTTCGGCGCTTTTGCTGCGCTGGTCTATGGGCTTATCTCGATCGGTGGCTATGTTGGCGATCATCTGTTGGGGACCAAACGCACTATTGTCCTCGGGGCAATTGTGCTGGCAATTGGTTACTTCATGACGGGAATGTCCCTACTCAAGCCGGATCTCATCTTTATCGCACTGGGAACAATTGCCGTCGGTAACGGCCTGTTTAAAGCAAACCCGGCAAGCCTGCTTTCGAAGTGCTATCCACCGAAAGATCCGCGTCTCGATGGCGCTTTCACCCTGTTTTACATGTCGATCAATATCGGTTCGTTAGTGGCGTTGTCATTGGCGCCGGTTATTGCCGACAAATTCGGCTATTCCGTCACCTATAACTTGTGCGGCGCCGGATTAATTGTCGCACTCCTAGTCTACATCGCCTGTCGAGGAATGGTGGAATACATTGGTTCTGAACCCGATTTCCGGCCAATGAGCTTCAGCAAACTACTGTACGTGTTGTTCGGCAGCGTGGTGATGATCTTCGTTTGTGCATGGCTGATGCACAACGTAGAAATCGCCAACCTGGTACTGATTATTCTCTCCATTGTGGTGACGATTATCTTCTTCCGTCAGGCATTCAAGTTGGATAAAACCGGGCGCAATAAAATGTTTGTCGCCTTTATCCTGATGCTTGAAGCGGTGGTGTTTTATATCCTTTACGCTCAGATGCCGACGTCACTAAACTTCTTTGCTATCAACAACGTGCATCATGAAATTCTTGGTTTTTCCATCAACCCGGTCAGCTTCCAGGCGCTGAACCCGTTCTGGGTCGTACTCGCCAGCCCGGTTCTGGCCGGTATTTACACGCATCTTGGGAACAAAGGTAAAGACCTCTCCATGCCGATGAAATTTACCCTCGGCATGTTTATGTGCTCACTGGGCTTTCTGACGGCTGCCGCGGCAGGAATGTGGTTTGCTGATGCACAAGGGCTGACGTCGCCGTGGTTTATCGTGTTGGTTTACTTGTTCCAGAGTTTAGGTGAACTGCTGATTAGCGCCCTGGGCCTGGCGATGATTGCCGCGCTGGTGCCGCAACATTTAATGGGCTTTATTCTCGGGATGTGGTTCCTGACGCAGGCTGCCGCATTCTTGCTGGGTGGCTATGTGGCAACATTCACGGCGGTACCGGACAACATTACCGATCCGCTTGAGACGCTGCCTGTTTATACCAACGTGTTTGGTAAGATCGGTCTGGTCACGCTGGGCGTTGCAGTAGTGATGCTGTTGATGGTGCCATGGCTGAAACGGATGATTGAGACGCCGGAAAGCCATTAATCTTTGTCGCAGAAAACTGGATAGCAATTACACTACCCAGTTTGATAATGATGGTAAATGTAAGATTGCCTGATGCGCTATGCTTATCAGGCCTACAAGAGAATATCAACACATTGAATTTTCGCGACTTTGTAGGCCGAATAAGGCGTTCGCGCCGCATCCGGTACGAACACAGTAAAAGCGGGTAGCAATAATGCTACCCGCTTTTACTTTTACACTGGCGTACCAGCATAAATATCAAAACGATGCCCTTTGGTGACAACCGCGTTTGGCGTGGCGACATTCGCCAGCGGCGGCGCGTAGTCCGGGCGCTTCACCACCACGCGTTTGGTCGCCAGCAACCGCGCAGGCTCCAGCAATCCATCGGCATCAAGATCCGGCCCCACCAACGATTGAAAGACACGCATTTCTTTTTTCACCAGCGCGCTTTTCTGCTTATGCGGGAACATCGGATCGAGATAGACCACCTGCGGGCGCGGGGTAATATCAGTCAGCGCCGTCAGGCTGGAGGCGTGAATTAACTGCAAACGCTCCTGCAGCCAGCCGCCGATTTCCGCATCCGCATAACCACGCGCCAGGCCGTCGTCGAGCA
This sequence comes from Escherichia albertii NBRC 107761 = DSM 17582, assembly GCF_000759775.1. GTDB lineage: Bacteria > Pseudomonadota > Gammaproteobacteria > Enterobacterales > Enterobacteriaceae > Escherichia > Escherichia albertii. The sequence goes on from NZ_BBMY01000010.1 coordinate 16,209, forward strand.
ATGCGGCAACCACCGGATTACGTTCCAGCATCCGCACGCGGCAGCCGACCGAAGCCAGTACAAAAGCATCGCGCCCTAAACCTGCGGTCGCATCTACCACATCCGGCAGATAATCGCCTTTAATGCCCACCGCTTTTGCTACCGCCTCACCGCGTCCGCCGCCAAATTTGCGACGGTGCGCCATCGCCCCACCAACAAAATCAACGTAAATGCCGCCCAGCTTCGGTTCATCGCGCTTGCGCAGTTCCAGATGATCCAGCGTTAACACCAGCGCCATCAGGTTGTCTTCATCGTGTTCCAGCCCCCAACGGGCCGCCAGAACAGATAAGGCGCCGTCTCCGGCGCCTGTTTCATCAATTAAGCAGATTTTCACTGAATGATCAGCCCTTAATGCCGTAATGCTCCAGCATCGCATCCAGTTGCGGTTCACGACCACGGAAGCGTTTGAACAGATCCATCGGTTCTTCCGAACCGCCACGACTCAGAATGTTGTCGAGGAACGACTGCCCGGTTTCACGGTTGAAAATACCCTCTTCCTCAAAGCGCGAGAAGGCATCTGCCGCCAGCACATCGGCCCACAGGTAGCTGTAGTAACCTGCGGCATAACCACCGGCAAAAATGTGGCTGAAAGCGTGCGGGAAGCGGCCCCAGGACGGGGACGGTACCACGGCGACCAGTTTCTTGATTTCTGCCAGGGTTTCGAGGATTTTCGCTCCCTGATCCGGGCGGAATTCGGCATGGAGGCGGAAATCGAACAGACCGAACTCCAGCTGACGCAGGATAAACAGCGCCGCCTGATAGTTCTTCGCCGCCAGCATTTTATCCAGCAGCTCCTTCGGCAACGGTTCGCCAGTTTCATAGTGACCGGAGATAAACGCCAGCGCCTCCGGCTCCCAGCACCAGTTTTCCATAAACTGACTCGGCAGTTCGACCGCATCCCACGGCACACCATTAATACCAGAAACACCCGCTGTTTCGATGCGGGTCAGCATATGATGCAGTCCGTGACCGAACTCGTGGAACAACGTGATCACTTCGTCATGGGTAAACAGCGCCGGTTTACCATTCACCGGGCGGTTGAAGTTACAGGTCAGATACGCGACCGGTTTTTGCAGCGAACCGTCGGCTTTACGCATCTGGCCTACGCAGTCATCCATCCACGCCCCGCCGCGTTTGTTCTCACGGGCATACAGATCGAGGTAGAAGCTGCCACGCAGTTCGTTGTTCTCGTCATACAGTTCGAAGAAACGGACATCTGGATGCCAGACATCAACATCTTTACGCTCTTTGGCAGTGATGCCGTAAATACGTTTCACTACTTCAAACAGGCCGTTAACCGCTTTGTTTTCCGGGAAGTACGGACGCAGTTGTTCATCGCTGATACTGTAGAGATGCTGTTTTTGTTTTTCGCTGTAGTACGCGATATCCCACGGCTGCAACTCATCCACGCCAAATTCGGCTTTGGCGAAGGCGCGCAGTTGCGCCAGCTCTTTTTCGCCCTGCGGACGCGCACGTTTTGCCAGATCGGTTAAGAAATCAAGCACCTGCTGCGGGCTCTCTGCCATTTTTGTTGCCAGCGATTTAAATGCGTAGTTTTCAAAGCCCAGCAGTTGCGCCAGTTCGTGACGCAGAACGAGGATCTCTTCCATCACCTTGCTGTTGTCCCACTTACCGGCGTTCGGGCCTTGATCAGAAGCGCGAGTGCTGTAAGCGCGATACATCTCTTCACGCAAAGCCTGGTTGTCGCAGTAAGTCATTACCGGCAGATAGCTTGGGATATCCAGCGTCAGCAAGTAGCCTTCCAGTTCTTTCGCTTCAGCCTGGGCTTTTGCCGCAGCCAGTGCGCTCTCTGGCATTCCCGCCAGTTCCGCTTCGTCGGTAACGAGTTTGGTCCAGCCCATCGTCGCATCAAGGACATTGTTGCTGTACTGGTTGCCCAGTTCAGAAAGACGGGTGGCAATCTCTCCGTAACGCTGCTGTTTCTCTTTCGGCAGGCCGATACCAGACAGTTCAAAATCACGCAGTGCGTTATCAACCGCTTTCTTCTGCGCCGTGTTCAGCGTGGCGTAGTTATCGCCATCGCGCAGGTCGCGGTACGCTTTATACAGCCCTTCATGTTGCCCGACCCAGGTGCTGTATTCCGACAGCAGCGGCAGAGTTTGTTCGTAGGCTTCACGCAGTTCCGGGCTATTTTTCACCGAGTTCAGGTGGCTGACCGGGGAGAAAATACGCCCCAGCACATCGTCCACTTCCGCAAGCGGCTGGCAGAGATTTTCCCAGGTGTACGGCGCACCCTGCGCTACCACGCGCTCCACATTTTCGCGGCAATCGCTCAACGCTTTGGTTACAGCGGGAACAACATGCTCTGGCAGGATTTTAGAAAATGGTGGTAGTTCAAAGGGAGTCAGTAACGGATTCGTCATAGGTACAGTCCTGGTTAAATAGGGGGAACGAAACGCTCACAGGCGCTTTACATAATGTCTGTAGCATGGGGTTAAGTGTAGTGAATTTCAATGAGAAACGTTACGCTTTCGCGGCGGCGGCCTCTTTTCGGTATACTGTCCAGATACGCTTTTGTGCGCCCCGAATACGGGCCGATTTTACTTACCGGAACACCTTTATCCATGCTCAGTTATCGCCACAGCTTCCACGCTGGCAACCACGCCGACGTCCTTAAACATACCGTTCAGAGCCTGATCATCGAGTCGCTGAAAGAGAAAGATAAACCGTTTCTCTATCTCGACACCCACGCAGGTGCCGGGCGATATCAGTTAGGCAGCGAACATGCCGAACGTACTGGCGAATATCTCGAAGGCATCGCCCGTATCTGGCAGCAGGACGACCTGCCAGCAGAACTGGAGCCGTACATCAGCGTGGTGGAACACTTCAACCGTAGCGGGCAGTTGCGCTACTACCCGGGTTCACCGTTGATTGCTCGTCAGCTTCTGCGTGAACAGGACAGCCTGCAACTGACTGAACTGCACCCGAGCGATTATCCGTTGTTACGTTCGGAATTCCAGAAAGACAATCGTGCGCGCGTTGAAAAAGCCGACGGTTTCCAGCAGCTTAAGGCCAAACTGCCGCCGGTTTCTCGCCGTGGTTTAATCCTTATCGATCCGCCGTATGAAATGAAAACCGACTATCAGGCGGTGGTCAGCGGCATTAATGAGGGGTATAAACGTTTTGCTACGGGCGTCTATGCGCTGTGGTATCCGGTGGTATTGCGCCAGCAAATCAAGCGCATGATCCACGAGCTGGAAGCGACCGGTATCCGTAAGATCATGCAGATTGAACTGGCGGTACTGCCAGACAGCGATCGCCGTGGCATGACCGCTTCCGGCATGATTGTGATTAACCCGCCATGGAAGCTGGAACAGCAGATGAATAACGTGCTGCCGTGGCTGCACAGCAAGCTGGTTCCGGCAGGCACCGGGCACGCCACTGTAAGCTGGATCGTGCCGGAGTAATTGCAGCCATTGCTGGCACCTTTTACGTCTCGCGCTACAATCGCGGTAATCAATGATAAGGACACTCTGTCATGACTAAACACTATGATTACATCGCCATCGGCGGCGGCAGCGGCGGTATCGCCTCCATCAACCGCGCAGCTATGTACGGCCAGAAATGCGCGCTGATTGAGGCCAAAGAGCTGGGCGGCACCTGTGTGAACGTTGGCTGCGTGCCGAAAAAAGTAATGTGGCACGCGGCGCAAATCCGCGAAGCGATTCACATGTACGGCCCGGATTACGGCTTTGATACCACCATCAACAAATTCAACTGGGAAACGTTGATCGCCAGCCGTACCGCTTATATCGACCGTATTCATACCTCCTATGAAAACGTGCTCGGTAAAAATAACGTTGATGTAATCAAGGGCTTTGCCCGCTTCGTTGATGCCAAAACGCTGGAGGTTAACGGCGAAACGATTACTGCCGATCATATTCTGATCGCCACCGGCGGTCGTCCGAGCCACCCGAATATTCCAGGCGTGGAATACGGTATTGATTCCGATGGTTTCTTTGCCCTTCCCGCATTGCCGGAGCGTGTGGCAGTGGTTGGCGCGGGTTACATCGCCGTTGAACTGGCGGGCGTGATTAACGGCCTCGGCGCGAAGACGCATCTGTTTGTGCGTAAACACGCACCACTGCGCAGCTTTGACCCGATGATCACTGAAACTCTGGTCGAAGTGATGAATACCGAAGGCCCCACATTGCATACCTACGCCATCCCGAAAGCGGTGGTGAAAAATGCCGATGGTAGCCTGACGCTGGAGCTGGAAGATGGGCGCAGTGAAACGGTGGATTGCCTGATTTGGGCGATTGGTCGTGAGCCTGCCAATGACAACATCAACCTCGAAGCCGCGGGCGTTAAAACCAACGAAAAAGGCTATATCGTCGTTGATAAATATCAAAACACCAACGTTGAAGGTATTTACGCGGTGGGCGATAACACGGGTGCAGTGGAGCTGACCCCAGTGGCTGTGGCGGCAGGCCGCCGTCTCTCTGAACGCCTGTTTAATAACAAGCCGGATGAACATCTGGATTACAGCAACATTCCGACTGTGGTCTTCAGCCATCCGCCGATTGGTACTGTTGGTCTAACGGAACCTCAGGCACGCGAGCAGTACGGCGACGATCAGGTGAAAGTGTATAAATCCTCTTTCACTGCGATGTATACCGCCGTCACCACTCACCGCCAGCCGTGCCGCATGAAACTGGTATGCGTTGGGCCAGAAGAGAAGATTGTCGGTATTCATGGCATTGGTTTTGGTATGGACGAAATGTTGCAGGGCTTCGCGGTGGCGTTGAAGATGGGCGCAACCAAGAAAGACTTTGACAACACGGTTGCCATTCACCCGACGGCGGCAGAAGAGTTCGTGACCATGCGTTAAATGTTAAAGGGCAAAGAGTGGTGTGCTCTTTGCCCTTAATTACGTTTCCGCTATCAGTTCAGAAGCTGAAGCAGAAAGCGGATCAGTTCCAGTAGCGCAATTAACGCCCCAAGAACGATGATTGCTTTATCAATCACCCGTTTTCTCCATGCGATGGAGTGAGAATGCATCCGCTTACTCATCCACTGCCTGTCACGGTGCGTGTCTCATTGTTAGATGACGACTATCTCACTCCGGCCAGAGCATCAGTTAACGGCACCACCCGTACCACTGATCAGGACTTTGAAAGCGTTTATGCGCATTGCCAGAGTGAAAATGCCTCAGAGCTAACTGGATAATCATACAGTATGTGCAGGTCATAAAACCAGCACGTCCTTGCAATAGTTTCAGTATGGTATTAGCATTGATGCGTTAGATGATGACTATCTCACTCCAGCCAGAGCCACCAACTCAGGGCTGAAAAGTAAAAAAACCGACGTAAAGTCGGTTTTTTTACGTCCTGATTCGGACAAAATTTAGTACGGCGGCAATCAGGTACAATGCTCAGGAGTTCGCGGCGAAAGAATTCATGACCATGCGTTAATGCTTTGTGCCCGTTATATCGGGTTTTAAGCTGCTGGTTTGGTTCTCTGTTAGCGAGCGATGCCGGTAGGGCTGCGATGTCAGGTTCAATCACTTCCGTAACAGAGTCACCAGTATTATCAGGCCAATTATCATGGCTATCAGCTTCGGTGGCAGCGTGTTCTTCCAGAATACTGAATGGCCCTGTACTGACCTTCCCATTTTCCGTTGTGCTTCCTTCATTCGCTTCAACCGTCGTTGTCTCTTCTCTCTGCGTGCTGTCATATTCTGTTCCCTTTCTCATCAGGCTTGCATCATCAGCAAACCATTCGTCAAAACGGCCCATAAGCGTCCTCAAAGGTCGATTTATCAGGTATCGAAAGGAAGATTTTCGGGAGATTGTGATTTTGGATGGCGGCGGGGAATTGCCGTGACATGCACTTGCGCACAGTGCGGTGGTGCGCTATCATTGTGACATTCATTAATCATCATGGAGGATAAAATGACCAATGACCAATGACCAATGACCAATGACCAAAAAAATTAACATAAAGGATTTCAGGGATGCGTGGCTTGATGATTTTTTTGAATTTTCAACACCACACAAAAAGATACCTTCTGATATTCATATTACATTGTTGCGGAAGCTGGATATTATCAATGCCGCAACTACCTGGAAGGACTTGAGATCACCACCAGGTAATCGGTATGAGGAATTGTCAGGGAAGCTAAACGGCTATTCATCAATAAGGGTGAATAATCAATATAGGTTAATTTTTAAGTGGGTTAACGGAAAGGCCGAGGACTTGTATCTCGACCCTCACAAATACTAAAACAAATACCCGGCGGATGAACCGGGTACTGACCAGAGTCCACTTAATACGCACGCTAGTAAGGGCAAAAAATGAAACAGGCAACCAGAAAACCGACGACTGTAGGTGATATCCTGCTGTACGAATACCTGGAGCCGTTAGAGCTTAAGATCAACGAGTTAGCAGAAATACTTCATGTTCATCGCAACACCGTAAGTGCTCTTGTTAATAATAATCGTAAGCTAACGATGGATATGGCATATCGCCTGGCAAAAGCATTCGATACTTCTGTAGATTTTTGGATTAATCTTCAGACCGCAGTAGACCTGTGGGAAGTTGAAAATGATATGCGCGTTCAGGAAGAGTTAAGCCGTATCACTACTGCTGAAGAATTTATTTCTCAGCGGAATCTGAATAAAAAAGCAGCCTGATATTGTAAAACACAGACAAAAAGCCCACTCAAAAAGTGGGCTTTTTTTTGGAATTAATGAACATTAAACCTATCCGTACAGAACAGGATTATGAGGGCGCACTGCGTGCGGTCGAACCGATGTTCGATAACGAACCGGAAATGAACACCCCGGAAAATGCAGAAAATGTACCTACCCTGCGCATCAACGAGGTGAATGTCACCGAATTGCCTGTGCAGACTAATGTTGAGTCGTGAAGATGGGAATAATTTGCTTCCGCCGCGCCCACGACATGAACAAAATACAAATAACAATACAACTACATTACATTTTATAAATGGTGAAAAAATTAATCTGCATAATATCTTTGCACAGATATTACCGTGAGTATAAAAATAACACTGTCTATTTTGAAATAGACGGTGTTATGAGACATAATATAATAACATTACCCCCGCCAATGACATCCATCAAGAAGCATAGCTGAAGCATATAAATATCAGACAGGTTTACGTTACTATCAGGTATATCTCCAGGCAAGCAGATGAAAATCATAAATAAATATCTATTATATTTTTAATATTTGTTGATAAGGATAGTAACATGAACAAGACAAAAGGTGCACTCATCCTCAGCCTTTCATTTTTGCTTGCCGCATGTAGTTCGATTCCGCAGAATATCAAAGGCAACAACCAACCAGATATTCAAAAAAGTTTTGTTGCTGTTCATAACCAACCAGGCTTATATGTCGGCCAACAAGCACGCTTTGGCGGTAAGGTTATCAATGTCATTAACGGCAAAACAGATACGCTGTTAGAAATCGCCGTATTACCGCTGGATAGCTATGCCAAACCCGATATTGAAGCTAACTATCAGGGCCGCCTGCTCGCCAGACAAAATGGCTTCCTTGACCCGGTGAACTACCGCAATCACTTTGTCACCATCCTCGGCACAATTCAGGGCGAACAGCCGGGTTTTATCAATAAAGTCCCGTACAACTTCGTTGACGTAAATGTACAAGGGATCCAGGTATGGCATTTAAGAGAAGTGGTTAACACCACCTACAACTTGTGGGATTACGGTTACGGCGCTTTCTGGCCAGAACCGGGTTGGGGTGCGCCGTACTATACCAATGCAGTTAGCCAGGTAACACCTGAACTGGTGAAATGATTTAGCCTGAAGATGCAGGTATTTTTAAGATACCTGCTTCTTCGACACTAATATACAGTAAGCAGATAAATATAATAATAATTCCAGCCCAGTTAATTACCTTTGGCTACCTGATATAAAGTTAATATTCGCAGCAGGAGTCGGCTATGTTTCTTGTGATTACCAGAGATACGATGTTCTTTATTGCCATGAAGAACATTCTAAATAAAGGTAATGTCGTTCATATACAGAATGAAGAAGATATCGACTTAACGTTGCATCAGAACGCCTTAGTCATTATTGATACATTAATGAATAATGTTTTTCATTCGGCAATGCTCACGAAAATTGAGCGCCTGAAACCGTTCCATGTCATTATTTTCTCACCGTTTAATATTAAACGCTGTCTGGGGAAAACCCCGGTCACATTTGTACAAAGAAATATTACCATCATTGATTTTGTCGCGCTAATCAATGGCAGTTACTGCTCTGCGCCAGAAGCCGATGTCTTACTGTCACGAAAACAGCATCAGGTACTGACTTGCATTGCTACAGAAATGACAACGGAAGATATTCTGGAGAAGTTAAAAATATCGCTCAAAACATTTTACTGCCACAAACACAATATCATGATGATCCTTCATCTCCGACGGATCAATGAGCTGGTTCGCCATCAACATATTCATTATCTGGTTTAAATCATCTACCCGACGCGGGTCATGAATACTACATGGGCCCGGCTACCGCCGGACCTCCGGGTAAATGCGCCTTATGCCGCAACATCTTCCTGCGTCAGCGCTGCAATCTGTTTACGCCACTGCGCTTGTTCCTGTTCCCCTTCAGTACGCTGACCATAGAGTTGCGCAATCTGCGTACCATCATGAGCAAACAGTTCCAGGCTAGTCACATAGCCATCACTGGCAGGCTTGCGTGTTACCCAGGTTTCGGCAATGCTCTCCGCCAGCAAATGAAGAGTAAATGTTGGGTTGAAAATATTCAGCCAGCCTTTCATCGGCACCACCTTTTCAACCACACCAGTGAAAATCTGTACACAGCCACGGTTACCAACAAACACCATGATCTCATTACCATCTTGCCGGGCAGAATCCAGAATCTGCGCCAGTGCGCTGTTGGAGACTTTGCAGGCCAAATCATCTGCCACCAGATTAAAAGCCTGCTGACGCGTCAGATTATGTCGCTTGAGCAGCGTAAAAAACTGATGAACATCAGTCATCGCCCGCCACTCTTGTTCGACTACACTGGCGTCGACTTGTGTTTTCTCAACTGGCGCATCAACGGCCTGTAGCTCAAGGGGCGTATTTTCCTCGACGATAAAGCGCGCCAAAAACTCACTCCATGCCGCCATATCGGTGCTGTCGGTGGCATAAACTTTTAGTAATGCATCGCCCTGATGATCAAAGAACTGAATACTCTGGCGCTCACCGCGAGCCGTGTTTTCTTTGACGTGGAAAACACTGGCCCACTGATTGAGAAACAGACGCAGATCCAGCGCACGCGGGTTGAGGATCAATCCGGCATGTCCGTTCAGATGTTGGTTCGTGAACGCTCCCACTTGCTCATGAACGGCATATTCGTTACGGCAAATGCATTTGGTTTCACCAACGCTTTCCAGCGCCGCCAGAATCTCGCGAATATCACCGCGCATCCGCCACGCATCATGAGTTACGCGGGCAAATGCCAGTTCAGCTTCACTGATATTCATTAAGCCTGCGATGTCACGCGCGTACTTTCCGGGATTTTGTTCTTTTAACTCGAGCCAGCGTGTGTAGTAATTCATTGTCTATCTTCCTTCCAGATTAATGCCCCGAATTAACGGGGCCGCTTCTTACCATTGATAACTCACGAAAATTTTTCCGCTACGGCCATCCTGCGGGATACCCTGCGGCGACCAGTACTCTTTGTCGAAAGCGTTACCCAACACCAAAGTGGTGGTCATGCCTTTGAGCGCCTGCTGTCCTTGATAACTGACGTAGAAATCATTCACGCCGTAGCCCGGTTGTTTGCTGTAACTGCTGCTGATATGCGTTGAACGATCGGCAAACGTTCCGACCCAGCCGACAGAGAAGCCACTGTGGGCGATTGGAATATTCAGGGTACTGGTGACGGTATCCGGGTTAATAGTAGAGATATATTCCCCGGTATCAGTGTCTTTGCCGCGAGTACGGTTATAAGCCACATCAAGGCTAAACAGATCTGCGGTATATTTCGTCATCACATCCCAACCCCAGATTTTGGCGTTCGGAACGTTATAAAACATGGTTGTCGCCGCCGCGAAATCGACGGTCGTGGAGATATAGTCTTTCGCTTTGGTATCGAAGTAGCTGGCTTTAAATTCCAGGGCATCATTAGGCAACATCAGGTCATCAAAACGCAGTCCAAAGCCGTACTCCTGCGTTTCGTTAGTTTCCGGGCGTAAGTTCGGGTTTGGCACCCAATAGTTGGTATAGAAACGACCAATCGAGAAGTGCTTAGAGTCGTTATACATTTCGCCCATCGTCGGAGCGCGGAATGCCTGCGCATATGAGCCAAACACCATCAGCCAGTCGGTCGGGCTGATAGTCAGCCCCGCACGAGACGACCATTTGTCGGCATCAACATCTTTGTAACCGTCGCTACTACCGCGATAGCTGTCATAACGAGTTCCGCCAAGCAGGGTAACAGGCAGATCGCGTAAAGTGATCTCATCCTGTAGCCAGCCAGAGCTAAAATCGATTTTTGCCTGAGGGAACCCCGTCGTCGCGCCGCCCGGATGCTGTTCCTGACGATAATACTCGCCGCCATACGTCAGTAAGTGAGAAGCGAAACTGTCAGCAAACAGAGTAGAGCGGTTTTCCAGCTTACCGCCTTTTGTCGTCTGTTCACGATATTCGCTGGAACTCCCCGTGTTTTGCGCATTAATACGGACTTCCGACCAGTAAATTTTTGCATCAGCATTTAACCAGTCGTTATCCTGTGGGGCGAGTTTATAAGAAAGTTGCGCATCGCGTTGAATCGTTGAACGATTGACCAGCGGATTACTGCTGTCAGAAGCCTCAACGGTCTGTGGATTTTTCGGTTCACGCGCGTCGTTATTGTAATAACGCACGGAACCGCTCAGGGCTTGGGCTGAATCAATTTGCCAGGTCCCTTTCGCCAGCATGTTATTGATGGCCTCGTCATTCGGTGCCGTCTCTCCGTCGCTCTGGCGTAAATCCCCTCTATCGCGGCTGGACCAGGCCACAATACCATCCAGATTTTCAGTTCGCCCAAAAGCACTGGCGCCTAACCCCAGGCTGTGATCGCCGGTGCCGCCAGTACCAAAGACACGAAAACCGCTATTTTGCCCTTCCTGCAATAAATCTTTTGCATCGACTGTATCGTAGGAGATCACCCCCCCCAGCGCACCGCTGCCATAGAGTAATGCCGAAGGTCCACGAACAATCTCAACGCGTTTGATCAGCGCCGGGTCGAGGAAAGTTCCATTCAAGTGTCCGGTATCTGTTCCCTGACGAACGCCGTCAACAAGAATCAGCACGCCGCGATGGTCATAGCCACGCATGTTCACATCCTGGCCGTTCGTCCGCCCGGTGCCGTCAAGGGTAATCCCGGGGACAGAGCGCAATAAATCGGTGGCTGAAGTCGCAGTTTGGTTTTCGGGAGTAGAAGAGTCGATAACGCTGACCATCATTGGCGCTTCGAAGGAACTTCGGGCATTCCCTGTCGCAGTAACGGTCATTGTTTCAGTGGCAAAAGCACTCATCGGCAAGGTGGCGGAAATAGCCAGAGACAACAAACTCCAACGCAACGAGGTAAATTGCGGACGTGACATAGCGATTCTCCATGAGGAAAATAAAAAATGCTGGCTACCGGGGTAAAAACCGGGGCGGCTGGCGAAAATAAATTTATATACGATTCAACGCGATAGATTTAATTGCGAGAATTAACTGGCGTTTATATTCCGTGATATCGCCTGTTATTTCTGACAATTAAGCAAAAGCTCGCCTTTTTTTGTCAGGCAAAGTGACATGCCACGTCTGGAGTGAAGAGTGCTGTGTATTATCCCTGGCAAAAGCTATTATTTTGTTATTCATATGGGCATGTTTTGTTAAAGCAAGCGTGATAATGAGAATTATTATCGACCTTTTTTTTATGATCAAGCTTTTTTTTAACCGCTATTAGCACAATAAACAGGGGGTTATAAAACCTGTTTATACCTCGTCAACCACTGCGCTCTTGCAATGACTCACCGCCACAACATTGTCACGAAACGCTGTCGTTAGCCGCCATAATTTTTCCATCTCTTTGCTCTGTAATCCGCGACAGCTCTGGGATTACACCTTTTTACCACCCTGACATTTAGCCATTGCAAAATGCGTTAGCTGACGAAGCATTTTGATAAAAATCAAAAAATTCGTTCTTGCTCCCTCTTGCATATTGAACCCGTTGTCGTGTTTTATATATAACTCAAATGATAATCATGTTCATTCTCAATTTGATAAGAGCTCTCATATGATGCCAAGGATCACCAACCGGCAGTTTCTTTTTTCTCCGTTGACGTTATGTATTTCAGCGATAACCGTCGCCGTGAAGAACGCGGTAAAACCTCAGCCCATGAAAAAGCTGTTTACGGCTGTACTGGCACTTAGCTGGGCCTTTAGCGCAACGGCAGCCGAACGTATTGTGGTCGCAGGAGGATCACTGACGGAGTTGATCTACGCGATGGGCGCTGGCGAGCGCATAGTTGGCGTCGATGAAACGACATCTTACCCCCCGGAAACCGCCCAACTGCCTCATATTGGCTACTGGAAGCAACTGAGCAGCGAAGGCATTTTGTCACTTCGCCCGGATAGCGTAATTACCTGGCAGGATGCCGGTCCGCAAATTGTGCTAGACCAACTACGGGCGCAAAAGGTCAACGTTGTTACCTTGCCACGTGTACCAGCAACCCTTGAGCAGATGTACGCCAACATTCGCCAACTGGCAAAAACGTTACAGGTCCCTGAACAAGGCGACGCGCTGGTGACACAAATCAATCAACGTCTGGAGCGAGTTCAGCAAAGCGTGGCGGCAAAAAATACCCCGGTTAAAGCCAGGTTTATACTCTCTGCAGGCGGAAGCGCGCCGCAGGTTGCGGGTAAAAGCAGCGTCGCGGATGCCATTTTGTCGCTTGCCGGAGCAGAAAACGTCGCAACTCACCAACAGTACAAAAGCTACAGCGCGGAATCGCTGATTGCAGCGAACCCAGAAGTGATTGTCGTGACCTCACAAATGGTCGATGGCGATATTAATCGTCTGCGTTCTATTGCCGGAATTACCCACACTGCCGCATGGAAAAACCAGCGCATTATCACCGTTGATCAAAACCTGATTCTGGGAATGGGTCCGCGTATTGCTGATGTCGTTGAGTCTTTACACCAGCAGCTTTGGCCGCAATAAATGGATTTAAATCAGACGAATGAACACAAATAACATCCTGGATCTCACGCCACATTTTGCGTTAGACGGTGACCAGCCATTTAAAGACAGACGCGCTATGATGCCGTTTCGCGGAGCCATTCCGGTCGCCAAAGAGCAACTGGCACAGACCTGGCAAGAGATGATCAATCAAACGATCTCACCGCGTAAGCGACTGGTTTATTTGCACATTCCTTTTTGCGCGACGCACTGCACGTTTTGCGGTTTTTATCAAAACCGTTTTAATGAAGATGCGTGCGCTCATTATACCGACGCCCTGATTCGTGAAATCGAGCTGGAAGCAGACAGCGTATTACATCAGTCCGCCCCTATCCACGCGGTCTATTTCGGCGGCGGCACGCCTTCCGCGCTCTCGGCACGCGATTTGGCAAGAATCATCACCACCTTACGAGAAAAGCTACCGCTGGCGCCGGATTGCGAAATCACCATTGAAGGCCGGGTACTGAATTTTGACGCTGAGCGAATAGACGCTTGCCTTGATGCGGGAGCAAACCGCTTCTCGATTGGTATTCAGTCCTTTAACAGCAAAATTCGCAAGAAAATGGCACGCACCTCGGATGGCCCAACAGCCATTGCGTTTATGGAAAGCCTGGTCAAACGTGACCGGGCTGCGGTGGTGTGCGATCTGCTGTTCGGTTTGCCTGGTCAGGATGCGCAAACCTGGGGAGAGGATCTGGCTATCGCTCGCGATATCGGTCTCGACGGTGTTGATCTCTACGCGCTCAATGTCCTTCCCAATACGCCACTGGGCAAAGCCGTGGAAAATGGGCGCACTATCGTGCCCTCTCCGGCAGAACGTCGCGATCTCTACCTGCAAGGGTGTGATTTTATGGACGATGCCGGCTGGCGTTGTATCAGTAACAGCCACTGGGGCCGTACCACACGCGAACGCAATCTCTATAACCTGCTGATTAAACAAGGAGCCGATTGTCTGGCCTTTGGTTCCGGCGCTGGCGGTTCGATTAATGGTTACTCCTGGATGAATGAGCGCAACCTGCAGAGCTGGCATGAATCCGTCGCGGCAGGTCAAAAACCGTTGATGATGATGATGCGCGCCGCCGAACGTAATGCGCAGTGGCGTCACACTTTGCAGTCGGGTATTGAAACCGCGCGTGTACCGCTGGATGAACTTACGCCACATGCCGAAAAACTCGCCCCGTTACTGACCCAATGGCACCAAAAAGGCTTAAGCCGCGATGCTTCAACTTGCCTGCGGTTGACCAATGAAGGTCGTTTCTGGGCAAGCAATATTTTGCAGTCTCTTAATGAACTGATTCAGGTACTTAATGCGCCAGCGATTGCGCATGAAAAACCATAACAGGAGTAATTTATGAGCCATGTCTCGTTACAGGAATTTTTGAAAACGGAACCGGACGGTACGCTGGAAGCGGTTGCCGAACAATACAACACCACATTGCTGGAGGTAGTGAAAAATCTCCCCTCCTCTACTGTTGTGTCTGGCGATAAATTCGACACCATCTGGGATACCGTCTGCGAATGGGGCAAGGTCACCACGCTGGTGCATACTGCCGATGTGATCCTCGAATTTAGCGGCGAACTGCCTTCAGGTTTTCATCGCCACGGCTATTTCAACCTGCGTGGAAAACATGGCATGTCCGGGCATATCAAGGCAGAAAATTGCACGCATATTGCCCTGGTCGAACGTAAATTTATGGGTATGGACACCGCATCCATTCTCTTTTTCAACAAAGAAGGCAGCGCGATGCTAAAAATTTTCCTTGGCCGCGATGACCATCGCCAACTGCTGAATGATCAAGTTAACGCTTTCCATTCACTGGCTGCGTCTCTGAAGGAAGAAGCCTGATGGCACCGTGGCTACTCTTTGGCGCAGGTGGAAAAGGCGTCGGCGCCAGAACCCTTGAGCTGGCGCTGACGGAACAACGCCCGCTCATTGCTGTCGTTCGCCATGCCGATACCGCGACGAAACTGGCGCAACAAGGCGTGCAGGTTTTTACTGGCGACGCCTGTGATGCCAGCGTGGTCGCGGCGGCCTGCCGTGCGGCTGGCCCGCAAGCGCTTGCCATCTCAACAATGGGCGGCGCTCAGGATTATCTGGCCCACAGAACGGTGATCGATGAGGCCGAAAAAGCAGGCATCACACGCATGATTCTGGTGACGTCACTGGGCTGTGGCGATAGCTGGTCATTTTTATCGGATCGCGCTAAAGCCGCGTTTGGTCAGGCGGTACGGGAAAAAACTCTGGCGGAAAGCTGGTTGCAAACCAGCCAGCTTGACTATGCGATTCTCCGTCCCGGAGGCCTGCTTGATGGTGCGGCAACGGGCAAGGCGCTACGCATACAAAATCAGGAATGTCATGGTTTTGTCCGTCGTGCCGATGTCGCCATGCATATTCATGAACTGGCAAACGCGCCAGCACTCAACAAGCAGATCTACAGTCTGATTGAACCAGGCCTGAAACCGGCGTAATGCCATGCGGCGCGGAAGCTCCGTGCCGCAACGTCATAGTGGAGTTTTGCGTGCTCAAGGATTCACTCTCTTCCGCCAGGGTCTTGATGGGGCTATCACTATTATTGCTTGCCCTGGTGCTGTTCGGCGCCAGTCAGGGAGCATTAAAAATCAGTTTTAACGCCCTGTTTGATGAGGAATATCGCGATATCTGGCTCAATATTCGTCTGCCTCGGGTTTTACTGGCGGTGCTGGTAGGCGCGGCGTTGGCAACTGCCGGGGTGATTATGCAGGGGCTTTTTCGCAACCCAATGGCTGACCCTGGCTTACTCGGCGTCAGCAGCGGTTCTGCATTAATGGTTGGCGTGGCAATTGTGCTGCCTTTTTCTTTTCCGGTAGTGCTGGTGCTGTATGAACAGATGGTTTTTGCCATCGCCGGAAGTTTAGTAGTCTGTACCATCATTTTTCTCATTACGCAGCGCCATCGCGATGGCAGCATGATGCAATTGTTACTGACCGGTATTGCTATCAATGCCCTGTGCGGCGCGGCGATCGGCGTGCTGAGTTATATAGGCGATGAGCAGCAACTGCGGCAACTGACGTTGTGGATGATGGGTAATCTCGGCCAAGCGCAATGGCCAACATTACTGGTCGCCAGCTCATTCATTCTGCCAGCGATTATGGCGACAACCTGTCTCGCCGGAACGCTGAATTTACTCCAGCTTGGTGATGAAGAAGCCCACTACCTCGGCGTGAACGTTAAACGTAAACGCCAGCAATTACTGTTAGTGAGCTCACTGCTCGTTGGCGCTGCCGTATCGGTAAGCGGAATTATCGGCTTTATTGGCCTGGTGATCCCGCATCTGATTCGCATGACTACCGGGGCAAATCACCGCTGGCTAATCCCTTGCTCCGCCCTCGCCGGAGCCTGTTTATTGCTGATGGCAGACACACTCGCCCGCACGCTGGTACAGCCAGCAGAAATGCCCGTGGGACTCTTAACCAGCCTGCTTGGCGGCCCGTATTTTATGTGGTTGATTCTGCGCAACCGGAGGACGTCATGATCAGCGCCAGGAATCTGGTTTATAGCCTTCAGGGGCGGCGTCTGACTGATAATGTCTCGCTGACTTTTCCCGGCGGGGAAATTGTTGCCATTCTCGGCCCTAATGGCGCGGGAAAATCTACGCTGCTTCGCCAGTTAACCGGCTATCTTCAACCGGATAGCGGTGAATGTCGGTTGTTTAATAAGCCATTAAATGAATGGTCAATCACTGAACTGGCAAAACACCGGGCCGTGATGCGTCAGAATAGCCATATGGCATTTCCATTCAGCGTACAGGAAGTGATCCAGATGGGGCGGCATCCGCATCGTACGGATGTTCAGCGTGACGAAACTACGCAGATAATGGCGTTATGCGACTGTCAGGCGCTGGCACACCGCGACTACCGGCAATTATCTGGCGGTGAACAACAGCGTGTACAATTGGCGCGCCTGCTGGTGCAACTCTGGGAACCCACTCCCTCACCGAAATGGTTATTTCTTGATGAACCGACATCGGCACTGGATATTCACCATCAACAGCATCTGTTTCGTTTATTACGCCAGTTAGTTCACGAGCGACAGTTTAATGTTTGCTGCGTATTGCACGATCTTAATCTCGCCGCCCGTTATGCTGACCGTGTTGTATTGATGCAAAAAGGCAGGGTTGTCGCAGAGGGTAAACCACAGGATGTGTTGACCCAGCAAACACTGACAATGCTCTATGGCGCGGATATTACGGTATTAAGCGATTCCGCCAATGATTCGCCGCTGATCATTCTCGATCGTTAAATACAAAAGGAGCAACAAGATGTCTCAACTTGCTGCTCCCTTTGGTTTCATTTCTATTAATTTGGCAGGACATTGGCCAAATTATCTTTGAAGGAATACAAATTTTTCTGCGGGTTTTTCTTACAATATTCGATCACTTTGGGGATCTGAGTCAGGTCAGTTTCATTTAAGGTTACCGTATCGCCGCCTTTATAAACCGTTTCTTCATGCAGCATCCACCATGCAACAGGCGTCATCGCTTTTGGATTCAGGTCAATAAACTCCTGGCAGGTCATATCTTTAGCGGATTCATTAGCAGCCAGTACTGATTGCGCATTAGCCAGTGACAATGCTGCTACAGCGCCAATAAAAACAATGGCTTTACGTAGAGATGAAATATTCATTTTGCAACCTATTCGTCAACGCATATATGTACGAACAGGAGGATTACTTATATTTGGAAAAGCAATCCTCTGTTGTTTAACACATAAGGAAATACGGCTTTATGCATTCCCGGAATTACATATCTTTCTTAATCTTGTCCCATTCGCCTTTAACTTTATCTTTAAAGTTGGCTTTTTTATCCTGGTTACAAGCCTGGATAATAGCAGGCGTTGCCGTGGCAATACCCTGAACATCTAAAACCGCATCTTCTGGTTTATCTTTATTGTTTAATGCTTCAGCATAACCGACTGCGGTTGGCTGGAAGGATTCGTCCACAGCCAGGAAATCTTCACAGGTCCAGGAGTTGACAGGTTTTTTGTTATCAACAGCTGCTTTTTGCGCATCCGCTGCATTGCTCACAACTGGCAGAAGAAGCAGGCCACCAAGAATAACGCCTAATGCTTTTTTCATCGTAATATCCTCAACTATAAAGTGAAAGAGCCGTCACGAATCAATTTCGACACTGAGGTTATAACCTGGTTTTCTGGGTATGTCATGTTAAGACAAAATATCAAAATCAGATATTTTTATTTTAATACAAAGAGTTACATAGACGTCAGATACATTAATTAGGAAATTTTTATTAAATCGACTACATTCTTAGATGCATTTTTGGCATAGATTGATAGCAGGGGTTTTCTTCTTAAATTCGTAGGGGTGGTTCTATGTTATATATAGACAAGGCAACTATTTTGAAATTTGATCTGGATATGCTTAAAAAACATCGGAGAGCAATCCAGTTTATTGCGGTACTGCTGTTTATTGTCGGTTTACTGTGTATCAGTTTTCCGTTCATTTCTGGAGATATCCTTAGCACGGTCGTCGGCGCATTATTGATCTGCTCGGGAATTGCGCTGATTGTTGGTTTATTCAACAACCGTAGCCATAATTTTTGGCCGGTATTATCAGGTTTCCTCGTTGCTGTCGCCTATTTACTCATCGGCTATTTTTTCATCCGTGCGCCAGAACTGGGCATTTTTGCTATTGCAGCATTTATCGCAGGGTTGTTCTGTGTAGCGGGGATTATTCGTCTGATGAGCTGGTATCGCCAGCGTTCAGCTAAAGGTAGCTGGCTACAATTCGTCATTGGTGTGCTGGATATCATCATTGCCTGGATATTTCTTGGCGCGACCCCCATGGTTTCTGTAACGCTGGTTTCAACTCTGGTAGGGATCGAGCTGATATTTAGTGCTGCCAGTTTGTTTAGCTTCGCCAGTTTGTTCGTGAAAAAATAACGAACATCAGGCGCATCATCACCCTATTTTCCCTCCCGCCTCATAATCACTTGTGGTGACTATGAGGCGCGTCATACTCCCGTCACAGTATGACCACTCTGATAAATCACATATTTTCGCTGAAATAACCGTCGCATGAAGATTAAATTAAGCCAATGATATTTCTAAAATTTACATATATTACATATCAAATTAGCCATTTCAAACATTATCATGGCTGATATTTTTCGTTGTCAGGTTTAATGTTTTTAAAGTGCTGTGGGAAAGTGAACTAAAGGTTCGGTGGCGTTGATTAAATGAATAAAAACGTTGCCATTCATTTTTCTGCAACAGGTGAACGTTACGTTGCATAAAAATCCAAATATTAAAAGAAAGCTGGCAATCCAATTGCCAGCCTAAGTCGAAACAAGGAGACTCGATATTTACGGATTACATTTTTACTTTAGTTATATTCTTCAGAGATCACAAATGGGTAATTGATAACTTATTCCTGAACAGATATCTGCAAATGTTAGTGTTTTGTTTAATAAACACAAAGTGATAACAACCAGGAATGTTACCTAGGACTAATATATGGAATACGTGATGGATAAATCTGAAGTTTTGATTAGTGTTAATAGACGTATTAGTTCACGAAGGGCAAGGTTCTTATAGGCGTTTACTATATTGAACACCACGTCAGGGCATGGATGTAAATAATGAAAAGGATGACATGTTCGAAACGATAACGGCTAAGGAGCAAGTTATGATTTTTCTCATGACGAAAGATTCTTTTCTTTTACAGGGCTTTTTACAGTTGAAAGATAATCACGAAATGATAAAAATCAATTCCCTGTCAGAGCTCAAAAGCGTAGACAACAAATCATTCAAGGTGATCATTGATACCTATCATAATCATATACTTGATGAAGAGGCGATTAAGTTTCTTGAAACATTAGATGCAGAGAGAATTATTGTCCTGGCCCCCTATCACATCAGTAAACTTAAAGCCAGAACACCTATTTATTTTGTCAGCCGAAAAGAAAGTATAAAAAAACTCCTTGATATTACTTATGGCAAACACTTGCCTCATAAGAACTCGCAATTATGTTTTTCGCATAATCAATTCAAAATTATGCAACTGATTCTGAAAAACAAAAATGAAAGCAATATCACGTCAACGCTGAATATTTCGCAACAAACGTTAAAGATCCAGAAATTCAACATTATGTACAAGCTCAAACTTAGGCGCATGAGCGATATCGTAACCCTGGGTATCTCTTCTTATTTTTAGTCAGGGTCTGATTGCCTGAAATTGATGGCTGGCATGACGAGGGATGCAAATGCTGATTCCATTACTCCCGGTAATGACCGCAGGAGAGGCAAAAACGAATTTATTCCCCTGGTTTATGTATCCACCAGTAGAGACCTTCGTTGCCCGGATGCTGGCAAAGGCTGCCTGCAGAACGGCAACATTTTTTTTACTGTTGGCATCCCCCTACGAGGTTCTCTGCCTGCATGTGCCCTTGCTGGCTGACAACCACGCCATGACTTGCACTATGCCGCTGGTCTGTAAATCCCTCATATATCTCCTCGTACACAATTCAACGCTCCGTTATTTCTCACAAATTTTCAGGGACTAAAATGAACAGAAAAAGAAAATTGTTAATACCGTTGTTATTCTGCAGCGCGATGCTCACTGCTTGCGATGACAAATCAACGGAAAACGCTGCCGCCATGACGCCGGAAGTGGGCGTAGTGACACTCTCGCCCGGTTCAGTCAATGTGATGAGCGAATTACCCGGCAGAACTGTACCTTATGAGGTTGCCGAGATTCGCCCCCAGGTGGGTGGCATTATCATTAAGCGCAACTTTATCGAAGGCGATAAAGTGAATCAGGGCGATTCACTGTATCAGATTGATCCCGCGCCCTTACAGGCAGAATTGAACTCCGCCAAAGGTTCGTTGGCGAAAGCGCTGTCCACCGCCAGTAATGCCCGCATCACCTTCAACCGCCAGGCCTCGTTGCTGAAAACGAACTATGTCAGCCGACAGGATTATGACACCGCACGTACCCAGCTAAATGAAGCGGAAGCCAATGTCACCGTTGCCAAAGCAGCGGTTGAGCAGGCAACCATCAACCTGCAATACGCCAATGTTACCTCGCCGATTACAGGCGTCAGCGGAAAATCGTCAGTCACCGTCGGCGCTCTGGTTACTGCTAACCAGGGAGATGCGCTGGTGACCGTGCAGCGCCTTGACCCGATTTATGTCGATCTCACCCAGTCAGTGCAGGATTTTCTGCGGATGAAAGAGGAAGTCGCCAGCGGACAAATCAAACAGGTTCAGGGCAGTACGCCAGTGCAACTTAATCTGGAAAATGGCAAACGTTACAGCCAGACCGGAACGCTGAAATTTTCTGATCCGACGGTCGATGAAACCACAGGTTCAGTGACTTTGCGGGCGATTTTCCCTAACCCAAATGGCGACCTGCTACCGGGTATGTACGTCACGGCGTTAGTGGATGAAGGCAGCCGTCAGAACGTGTTGTTAGTGCCGCAAGAAGGAGTCACACATAACGCCCAGGGTAAAGCGACAGCGCTCATTTTAGATAAAGATGATGTCGTACAGTTACGCGAAATTAATGCGACCAAAGCCATTGGCAATCAATGGATCGTCACTGCCGGATTGCAGGCCGGTGACCGGGTGATCGTCTCGGGTTTGCAACGCATTCATCCGGGCATCAAGGCACGCGCTATTTCCTCCAGCCAGGAAAACGCCAGCACCGAATCGAAACAATAACGTTGCAGGCTTAAGGGGACTTTCATGGCTAACTATTTTATTGATCGCCCGGTTTTTGCCTGGGTTCTTGCCATTATTTTGATGCTCGCAGGTGGCCTGGCGATCATGAACTTACCGATAGCGCAATATCCGCAAATTGCACCGCCAACTATCACTATCAGCGCCACCTATCCGGGTGCCGATGCCCAAACGGTAGAAAATTCTGTCACTCAGGTGATTGAGCAAAATATGAATGGACTTGATGGCCTGATGTATATGTCATCGACCAGTGACGCAGCAGGTAATGCTTCTATCACCCTGACCTTCGAGACAGGAACATCACCCGATATCGCGCAGGTCCAGGTACAGAATAAACTGCAGCTTGCCATGCCATCGCTACCCGAAGAAGTTCAACAACAAGGGATCAGCGTCAATAAGTCGAGTAGCAGCATCCTGATGGTGGCGGCGTTTATCTCTGAAAACGGCAGCCTCAACCAGTACGATATCGCAGATTATGTGGCTTCTAATATTCAGGACCCATTAAGCCGTACCGCGGGTGTCGGTAGCGTGCAGCTTTTTGGTTCCGAGTACGCCATGCGTATCTGGCTGGATCCGCAAAAACTCAATAAATACAACCTTATTCCTTCCGATGTCATTTCCCAAATCAAGGTACAGAATAACCAGATATCCGGTGGTCAACTGGGGGGAATGCCACAGGCGGCAGACCAGCAACTGAACGCCTCAATCATTGTGCAGACGCGTCTACAAACGCCGGAAGAATTTGGCAAAATCCTGCTAAAAGTTCAGCAGGATGGTTCGCAAGTATTATTGCGCGACGTTGCTCGCGTTGAGTTGGGTGCGGAAGACTATTCCACGGTGGCGCGTTATAACGGCAAACCTGCCGCCGGGATCGCCATCAAACTGGCTGCCGGAGCAAACGCGCTGGAGACCGCACGCGCAGTAAAAGATGAACTCAACCACTTATCGGCGTATTTCCCCGCCAGTCTGAAGACGGTTTATCCGTACGACACTACGCCGTTTATCAAAATCTCGATTCAGGAAGTCTTCAAAACGCTGGTTGAAGCTATCATCCTCGTCTTCCTGGTCATGTATCTGTTTTTACAGAATATCCGTGCCACTATTATCCCTACTATCGCCGTGCCGGTCGTTATTCTCGGAACGTTCGCTATCTTGTCCGCGGTTGGTTTCACCATCAACACACTCACCATGTTTGGGATGGTGCTGGCGATAGGGCTTTTGGTGGATGACGCCATCGTAGTGGTAGAGAACGTCGAGCGTGTGATGGCGGAAGATAAACTGCCGCCGAGGGAAGCGACGCATAAATCGATGGGACAAATCCAGCGTGCACTGGTCGGGATTGCCGTTGTTCTGTCTGCAGTGTTTATGCCGATGGCCTTTATGAGTGGGGCAACCGGCGAGATTTACCGTCAGTTCTCTATTACGCTGATCTCATCCATGCTGCTTTCGATATTTGTCGCGATGAGCCTGACTCCTGCCCTTTGCGCCACCATTTTGAAAGCCACGCCAGAAGGCGGCCACAAACCGAACGCGTTATTCGCTCGCTTCAACCATCTGTTTGAACAATCGACTCAGCACTATACCGACAGTACCCGTTCGCTGCTGCGCTGCACCGGGCGTTATATGGTGGTTTACCTGCTGATTGGCGCCGGAATGGCGGTGCTGTTCCTGCGCACACCAACCTCTTTCTTACCGGAAGAGGATCAGGGGGTGTTTATGACCACCGCGCAGTTGCCGTCAGGTTCTACGATGGTTAACACCACGAAAGTGCTGCAACAGGTCACTGACTACTATCTGACAAAAGAGAAAAAAAATGTCGAGTCAGTATTTACCGTGGGCGGCTTCGGCTTTAGCGGTCAGGGACAAAACAACGGTCTGGCATTTATCAGTCTTAAACCGTGGTCCGAACGTGTTGGCGAAGAAAATTCAGTTACCGCGATCATTCAGCGAGCAATGATCGCCCTGAGCCGCATTAACAAAGCGGTCGTCTTCCCGTTCAACTTACCTGCGGTGGCAGAACTGGGAACAGCATCAGGTTTTGATATGGAGCTGCTGGATAACGGTAATCTGGGGCACGAAAAACTGACCCAGGCGCGCAACGAACTGCTATCACTGGCAGCGCAATCGCCAAATCAGGTCATCGGCGTACGCCCAAACGGCCTGGAAGATACACCGATGTTCAAAGTGAACGTCAACGCCGCAAAAGCCGAGGCGATGGGCGTCGCGTTGTCTGACATCAATCAAACTATCTCTACAGCCTTTGGGAGTAGCTACGTTAACGACTTCCTCAATCAGGGCCGTGTGAAAAAAGTGTATGTCCAGGCGGGAACGCCGTTCCGTATGCTGCCAGATAACATCAACCAATGGTATGTGCGCAACGCATCCGGCACCATGGCGCCGCTTTCTGCCTATTCCTCTACTGAATGGACCTACGGTTCGCCACGACTGGAACGCTACAATGGTATCCCGGCGATGGAAATTTTAGGGGAAGCGGCGGCAGGAAAAAGTACCGGCGACGCGATGAAATTTATGGCGGAACTGGTGGCTAAACTTCCGGCTGGCGTCGGTTACTCCTGGACCGGGCTGTCATACCAGGAAGCGTTATCGTCCAACCAGGCGCCTGCGCTGTATGCCATTTCTCTGGTCGTCGTGTTCCTCGCTCTCGCCGCGTTGTATGAAAGCTGGTCAATCCCCTTCTCGGTAATGTTAGTTGTCCCATTGGGCGTCATTGGCGCATTACTGGCAACAGACCTGCGCGGTTTAAGTAATGACGTCTACTTCCAGGTAGGGTTACTGACAACTATCGGGCTTTCCGCCAAAAACGCCATCCTGATCGTCGAATTTGCGGTTGAGATGATGCAGAAAGAAGGGAAAACACCTGTAGAGGCGATTATCGAAGCGGCCCGGATGCGTTTACGTCCAATCCTGATGACATCTCTGGCCTTTATTCTTGGCGTCCTGCCGCTGGTTATCAGTCATGGCGCAGGTTCTGGCGCACAAAATGCGGTAGGTACCGGGGTTATGGGGGGGATGTTTGCAGCAACGGTGCTGGCTATTTACTTCGTGCCTGTCTTTTTCGTCGTCGTGGAACATCTCTTTGCCCGCTTTAAAAAAGCGTAACGTGTGAATAAGAGTAAGGCTGAACGTGAATGTTCTGCCTTGCTCTTTTCTGTCAACCACTCGCCACTCAACAACCAACTCACCATCAGAAATACCAGGCTTAGCAAACAGCATTGAAAGTAAAAACCACTCCAGCCGTTAGTCATCAATTTAAACAAAACAATGCTAACCCACATGAACGTAATTGTATGAATTGTAAGCCTGATAATCCCAAACATACCGTTTATTTTCCTCCTGAAAATGCCTTTATCTATTTGCAAACTGCGAAAGATAACTTGCCAGTATCCCCGGCAGAGATGAATGGGAAAAGATTCTCACACGAAGCTGGAGGCAGATCCTGACCAACTTTCGAATGAGAAATACCGTCAGGAGAGCATCCCCGTTGACTGTTGCGCAAACTGATGCGGTGTTATGCCATAATACTGGCGGAAAGTATTAATAAAGTACGACGTGCTGCTATAGCCGCATTTTTCTGCGATCATCGGCAACGGAATCTGTCGTAACTCGAGTAATCGTCTGGCCATAGACATTCGCGAGGTCAATAATATTTTGCTAAAACAGGTGTTTTCATCCTTTAACTTCTTTTTGATTAAACTTTCACTGGTGTACATCTTTTCTGCGATATCACGCAGGTACCAGCGCCTGGCAATATCAAAGCTAATAATGCGTTCAACCTTTCCTGAAACCGTACTAATGCTATTAAGAAGAAAAGGAATCAGCTCCTTATTTCGAGAAAACATCGAAAGACAGGAGAAATAGAGCATGTTACTTAATGTTGTGGAGATAACATCTTCTTTAGCAAAACTATCGAATATCGCCGTTACGAGCGGCATCGGTGGCGCTGGATTAACCAACAACTTTTTTTTACCATGCAATCCTAAATACTGAGCCGGTAGGCGAATATTGTGCAAATAATGAGTGATGATGCGTTCATCTATATCCAGATTGCGGACATTTGATTCATTAAACTCTAAACTCTCCACCATATTTTTATCCATCAATAGAATACTATCTTTGTGCAAAGATAGTTTCTGCTGCTCATGGTATATGTCAAATGAGCGACAGGTGAGGATCACCGAACAAACATGTGCCATGACAAGCCCTTATATTCTATTACTACAAACACTACCATTCAGTATACAAATTAAATAATGCATGACTTACTCCAGAAACCCAAACTGCCAAAATTAGTAGGACCAAAAAGTTGACCATAGCACAATATGCTTAACCAGTTAATTGTTAATAAGCAAATGTTTCAACTATATATTTAAAAAAACATGTAGCTTATGTTTATGGAAAATTGGCTGATCTTATCCCCAGTGAAAGTTATATTTTCCTTACTGAGGGCACAAAGTTTCCGTACCAACAAGGAGTGTTATAACGGTTTATTAGTCTGGAGACGGCAGACTATTTTCTTCCCGGTTCCCCTATGCCGGGATTTTTTTTTATGTTTAAAACAGCAATTATAACCTTATCGTTACTTCATGGTGACAAAAACTCTCTTGCGCAGTAATGTCCGTTATCAGATGATTATTAAACACTCTTTTAGTAACTCGTTCCTGATACTCTGTCGGTGTCAGCCCATAGTAATTTCGAAAAACATAAATAAAATATGACACACTGTTATAACCACAAGATAACGCCGTTCTTTTTATAGAAAACTCCGGCATAACAATCAGTTGTAACGCTCGCTGCATTCTACATTCGGTAAGTAGCTGTGAATAAGACGTCCCTTCTTCATGCAGTTTTTTCTTCAACAAACTCGGACTCATCAATAACTCACTGGCAATCTGTGCTAATGACCATTCACGAGCGATATTATTGTTGATTACCGTACACACCCGCACTCGCATACTCGGCTGCAATATATTCATAAGCAGCGGTATAAACTGTTTATCTTCAAGAAAAAGAGATAATAACGCAAATATCAATGCTCTTTTACGCAGAATCTCACTATAACGGAGATGTTTATTCTGCGACAGTCGCGTTATCTCCTGAAAAATCGGAATATCTCTGGTACAGTGATGAACGATTAGCGAAGGTGCTTTTTTATGCGCATGAAGATTTAATGCCTCCTCCTTGAGCATCGGGAGAAATAATGAAAGTGTTTCCTTCGTGATAAATACTACGTTCTCAACATACTCAGGAACAGAGACCTGATTTGCATCTGCAAAGACTAAATCATTACCGTAAAGACGGTGATGCTCGCCATTAACCGTGGTGAGAATACATTTATGTTTTGCGTACGCAATTAAACAATTTCCACATGGTGATTGCATAATAGATACACTTTAACAAAACATGTAACTATATTTTAATGTAGCACGCTTTCCTCCTGTGTCAAATTATTAATCAAACAAATCGTAAACAACAAAAATAATAGCTTCCTAAGAAACCACATATTTCGCCCCAGTTCACATTATTGCTGCATCGTTAAGAATAGAACAACGCAATAAACTCTATTACGACACATTTAATATTTTCCGAACGTGAAAGAACCATCTAATAAGCTGAAGTTTTCTCATAAAAAATGACCAGAATATTTCTACCCTGGTCATTACGCCACAGCTCTTCTTTTGTGGGATATATTTTCTTTTATCCAGTAAAGCTTTAAATCGGTCTACCTGCATTCTGAGTATGCAGACCCCCCCGTTATCAGGTATGTTTAAAGCTGTTCTGTTGCGCAATACCCTGCAGTTTCGGGTGATCGCTGAGGTATTTCAGAGAAGCCTTGTAGTCTTCCAGCAACAGCTCAGCAAAGTCCATTTCGAAACCACGACGGCACATAATGCGCATCACCACGATGTCAGAGGCTTCACCGCTGAGGGCGAAGGCCGGAACCTGCCAGCCGCGCAGGCGCAGACGTTCAGAAAGGTCATACAGGGTATACCCCGGATCTTCTCCGTCTTTCAGCCTGAAGCAGACCGCCGGAATACCTTCATCCGGGCGACCGGTGCAGATGAACTCATACGGCCCCAGTTTGGCTATTTCATCCGCCAGGTAGGTGGCAACCTGATAAGAGGCATTCTGCACTTTGGTGTAACCTTCACGGCCGAGGCGCAGAAATTCATAGTACTGGGCAATCACCTGACCCGCCGGGCGGGAGAAGTTGATGGCGAAAGTCCCTATCTGACCGCCGAGATAGTCAACGTTGAACACCAGTTCTTTCGGCAGCGCCT
Source organism: Escherichia albertii NBRC 107761 = DSM 17582 (assembly GCF_000759775.1). GTDB lineage: Bacteria > Pseudomonadota > Gammaproteobacteria > Enterobacterales > Enterobacteriaceae > Escherichia > Escherichia albertii. Next base: position 44,521 of record NZ_BBMY01000010.1, read on the forward strand.
CTTCGTCACGCCAGATAACCCAGCCGCAGCCCAGTGGGGCAAGGCCGAATTTATGGCCCGAAGCGCTGATGGATTTCACACGCGGCAGACGGAAGTCCCAGACGATATCCGGGGCGACGAACGGCGCAAGGAAGCCTCCGCTGGCGGCGTCGATATGCATGTCGATATCAATACCGGTATAGGCCTGGAATTTATCCAGCGCATCATGCAGCGGTTGCGGGAATTCATAATTACCGGTGTAAGTCACGCCGAAGGTCGGCACCACGCCGATGGTGTTTTCGTCGCAGGCTTCAATCATGCGTTTCGGATCCATAAATAGCTGACCGGGACGCATAGGGATCTCGCGCAGTTCCACATCCCAGTAGCGGGCGAATTTATGCCAGCAGATTTGTACCGGGCCGCACACCAGGTTGGGTTTATCCGTTGGTTTACCCGCAGCTTCCATACGTTTGCGCCAACGCCATTTCATCGCCATGCCGCCGAGCATACAGGCTTCGGAAGAACCAATGGTGTTGGTGCCAACGGCCTGACCATTTTTCGGCGCAGGCGCATGCCACAGGTCGGCAACCATGTTTACACAACGCAGATCAATGGCGGCAGATTGTGGATATTCTTCTTTATCGATCCAGTTCTTATTAATCGACAGATCCATCAATTTATGCACATTTTCGTCGTCCCAGGTCTGACAAAATGTAGCAAGGTTCTGTCGGGCATTACCATCCAGATATAATTCATCATTGATAATTTGGAATGCGACATCTTCTCGCATTTCATGCAGCGGAAAACGTTTAGACTCCGCGATAGTGGAAATAGCCTTTGTGCCAAAGCGTGAATCGAGTAGTTCTGAGCGGAAATCCGTTAACAACTTCTGTTCCATTTCGAACTCCTTAAATTGATTTGAAGGCAATAAAAAAAGTAGGATTAATCAGAAGGGGACGCAAGGAGTTACGAATATAATTTAAATAACAAAATCCTAAGCAGAAAAAAGTCTTATTATTATATAAAGATTCGCGCCGACAATATAAAAACAGGTTTTATTGAAAATAAAAATCGCCCGAATATTTTACTTCGGGCGATTAAATTAATTATTGTTTATCTTGCATATAGGGTGTGTAAACCCCATTCAGACTGTGCAGGAAAGCAACAATATCATCCACATCTTCCTGCGGCAGCTCTTTACCAACCTGATAGCGCAGCATCAATTTTACCGCCCCATCCAGCGTCGGCACGTCGCCACGGTGGAAGTATGGCGCCGTCAGCGCAACGTTACGCAGACCCGGTACTTTTTGGCGCAATTTATCGCGTTCCTCTTTAGTGACATTCATACGACCAATATCCGCCGCAGTAATTTCACCAAAGTTAAAGTCTTTTTTCAGGCCCAACGGTTCAAAGGAACGTCCGCCGAGAATAATACCGCCATGACAAGTCGCACATTTATTATCTTTAAATAACTGATAACCTTTTTTCTGTTGTGCCGTCAGCGCATTTTCATCACCACGCAACCATTTATCAAACGGTGAATCTGGCGTAATTAATGTTTTCTCAAACTCAGCAATTGCATCAGTAATACTTTCACCGCTAAAACCTTGTGGATATACCGCGAGGAACTGCGCTTTCAGCGCCGGATCTTTTTCCAGCTTCGCGATGATTTCATCCCAGGATTTTGACGCCATTTCAATCGGGTTCAACGGCGGCCCACCAGCCTGATCCTGCAACGTTGCGGCGCGCCCGTCCCAGAACTGCTCAACGTTAAACACCGAGTTAAACACTGTCGGCGCATTAATAGGGCCAACTGCGCCACCAACGCCAATCGAGGTTTTTCTGCCATCGACGCCACCCGCGTTTAACGCATGGCAATGCGCACAGGAAATCGTGTTATCACTTGATAAACGGGGATCGTGATACAGCGCAAAGCCCAGCGCCACTTTTTGCGCATCAGTAGGCAATTTTTGCGGGATAGGCTGTACCGGCTCATTACGATGCTCTGACGCTGTGTCAGCGCTGGTGTAATATTCTGCGCGCTGCTTCGCAACCCACGCGAGAATTTCCGCACGCTCTTCATCACTCACCTTACCCGCCCAGTGCAGCGCGGTATAACGTGTTGGCGGCATCGTTTCGTATTGCATTACCCATTCAATCTTATTCAGATCGCTTTGCGAAACAGGTTTATCGGCCAACAATGCCGCACGGACCGCTTCTAAGTTGAAAGATTTATATCCCAGCCTGATGTCGTAATCCATCAACTGTTTTGCGCCAGGAATATAATAATAGACAGGTAATTCCGCTGAAGGCGTATGACAATAATCGCATCCCTTCTCGCTGAGAAAACCCAGAACTTTATTATTTTCGCCAACAGTTGATGCCTGAACATCGACCTGTTTACTGCGTTTATTATCGTGGTACCACACGTAACCAGATAATCCTAAATAACAAATCGCGACGCCAGCGATGCCGATCGCGGTAATACGTGAGACCATTCTCATTATTCTTCCCTCACGGTGGTGAGTTATGGTGAGCCAGAAAATTCTCCAGATAGCAGCAAAAATCTCTGCGAGACAAAGACATCATAAAAAAACAGGAATATATGTTTTTTTGACAGGAATCAATCTATCATATAAATATAAGCTATCAATAAGATAGTCTGTGCCTATTATCGGTGTTCGGTATGGCATATCACGACTTGTACGAATATAAAATTGAATACTCCGAAAATAAAAAACAATAAGAAAACATTATTTTTATAAAACTTATTGATATTATAACGTTATATTTTTTTGATAAGCGAATAAACGAAATCTACCGCACGCTATGTTGCCCACCTACCGGAACGAATGACTATCCTTAAAGGAAAGCTCAATTATTAGAGATAAATTTCGGAGGCTGGATCCTTATGCTCAATCAGAAAATTCAAAATCCTAATCCAGACAAACTGACGATCGAGGTCGATCTCTGTTATGAACTGGATCCGTATGAATTAAAACTGGATGAGATGATTGAAGCGGAACCGGAACCCGAAATGATTGAGGGACTGCCCGCCTCAGACGCATTAACACCAGCCGATCGCTATCTTGAGTTGTTCGAGCATGTCCAGGGCGCGAAAATTTTCCCGGACAGCAAAACTTTCCCCGACTGTGCGCCCAAAATGGACCCGCTGGATATATTAATTCGCTATCGAAAAGTGCGCCGTCATCGGGATTTTGACTTACGCCAGTTCGTTGAAAATCATTTCTGGCTGCCGAAAGTCTACGCCAGCGAGTATGTATCGGACCCGCAAAATTCGCTAAAAGAGCATATCGACCAGCTATGGCCGGTATTAACCCGCGAGCCACAGGCCCATATCCCGTGGTCGTCTCTGCTGGCGCTGCCGCAATCGTACATTGTGCCTGGGGGACGTTTTAGCGAGACCTACTACTGGGATTCCTATTTCACTATGCTGGGGCTGACGGAAAGCGGGCGCGAAGATTTGCTGAAATGCATGGCCGATAACTTTGCCTGGATGATCGAAAACTATGGTCACATTCCCAACGGCAACCGCACTTATTATTTGAGCCGCTCACAGCCGCCCGTTTTTGCGCTGATGGTGGAACTGTTTGAAGAAGATGGCGTACGCGGCGCGCGCCGTTATCTTTCCCATCTGAAAATGGAATATGCCTTCTGGATGGACGGCGCACAATCGCTGATTCCCAACCAGGCTTACCGCCACGTAGTGCGAATGCCGGACGGTTCTCTGCTCAACCGCTACTGGGACGACCGTGACACGCCGCGCGACGAATCCTGGCTGGAAGATGTGGAAACGGCGAAGCACTCTGGTCGCCCGCCGAACGAGGTATATCGCGATTTACGTGCGGGGGCGGCTTCTGGCTGGGATTATTCCTCCCGCTGGCTGCGTGATGCAGGCCGTCTGGCCAGTATTCGCACCACTCAATTTATCCCCGTGGACCTTAATGCTTTCCTGTTCAAACTGGAAAGCGTCATCGCCAATATCTCAGCATTGAAGGGCGATAAGGAGGCAGAAACCCTGTTTCGCCAGAATGCCAACGCTCGCCGTAATGCAGTAAACCGTTATCTCTGGGATGATGAAAACGGCATCTACCGTGATTACGACTGGCGACGTGAGCAGTTAGCCCTGTTTACCGCTGCCGCTATTGTGCCGTTATATGTCGGCATGGCAAGCCATGAACAGGCCGATCGTCTGGCAAATGCCGTGCGTAGCCGATTACTGACGCCTGGCGGCATTCTGGCGAGCGAGTATGAAACGGGCGAACAATGGGATAAACCGAACGGCTGGGCACCGTTACAATGGATGGCGATTCAGGGGTTCAAAATGTACGGTGATGACCATCTGGGCGATGAGATTGCGTGTAATTGGCTAAAAACGGTGAATCAGTTCTACCTTAAGCACCACAAACTGATCGAGAAATACCATATTGCCGACGATATCCCTCGGGAAGGCGGCGGCGGCGAATACCCATTACAGGATGGATTTGGCTGGACTAATGGCGTGGTACGGCGATTAATGAGTTTGTACGGCGAACCGTAATATTTTTACAGCCAGCCGCAAACACCCTGCTGGCTGTAAAATTATCCCCTTCAGGAGGAGATATTTAACATCATTGCCGCCTGAGTGCGATTTTTCACTTCCAGACGCCGATAGAGCGATTCCAGATGCGCTTTTACCGTTCCGGTACTGATATTTAACGCCCGGCCAATCTCTTTATTTGATTCGCCGGCTGCCAGCATAGTTAAAATTTCCCGCTGACGGGCGCTTAACGATTTCAGATCTTTCATGTCTTTTTCCGGCGTAGTTCGCCAGTCTCCTGGCAGAAACATCATCCCCATCACCGTGCTATTTACCGCCAGTGCGAATGTTTCGACGCCTGAATCACGCGGCACAATGGCCATCACATTAAAATGGATAACTTCCTGTAACCATTGTTTGTTACAGTCCGTCGCCGTTATCAACACCTTAACATCAGGAAATTGCACCACGGTTTTTTGTAGCAACCAGTAGCAAAACTCGCCATCCTGATCGCCATCGAGCATAACTAAGGCTTCGGGATAACTTTCCAGCTTTTGCCATAACTCGTCTGCCTGACTGACCCCCTGAATACTCACACCTGGAATACGCTGCTGTAAACTGACTTTCATTCCATGAATAAATATTGACTGCCTGTCAAACATGACTATTTGCATTACTGAATCTCCACCTGGATACGTTAAAAGCCTTAAGTAGTGGAAGGGTATTACCCGAGAGACCAAATAAGAATTCGCCATTTGGCGGTAGCCATTCTACAGATACAAAGCGAGGAAAAGAGTTACTGATATAAATAGTTACAGCTAAACGTCTGAAATTACATGTCGAGGGCACTATTTAAAACATTTTTAAGGATATCCTTATATTTCTGTATCTTCTTCAAACAACATCAATGATGTCGTTTATTACGCTATATTTTTCCATCACTAAAAAAAAGCTCAACTTGCGCACAATTAGCCTATGCAGCAACTTCGCATTTAAAGAAATGAATGAAAATAGCCATCGTTACCCTGCTATTTTCCTGACTCTATACGCTATTACGCCCCTTCCTTCTGAAAAATACGTGATTTCACCGTTACAATGTTGTGAAATCACGTGTTAGATGTTAGAAAAAACAATAAACAATGCGATATGCGCATTACTGTTTCTCTATGAACAACAATCGGTCAAATAAATGGATAAAATTCATGCAATGCAGTTGTTCATTAAAGTTGCAGAGCTGGAAAGTTTTTCCCGCGCGGCAGATTTCTTTGCTTTGCCCAAAGGAAGTGTCTCGCGTCAGATACAGGCGCTGGAAAACCAGCTCGGCACTCAGTTGCTGCAACGTACCACGCGGCGAGTTCGGTTAACCCCGGATGGGATGACCTATTACCAACGGGCGAAAGACATATTGAGTAACCTCAACGAACTGGACGGTCTGTTTCAACACGACGTCACCAGTATCAGCGGCAAATTGCGCGTCGATATTCCGCCCGGAATCGCGAAAAATTTGTTCCTGCCACATTTACCCGATTTCCTGTATCAGTATCCTGGCATCGAACTGGAGTTGAGCAGCAGCGACCATCCGGTGGATATTCTTCGCGATGGCTTTGATTGTGTCGTACGCATTGGCACATTGCCCGACGACGGAATGATCACCCGGCCGCTCGGCAAGCTGACGATGGTCAACTGTGCCAGCCCACACTACCTGACACGCTTTGGCTACCCGGAAAACCTGGACAATCTCGCCTCACACGCACTGGTGCATTACACCCCGAATTTGGCGGTGCATCCGTTAGGTTTCGAAGTCGCCAGCGACAATGGCGTCCAGTGGGTAAAATCCGGCGGTATGTTGACTGTAAACAGCAGCGAAACCTATCTCGCCGCCGGACTGGCCGGGCTTGGCATAATCCAGATACCACGCGTGATAGTACGCGAAGCCCTGCGCGCCGGGCGGCTTATCGAAGTACTACCCGGCTACCGCGCTGAACCACTGCTCATTTCTCTGGTTTACCCGCAACGCCGGGAGCTTTCCCGCCGTGTAAACCTGTTTATGCAGTGGCTGGCCGGCGTAATGAAAGAACACCTGAACTGACCGACTATACTTTTTAAAAAAGACAACAACAGAAGGACTAAAGAGCGGATGACTCAGGAAAACGAGATCAAACGTCCCCCTCAGGATCCAATTAACCACCTGAAAAATAGCGACAAGGGCAATAAAGTCAGTCTGGCGCTGGAAACCGTCACTACCACCGCCGAAAAAGTCCAACGTCAACCTGTCATCGCGCACCTGATTCGTGCGACAGAGCGCTTTAATGATCGGCTGGGCAACCAGTTTGGCGCGGCTATCACCTATTTTTCGTTTTTGTCGATGATCCCAATTTTGATGGTGTCATTTGCCGCCGCCGGTTTTATCCTGGCATCCCATCCCATGCTATTACAGAATATCTTCGACAAAATTCTGCAAAACATCAGCGATCCGACGCTGGCCGCCACATTAAAAAACACGATCAATACCGCTGTTCAACAACGCACCACCGTGGGACTCGTCGGTCTGGCTGTGGCGCTTTATTCTGGCATTAACTGGACGGGAAACTTGCGTGAGGCTATTCGTGCCCAATCACGGGATGTCTGGGAACGTTCGCCGCAAGATCAGGAAAAATTCTGGGTTAAATATCTGCGTGATTTTATTTCATTGATTGGCTTGCTGATTGCGCTGATAGTCACCCTTTCGATTACCTCTGTCGCCGGTTCTGCACAGCAGATGATTATTACCGCGCTGCATCTCAACAGTATTGAGTGGCTGAAACCGACATGGCGATTGATTGGTCTGGCGATTTCTATCTTTGCTAACTACTTGCTTTTCTTCTGGATTTTCTGGCGACTGCCTCGCCACCGACCACGTAAAAAGGCGCTGATCCGCGGGACACTCCTCGCCGCTATTGGTTTTGAAGTGATTAAAATCGTGATGACCTACACCTTGCCGTCGTTGATGAAATCCCCCTCTGGCGCAGCATTTGGCTCAGTGCTGGGACTGATGGCGTTTTTCTATTTCTTCGCCCGTCTGACGTTGTTTTGCGCGGCGTGGATTGCCACTGCCGAGTACAAAGACGACCCGCGAATGCCGGGAAAAACGCAGCGGTAAAATATGTCCGATGCCGGGTCGGATAAGCATATCCGACTTACCATTGTGCCGGATGCGGCGAAAACGCCTTATCCGGCCTACGAATTTATTCGGCCTGGCTCCCCGTAGGCCGGATAAGATGCGCCAGCATCGCATCCGGCTATAATGCGCACGTAACCACTTGAAACGCTTTCCCAGATCCTCTTCAGCCATCTCTTAAAGAGCAAACAATTTCATTCCGACTCATAACCTCAGCATATAAATCCAGTTAGTAACTTTTATTTAACCTAAAACCAGTTTTATCGACCATTTATGAAATTGTGTGAAGCATTTCATAGAAGAAAAATTACCGGCATAAACATTATTCACTTTTTGCCTGTTTTTTGGACACTTTCATGATTTGTTACAGATTGAAATATCACTTTTGCTATGCGTAATATGGCTATTCGTTAGCCAAAAAATAAGAAAAGATTATGCAAGCAACCGCTACAACACTCGACCACGAGCAAGAATACACGCCGATAAACTCACGAAATAAAGTGCTGGTCGCCTCCCTCATTGGCACAGCTATTGAGTTCTTCGACTTCTACATTTACGCCACCGCAGCCGTAATTGTATTCCCGCATATCTTCTTCCCACAGGGCGATCCGACAGCAGCGACGCTACAGTCGCTCGCCACTTTCGCTATCGCCTTTGTCGCACGCCCAATCGGTTCTGCCGTATTCGGTCATTTCGGCGATCGCATTGGACGTAAAACCACGCTGGTTGCCTCATTGCTCACGATGGGGATTTCGACAGTAGTGATTGGTCTGCTGCCAGGCTACGCCACAATTGGTATTTTTGCTCCGCTGCTGTTAGCGCTGGCTCGATTTGGTCAGGGTCTCGGCTTAGGCGGTGAATGGGGCGGCGCGGCGCTGTTGGCAACCGAGAACGCACCACCTCGCAAACGTGCGCTGTACGGCTCCTTCCCACAATTAGGCGCACCGATCGGCTTCTTCTTCGCCAACGGCACTTTCCTGCTGCTTTCCTGGTTGCTGACGGACGAGCAGTTTATGAGCTGGGGCTGGCGCGTACCGTTTATCTTCTCGGCGGTATTGGTAATTATCGGTCTGTATGTCCGCGTATCGCTGCATGAGTCGCCGGTGTTTGAAAAAGTGGCGAAAGCGAAAAAGCAGGTAAAGATCCCGCTGGGTACGTTGCTGACCAAACACGTACGCGTCACGGTACTTGGCACCTTCATCATGCTGGCAACCTACACGCTGTTTTACATCATGACCGTCTATTCAATGACCTTCAGCACCGCCAGCGCGCCAGTCGGGCTTGGCTTGCCGCGTAACGAAGTGTTGTGGATGCTGATGCTGGCAGTCATTGGTTTTGGCGTGATGGTGCCAGTAGCCGGTTTTCTGGCAGATGCCTTTGGTCGTCGTAAAAGCATGGTGATCATCACCTCGCTTATCATCCTGTTCGCGCTGTTCGCCTTTAATCCGCTGCTTGGTTCAGGCAATCCGATTCTGGTTTTTGCCTTCCTGTTACTGGGGTTAAGCCTGATGGGGCTGACCTTCGGGCCGATGGGCGCGTTGTTGCCGGAGCTGTTCCCGACAGAAGTGCGTTACACCGGTGCATCGTTCTCTTATAACGTGTCGTCGATTCTCGGTGCTTCCGTTGCACCGTATATCGCGGCCTGGTTACAAGCTCACTATGGGTTAGGCGCGGTTGGGTTATATCTGGCGGCGATGGCAGGATTGACGCTAATCGCCCTGCTGTTGACGCATGAGACAAGGCACCAGTCGTTATAATTTGTTTGCCGGATGCCTGGCATCCGGCAACTTACAGCGCCAGCACCACCGTATCCAGTGTTTCTATCGGCGCCGGGCGTGAAAGAAACCAGCCTTGTGCGGCGAAGGCAGGTGAATTCTGAACATCGCTCCACTCCTCCTCTGTCTCCACGCCTTCGACGATCACCCCACGACAATAGCGATTCATCAAGTGCATGAGCTGAGAAAAGAGCGTGCGGCCTTCCGGCGATTGACGCAGCATCACAAATAATTCGCGGGCGATTTTGATGTAGTCATAACGCACTTCACTTAGCGCAGAGAAATTAGCCATCCCGGTGCCGAAATCATCCAGCCACAGCGGACCAAATTCGCATATTGATGCAAAAGTGGAACCTTTCGGCAGGCGAATGTGTTCCACCAGTTCGAATCGCAGCCAGGGAAGGCATTCAATCAGGCGCAAAATTTCCGGCTGCTGGCGCAGGGCGATAAGTGTAGGCCCATCAATATTGACCGAAGCCAGAAGATCGTGCTGGGCAAAAAAATCGGCTTTTTTTGCCAACAATTCGACCTGTGCCCTCACAACGTCCATACGGTGGCTGATGGTAATTTCAGCAAAATAGCGATCGGGCGGCAGCCGTTGCGAAGGGTTATCGGGATGTGTAACCACGGTCAACAACTCCACGGCCATCAACCGCCCGGAAACCTGATAAATCGGCTGCCAGGTGTAAGCAAGCTCACACTGCAACCAAAAACGCCGTTCCTGCAAGCTTTCGATACTGGCTTCAGGGTTGCTTATTCGCTGGATAACCTGCCTTATCATCGAAGATGTCCTGTGTTTAAGAGTGATACAGCCCGGACTCGACAAAGATTATCGGCGCGTAGTACCAGAACTTTACCGCCTGATGCCGCTAAATTTACCCGCACCACGGCGTAATCATCCAGGAACACGTTCTGGTTCAAAAAAATAATGGAACAGCGTTTTAATATAGTTGACCAGCAAACCACCACAGCGCAAACTAACGCTAATTTTTACAAATCGGGTTCACGACTATGTCCAAAAAGATTGCCGTGATTGGCGAATGCATGATTGAGCTTTCCGAGAAAGGCGCAGACGTTAAGCGCGGTTTCGGCGGCGATACCCTGAATACTTCCGTTTATATTGCCCGTCAGGTCGTCCCTGAGGAGTTAACGGTTCATTACGTAACTGCGCTGGGAACGGACAGTTTTAGCCAACAGATGCTGGATACCTGGCACGCTGAAAACATCGATACTTCCCTGACTCAACGGATGGAAAATCGTCTGCCGGGCCTTTACTACATTGAAACCGACAGCACTGGCGAGCGTACTTTCTACTACTGGCGTAACGAAGCGGCCGCAAAATTCTGGCTGGAGAGCGAGCAATCTGCGGCAATTTGTGCAGAGTTGGCGAATTTCGATTACCTCTATCTTAGTGGCATTAGCCTGGCGATCCTGAGTCCAACCAGTCGTGAGAAACTCCTTTCCCTACTGCACGAATGCCGCGCCAACGGCGGGAAGGTTATTTTCGACAATAACTACCGTCCGCGCCTGTGGGCAAGTAAAGAAGAAACGCAACAGGTGTACCAGCAGATGCTGGAATGCACAGATATCGCCTTCCTGACGCTGGACGACGAAGACGCGCTGTGGGGCCAACAGCCAGTGGAAGACGTCATTGCGCGTACCCATAACGCGGGCGTGAAAGAAGTGGTGGTGAAGCGCGGGGCAGATTCTTGCCTGGTGTCCATTGCTGGCGAAGAGTTAGTGGATGTTCCTGCGGTGAAACTGCCGAAAGAGAAAGTGATCGACACCACCGCAGCTGGCGACTCTTTCAGTGCCGGTTATCTGGCGGTACGCCTGACTGGCGGCAATGCAGAAGACGCCGCGAAACGCGGACATCTGACCGCAAGCACCGTTATTCAGTATCGCGGCGCGATTATCCCGCGTGAAGCAATGCCAGCGTAAAAACGACGTATGCAAAAAGCTGGATAACGTGTCAGGCCTCTATCCAGCTCTTCCAGAAACGCCTGATGGCAGCGCTAACTCATCACCATCAGGCTGACCTCTATTACTGTACGGGTGGAATATCCGTAACTTCGGGATGCACATCATCCGTGGCGACAGACGTCGCTGCAGCGGCGGTAGATGGCGCCATGATCTGCTCCCAGGTAGCCTGCAAATCTTTCATGTTAAATTCCGGCTCGCCTTTCGGCTGCAGCAGAATTAACGCCATATCGTTCGACAGTTGCTGGCGCAGATCCTGATTCAACATTTCGACTGTCAGACTATTGAGGAAATCCTGACGCAGCTTCTGATATTGCTCCGGCGCGATATCGACTACCTGATTTTGCAACGAACGCATCCGTTGCCCCATCAGAATATCGGTATCAGCACGAGCATAAGCGGCAAATAGTTTCTGTAACTCCAGTTTCTTTTGTGCAACCAGAGCGTTGAACTCTTCTTCCGGCAGACCTTTATCACGAACTTTCGCCAGTTCACGCGCCACCAGATTAAGGTTGCTGTTCAGCTTGTCATTCGGCGATTCAATGTTAATAGCGCATTGCGCACGTAAATACAGCACGCGACAATCAAATCCAAGACCGATATCTTTGCTGTTATTGGCGCTTAACGTTTGCTGAACGTGCCAGAACAGCGCCTCACGGGCCAGATCAGCGCGCCAGTAGCGCAACAATGCGGCTGACTCACGAATCGGCTGCCACGGGTTATCCCACATAATGGATAACCGATCCTGGCGCACCGTGTCGGTCATAATGCTAACCGCTTCCGCACGCAGTGGAGAAAGGGTTGGCACCGGAGCCGGTGTTTCGCGTTTGCCTTTCAGCTCACCGAACGTTTTGTTGATTTGGTCGATAACCGAACGCGCATCGACGTTCCCCACCACCAACAGCGTCATTGCGTCCGGGGTGTACCATTTCTGGTAGAAGTCTTTAATCTTTTCCGCTTCCACAGGCTGTTTCAGCGGATCGGCAGGATCATGACCTAACAAGGTCGAGCCTTTCAGGCGATAACGCCACCAGCCTTCTTTGGTATCGACAGGCCAGGTTGCCACCATGTCCTGACTTTGCAGCGCATGGTTAACCGTTTCTGGCGTGATGGTTAGCTTGCCAGAGCTATTCGCCAGATAAGAGAGCGCTTCTTTCAGCAAGTCATTACGATTATTTGGCAGACTAAGATTAAATAGCGTGGTGTCATAAGAGACGATCACCGGCGGCATCGGACGCTTAGGGTCAATTCCCTGTTGCCATAATGAGCGCGCCTGCGCCGCTTCCAGACCACCGCTTTGCGTTAGCGCAATACGGGGAATCGCGTGGCTGTAACCGCTCTGTTGTGTACTCTCGGCGAGCGAACCGGTATTAACCAGCAGGCGAATTTCAACACGATCGCTGGGACGCTGAGGCGTGGTCAGAACTTGCCACTGTAATCCGTTGGAGAGCGTCCCCTGTTGCCATGCTGGATCAGGCTGGAGCGCATCTGCCTGCACATAGCCAGCAGTGGCCATCACCAGCAAACCGCCCGCTAAAAGTCGAATTTTTGTGCCCTGCATGTGAACCCCTGATCAACTATCCTGGTAATAAAAGACTGCCCGTTATCGGACAATCTAAATGACGTTAAAAACACTTCGTTTTAGACCGCAAGAACATGGAAATGTCACGGAAGAAGTGAAATAAACCCGATCTCACCCAGGAGGTAAGTTCGGGCACAGGGGTCAATTATGCGCAAACACCCGCACTCGGGGAAGGGAGTGCGGGCATAAGTAGTGAGATTAAGAGGATAATTCGTGCGTTTTGCCATCTGGCGCACGATTATTCAGCACATCATCCAGTTTTTTGTGGTCCAGTTCTTTAACCCATTTCGCGACCACAATAGTCGCCACGCCGTTACCGACCAGGTTAGTCAGCGCACGAGCTTCTGACATAAAGCGGTCAATGCCGAGGATTAGCGCCAGACCCGCCACTGGCAAATGGCCTACAGCAGAAAGCGTTGCCGCCAGCACGATAAAGCCACTGCCCGTTACCCCGGCAGCCCCTTTGGAAGACAGCAGCAACACGATTAACAACGTGATTTGGTGGACGATATCCATCTGACTGTTAGTCGCCTGAGCGATAAACACTGCCGCCATCGTCAGGTATATCGATGTCCCATCGAGGTTAAACGAATAGCCAGTTGGGATAACTAACCCCACCACCGATTTCCGGCAGCCGAGTTTCTCCATTTTGTCGAGCATACGCGGCAGCGCCGATTCGGAAGAAGAGGTCCCCAGCACAATCAGCAACTCTTCACGAATGTAACGGATAAATTTGAAAATGCTGAAGCCGGTCGCTTTGGCAATAGAACCCAGTACCAGTACCACGAACAGAATACAGGTGATGTAGAAGCAGATAATGAGCTGCCCCAGTTGCACCAGTGTTCCGACGCCGTATTTACCGATGGTAAACGCCATCGCCCCGAACGCGCCAATGGGCGCCAGACGCATGATCATATTGATGATGCCGAAGATGACCTGCGAGAAACTTTCGATAACGTTAAAAATCAGTTGGCCTTTGCTGCCCAGACGGTGAAGTGCAAAGCCAAACAATACGGCAAACAGCAGCACCTGCAGGATATTACCGCTGGCAAACGCGCCAATGACGCTCGCCGGAATGACATCCATAATGAAGGCGACAATGCCCTGGTCTTTCGCCTGCGCGGCGTAAACGGCTACCGCTTTCGCATCAAGACTCGCCGGATCGACGTTCATCCCAGCGCCAGGCTGGACGACGTTAACGATGATAAGGCCAATAATCAGCGCGATAGTACTGACTACCTCAAAATAAAGCAGAGCAACGGCACCGGTACGACCGACCGCCTTCATGCTTTCCATGCCCGCAATGCCAGTTACAACAGTACAAAAGATGACAGGAGCGATGATCATCTTAATGAGCTTAACGAACCCGTCGCCAAGCGGTTTCATTTGCTCGCCTATTTCAGGATAGAAATGGCCAAGGAGAATACCAATGGCTATCGCTGTCAGGACCTGAAAGTAAAGGCTTTTAAACAGAGAGGTTTTCATAGGGTGTCCTTTAGTAAAACCACAGGTCTTGTAAGGTTATGGGGTACCTGCGGCCTTAAAATAACACCCAGACAACATCGCAGAAATGTACCTGGATCATAATTGAAACAATAATGTTAAAAAGTTTGAGCTAGCTCGCACAAACCAGCACTTTTTAAAGTTTTGTAATCAGTTTGAGGTAACTACTTTTCTTCCAGGTAACTCTCTTCGAAGATTTCGATAGGGAGTGGACGCGCAAACAGGAAGCCCTGAGCAATGCCGACGCCCGCTTTTGCCAGCCAGTCACGTTGCGCTTCTGTTTCCACGCCTTCAGCAATAATTTGCAGATTCAGGCTTTTGGCCAGCATGATGATTGCGGCAATCATGCTGCTATCTTCCGGTAAACCATCGACAAACATTTTGTCGATTTTCAGCACGTCGATCGGCAACGATTTCATATGCTGCAACTGACGCAGCCCTGCATAACCCATGCCGAAATCATCCAGCGCCACCTGAACGCCTGCGTTACGTAGTGGGCGAAGGATCGCCACTGCCGCATGCGGGTCATCAATACGTCGACTTTCTGTGACTTCCAGAATCAGTGTCCCAGGCTGAATGCGATAACGGGTCAGCAGCTCCAGCATATCCGGCACCATATTCGGATGCATAAGCTGTAAGGCCGAGAGATTCACTGACAGCGGCAGCATAAAGCCGCGTTCCTGCCAGGCAGCAAGCAGTCGGCAAGACTCCTCCAGCACCCAATGACCGACGGCCACCATCAGCCCACAGGATTCAATGCGATCGATTAGTCCATCCGGTAATTCCCAACGACCATCCGGTTGTTGGATACGCAGTAGTACTTCCGCACTGACTATCTTGCCGCTGGTCATCTCCACCTGCGGCTGCAACCAGACAGCAAACTTATGATTTTCCAGCGCATTAAGGATGTCGCTCTCTTCAGTCAGCCGTTGCTGAGCGGCCTCCATCTGTTGCGGATCGTAGAACTGAATCTGGTTCTTGCCTTTATGTCGCGCAGTAAACGCCGCAGAAATAGCACGGCTATAAAGTTGTTCGGCGGTGAGATCGCCATAGTACATCGCCACGCCGATACTACAGTGCGGACGCAGTTGAATACGTTCAATCGGCAAGCGCTCACACATAATAGTGAGCACTTGCTGACCTAAAGTAATGGCGTGCCACGGTTCCTGCACGCCATTGGCGATAACAGCAAAGTCGTAACCACTGACCTGTGCGAGGATCATACGTGGCGACAGTACCGATTTGAGTTTCTCCACCAGCGTCAGCAGCAGGATTTCCCGTTGCGCCTCTTCCAGCACGCCCGCAGTATCGCGCAGAGTCTCGCAGGTGATGATCATCAACGCAGTGGTTTGTTTACGTGCCACCACCTGTTCCAGCATCTCCATCAGCAATGCTTTATTCGGTAGATCTGAAACCGGGTAGCGCATCGCATTCTCATTCTGTTCTTCATAATGGCGCTGTAACAATTGCTGATTGAGGTTATAACTGCGCACCAGCATACCGATTTCATCATCCTGGTGCAGACGCGGCAGAGCCAGTTGATGACCGATAATCTCCTGTGGAGGGATCGCGTTAAGTTCACGGGCGATATTGCGTAATGGATGCAAAATCAGTCGGTTAATGCACCAGCTAATCGCTACTGTCAGAATTAATGACAATAGTAAGTAAATGGTCACTAACGTAGAAAGGGTACTCATCACGAACTTGTACATGCGAAAAGAGTCCGACTGAAGCACCAGATAGGCAATCGGCTGTGGATTTGCCGGTCGTTCCAGTGAATAGACGCCCAGCGAGATTTGTACCGGTAGCTCAAACAGTCGGGTGACCATCACCGGCACCGGACGCTCTGGTATGAAACTTTTACGCAACGCCTGAAACTGGTTAGGTAACACAACATCGGCGCGGCTGACCACGCCCGCCGGTTTAATGCTGGCAAGAATCGCTTCCGCCTGGGGAATATCCCCTTTCAAAATGGCGGAAGATAAGGGTTCGCGGACAGAGCGGGCAATGCTTTCCAGTTGCGTAGCCGTGTTATAGCGATTCTGCTGCACCAGATGGAACAGCAAAACGGTGCAAAAGATAAAAACGAACACCAGGACAACGGCTGCCACCATTGCCATCTGCTTGATTGTTAACGAGCGACTTACGCGCAAATTGTCTCCCCCCGGAAATCCCAGATTGCCGCCCGAGTATACCCGATCGCGGCGGCATTAAGAGAGGCGCTATCTGAAAACTTACCAGTCGGCGTAAGGTATTAGCGGCTGCGGCGGTAAATCCATATCACCTTGCCATCCAGCGGCGGAATACCGTACATAAAGCTGGAAATGGCTTGGTGCATAATCCTTCGCTTTCTGGATATCAATCGCCGTACCAACAAACCAGTTAGACGTGACGCGTCGTTCAAGTAACGCTCGCGCCGTGTAACCAAAGCCCTGGCTGCTGCTACCACTGTTGGATTGCTGCGCTGCTTCTTCCTGCCAGTCGGTCGGGATCAGGTTCATCAGCGGATAACGCGGCATGGTTTTGGTCCGTGAGTGCGACCATGAGCCTGAAGCGCCCAGCTCCCACGACCAGTTTTCCGTCCGTTCCCGCCACATCACCGGCACCGCAAACGACAGGTATTCCTGCGGGCTATAGTAGCCGCCCTGACCCAGTGAGTACCCACTCAGGTCTTTGTCGTAATGCCAGATCATATTGTTAAGACCAATGGTCACACGGCGATTATTCTCGTTGATGATTTTATAGTAATAGCCCGTCATCCAGCGCACGCGCCAGTTATCTCCGACATTTTTACCGGTTAACCGATCGCCGCTAAGTGATGCCCAGACACCGTTCGCCTCGCCTCTGTCATAGCTCAGGCTTATCCCTGCGCCATCGGCACGCACGCCGCCCCATTTTTTCCTGGTATTACTCGGAGAGTCTTTTTGCCCGCCGAAGGCCAGCATTGAACTGGAGACAGGTCGACGATGCGCGTCAACGGTATAGCCAAGCGGACCGATATCATCGCTGTAGCTAATACCGCCAACCACATCTACCACGTTGAACCCCATCGGCGTGGTGCCAATATCCCAGCTCCAGGTATTGTTACGCCAGCCAACCGCAACGCTGGCGCCAGAATCTGACTGACTGCGATTGCCGCTACAGTCCTGCAACGTACAGGTTCCCCAGTTATCATCCCATTTACCATCGGCATTAGTGGAGAAACTGCCGACGTTCATATTGACGAAATCACTGCGAAAGAACATTCGCCCGTCGGAATACGGCGCATCCACCTGCAACATGGTGGTATGGGCTTTCAGATCGGAGTAACCGCCAGTACCGCTTGAGCCCCAGTAATCATGCTCAAGAGTGACGTTAAGATCCTGCTGACGATAAAGATCTGCCGCATCGCTGCGTACGCCGCGTTTCAGCCAGTCGTCTTTCTCGTCATTACGGGTAAGGCGGGTAAAGGTGTCGTTATCCTGCGGACGCGTCGTCGTCACACCGGAAGCGATCATCGCGTCTTTGTAGGTTTCCAGCGCCTGTTGCGGTTCACCTGCCTGCGCCTCAAATTTTGCGCCATCGCGCAGTATCATCGCGCTTTCCATCGACGGCGGCTGAGATTTTGCCTGCGGGATCAACGTATTAAATGTCCGCTGCGCTGCTGCGGTATCGCCAAGCTGCGCCTGCACCAGCGCCACGCGCCGCTGAGTGTTCAGCGAGGCGTTATCGGTGGCGGGAAGTTTCGCCAGTTGGCTGCGCGCCGCCGCTTTGTCGCCTGCGGCAATATCGACTTCCGTCAGGCCAAGAATGGCATCGGCGTTATTCGGCTCCCGCGCCAGCACATTCTGATATGCCGCGCGGGCGGCGGCGTCATCGCGTCGCTGTTGCGCCCAGTCAGCCAGCGTAAGATCAATGCGCGTGGAAGGCGGTTGCTGGCGTAGCATCGCCTCCGCATCCTGTTCTTTGCCGCTGTCTCGTAGACGATTAGCCGTTTCCAGTACCTGATCGCTTTGCAGGCGATTCACCAGTTCCTGAATGTTGCCGTTCCACTGGGCGCGCGGCAGATTGTTGATATGCGCCAGCGCTGCCCGTTCCTGATCGTGACCGGAGAGATACAGTCCGTAAGCGTAAACCTGGTCCGGGTCGTTCGGCTTCTGTTGCGCCAGGTTACGCATTAACGTATCAGCCTGGGTGCGTTGTCCGGCCTGCCAGAGATCCTGCGAGAGCCGGTAAGTTACCCACACACTGCCGGGGTCCAGCGCCAGTCGTTGCCGCTGAAGTGCTGCCGCCTGCGCCCATTTCCCCTGATTTTCCAGTGCCTCCGCCTGTTGTGATAAGCGATCGTTTTGCAGACTGCGTTCAATATCATCAATGCTGCG
Source organism: Escherichia albertii NBRC 107761 = DSM 17582 (assembly GCF_000759775.1). Taxonomy (GTDB): domain Bacteria; phylum Pseudomonadota; class Gammaproteobacteria; order Enterobacterales; family Enterobacteriaceae; genus Escherichia; species Escherichia albertii. The sequence continues at coordinate 63,398 of NZ_BBMY01000010.1, forward strand.
CCGTTGGCTGGCAGAGAGCGATGCAATAAACGCTTCGGCTTTTTCTGGCGATTGCTGCCGATAAATGTTCGCCAGTCCACGCACGGCGTTGGTGTTGCTGCTGTCCATGCGCAGGGTCTGCTGATAATAACGTTCGGCGGCGGGGTAATCTTTTCGCGCCATTGCCACATCGCCCAGCCCCAGCACCGCATAGCTGTCGGTGTTATCGACATTGCGTGCCTGCTGGAACAGGCGTTCCGCCTGATCAGGATTGTTCGCTTTCAGTGCGGCATCACCCTGTTGGATCGCCAGCCAATAACGGTTCACTTTCAGCAAACTGTTCCATTTGTCGTTGTTGCTGCTGTGCGGGTCCAGCGCGAGGGCTTTTTCCAGATTCGCTACCGCATTCGCGCGATCGCCTTTCTGGGAATACGCCTGGCCCAGCGCCCCTAGCGCTTCACTGTCTTTCGGATTCGCCCGAACGGCCTGTTGCAATTCAGGAATGGCTTTACCTGCCATGCCAGAATCCACCGCCGCTAAACCTTGCGCACGAGCACGAAAAGCGGGATCGGCCAGTTGTTTTTGTTGTTCCGCCAGTTGCGACTGCGCGGCAGCCACGCTATCGCCATCGCTGAAAACAGAGAGATATTTTTTCAGCGCCTGCACGCTGGCATCACTGACAGGCATGTCTTTAATCTGTGAATACCAGATCTGAGAGGCGCCATCGCGCCCGGCGTCGGATTTTGCCATCTGCTCCAGCACGGCAAAACCTTCATCGCGACGGTCGCTGCTGAACAGCAATAAGGCCAAATTATTTTGCAACCCGGTGTTGCCTGGTGTATCCGCATTAATACGTTTTAGCTGATTAATCGCTTCACCGCGGCGGGCCGGAATTTTCGCCACGGTACTCCAGTATTCCACCGCCATATCTCCTTCCGGCAGCGTACCGTTAAACAGTTTGTCGTATCCCGCCACCGCCTCTTCAGCATGTCCGGTGGTCGCCAGGAGACGCGCTTGTTGCAGCGCCTGACGACCCTCTGGCGTGGAAAGCAGCATGATGGTACGCGACGACTTATAGGCGTTTGAACTCGGTGCTAATTGCGCTAATCGGTTGAGTTGTTTTTGTGCGCCATCCACATCGCCCTGACGTAACAGAGAGCGGAAACGGGCGGCGACAACCTCCGGGTTATTGGGATCGATCAGTTCCAGACGATAAAGCGACTGTTGTACCAGATCCTCACGATGCGTCGCTTCACCCAGCCGGACTTGCTCCAGTAGCTGTTGCTGAGCAGTTGGCGCCGCCTCGACCATCGGCATCACTGCCAGCCCGAGAGAAAGTGTGAGTATATTTAGTGTGAATTTGCGCATTCCTGGCCCCAGTCAGGTAATAACTCACCTTTTGTCGAAAAACGGAAACGGTGTTGATCCCAGCCTTGTCCAAACAAGGTCAGCACAGAGTTGTAATAGGCATCGCTGCCGGGGAGGTTATCGGCAACACGCTGGCGCTGTACGGCCTGCGCATCACGGTTTTGCAGAAATGGCAGCATGGCGGCAGAAAATCCCTCCGGCCCTGTTCCTTGTGCTTTCCCCATGGCAACATCCACTTTTTCCGGTGGATAGCCGTTTTTCTCGGTGAATGTTGCCATCGGTTTAAAACGGCTAAGCAGCCGCGCTTTTTGCGGATCGCTATCAGGCATCATGCCGACCCACATATAAACCCGAATAGCATCGTAGCTGCTGATCAGCGTTTTTTCGGCTTTTAGCTGCCAGCCTTTATCTTTCTCATAGCGTACCCAGTCTGGCGAAAACCCTTTCGGCGCAGTTTCCAGCAATAAACGCTGATTGGTTTCTCTCAGCGTGGTCCACGGCGCGCCGAAGCGGGTGAAGTAGTGTGCCAGCGTCGGTGGCAGATAACTCGGGTTAAAGCGCCAGGTGTTATCCTCGACAAAGCCGACTTTGCCTGGTAACAGCATAGAGCCCAGTCCAGGAACCGTCACAACCTCTTCTTGCGCGATGCGTTTTAGCAACGCACTGCCAATGTCGGTATAGCGTTGCTCTTTCCACAATCGTCCCGCTTCCAGCAATGACCAGGCCATCCAGATATCGCCATCAGAGGCCGAGTTACTGTCCAGCACTTCCCATTTCGTATTCTCTTTCTTTCCCCACAGCCAGGCGGGCAAATGTTCTTTTAATGATCCCTGGGCGAGATTGTTCTGCGTCCAGTCGAGAAGGTTATCGAAAGCGGCACGGTCGTTAGCCGCCAGGGCAAAGAACATACCGTAGCTTTGCCCTTCGGAGGTGGTGATTTTACGCGCGTCGCTGGGATCAATAACGCGTCCTTCCTGACTGATATAATCCTTTTTAAACTGCTCCCAGGCAGGCCAGTTGCAGGCTGCCTGCACGCTAAAGGCAGCCTGCAGCAACATCGTCACGATTCCATTACGCAGAACATTCATCATCAATTACTCGTTATCCGGGTTAAGACGACGACGGCTGATAATTCGCAGCAGACGCCACAGTACCCAGGCCAGCAATACCACGCTGATTGCCGCCAGTACCGCCAGCAGAATCGGATGGTTCGCCAGTGCGTACCACAGGCGCTCAAACCACGGCAAATGACCGACGTAATAGATATCACCCACCCGCAGGCTGTTAATGCCCGATTCGCGGCTCACCGCGACGGAACCAAACATAGTGGCGCGTTTTCCGCTGTCATTCACCGCATCGTTAAGCATCTCATAACCACGCGGGCTGTCTGCCAGCAGCGCAACCACACTGCGCTGGTCGTTATATGGCGACTGGAAGCCAATTACCGCCGCCATCGCGCCGGAAGAGGTCAGCGTTGACTGTGTTTCTGCCGCGCGGTCGTTTTCATCAGGCACAATGCCGGGGAACGGCGTCTGACGCATCGGTGTTTTCACCCAACTTTCCGTGGCCTGCACCAGCATATCGATCTGCTTGTCGTCTTTCAGTTTTTCCGGGATACCGCCGATAATCATGATATCGGCATCTTTCCCCTGAATAGCGCTGCCATCGTCGGTTACGGTCAGATTAATCGCCGGGAAACCCGTTTGCGCGCCGATAAAACCAACGGTATTCAGCAGCGTTTCCATCTGCGCTTCATTTGGCGTTTTCGGCATCACTGTGATGGTTTGTGACAAATCCGCCATCCGACTGAACGGAAAACCCGCGTTAGCAAAGGCCCGCAGATCCGGCATCGGAATGAAGTGGTAATACTTCGAGAAGTCGATGGTGGAATCGTCGCCAATAACTACGTGATTCTGCACTGGCTGGAAGGTAATACAGTTATCCACCGAACCGCTCGGCATCGGATTCATATATTCAAAGTCGAAGCGCAACTGGTTGGTCGCTCCCAACTTCAACGCCGGAATAGAGACATCCATTTTACCATCCAGCAAACCTTGTAACACCGGAATACGCAACAGCAGGCGGTTCGCCTCCTGTTTGCTGCTCAGGTTGAAAGATTGCAGGAACTGATTATTCAGACTGATATCCATCCGTGAACTGTCTTTCACCGACGGCATGGTGTAGCGATAGTTGATATCCATATCGATGCCCGTGCTACGCATCAGATAGAGATCCGGCGGCAGGTTCAGCGAAATGTTAATTGCCGCGGGCTCCAGCCCGCTGGACTGTAATTGCTCTTCATAGGTTTTCAGTTCACCAAAAGTAACCGGACGATCTGTACGCACCCAGTTCGGCGCATCGTACGGCTTACGCGGTAGCAGTGGTTTCACTTCATGCACTACCACACTTTCACCACGGAACAGAATATTGCCCTGAGCGATGCCTTTTGCCGCCTGCAACAGGTCTTTGTCATCACGACCAAATACCACCAGCAGTTTGACGTAGGGATTTTGCGGATGGTTGATCATCTCAATCACCGGGGCTTTTACCGCCGGATGATCGCGCAGGAAGTCCGGGCGTTTGTCGTTAGTAGCAAAAACAATCGCATTACGATCCGGCAGTTGATTATAGAGCACCGGGAAGTGCTGACCACGCCAGCCAGAGCGCGAACCAAACCAGGAAGCCACAATTGCCGAAGCCTGTTGCAAATCCGTATCCGGCGAACCAGCAAAAACCATTGGCAGCGTATTCGTGCGGTTATCTCGTGGATCGAAGAACGGAATCGGGAAGTGCGACAGATCATTCTGCAGATTTAACGTCTGGTAAGTCAGCTCTAATCCGCTATTGCGCCCGACGTCAAGCCAGAGCGTAGAACTGGCGGGGTTTTCACAAACATTCTGATAATGACCAGCGAACTCCAGCCGCACGCGGTTGAAATCGGTGATAAACAGTGGGTTAATCGGCATCTGTGCCAACGTTTTTTTACCCAACTGTTCTTTGGTCACGGGCAGCACGCCCATCAGTTCATCATTGAGATAAACCTTTAACTGCGACTGGACAGGCAGTAACGATGGCGATGGCGTGTATTCGAGGTTGAGCATCGCCTTCGTCACCACTTCATCACTGCGCATGCCGAACTCAATACTGCCGTTCGGGTTGATACCACGTAGCACCATGCTGCCCGGCGGCGGCGCGATTTGCGCAAAAGTCAGCTTCACATCCCGCGAAGGACCATTCTGCGCCACAATTGGCGCATTCGCTCCCTGTACGCCTGGCATCACCTGGCCCACCTGCGGGCTTTGCTCCGCCTGGGCAGGCACGGCTGGCTCAGCATTGATCAGTGGTTGCGTTGCTGGCGTCGCCTGCGTCATAAAAGAGGGGAACGCACTTATCCCCATTGCCACTGCACAAATCCAGAATAGTTTTCTTTTCATCGCGTTATCATCATTGTTGAGCCAAAGCCTGATCCGATGGTTGTTCCGTTTCACTCCGCTCCGGGCGGTGTGGAATGAACGATACAACCCAGGAAACCAGAGAAGTCAGCACGCGGAAAATGCCTTTCACCGAAGACGGAGCAAACTCCGCCAGGTGGCGATAACCACGGAAGCCGAGCTTCAGAATATCCAGCAGACTTTCCAGCGGCTTATCTTCCGGGTAGCTGTCCTGCCAGAGCGCCCATGTATCCGCACGGGCAAACGTACACTGCACAAAATCAATATGTTGTTGGGTAGTCAGCGGCATCAATTGCAACCCAACTTCATGCCCCATTACACGCGCCACCTGCGTCGGGAAGACATATTCTTGCTGTCCGCGTTTGAGCAGCAAATTCACCTTCTGTCCTTCCAGAATCTGCGCCTGACCGTTGATCTTGACCCCCAGTCCACCGTCAGAAAAGTCCTGAACGGTGCAAGAGAAGAGGTGTCCATCTTCCCGGGCAATCGCCGCTGGCATCGTCATTTCTACACGGTGTGAACGACGGACCTGCTTGCTTTCTACCGATACCGCCACCGCGCCGCCGAGAATAATCAGGTTGTAAAAAACCCACACCATACTAACGATAACAGTGAGCATTTCCGTCGGCGGACCATAGAAGTAACGCCAGATGCCGACAGCGACACCCACCAGGTTGAGCAGTACGAGGAAGATGTATGGGCGCGAAATCACCCAGTCGACATACTCTTCCTCCACCAGCCCGCCTTTGGCGGTGACGTTAAATTTGCCTTTATGCGGATTTATCAGCGCCACCAGCGTTGGCGGCGCGATATACCACGCCAGCACCGTTTCGTAGATTTCACTCCAGAAGGAGTGACGATATTTACCCTGAATCTTCGAGTTGGTCAGGCTGGCGTGAATCATATGCGGCAGCACAAACAGAGCGATCATCAACGCAGGCGCATAGATGATGTAGGCATGAAGCAGCAGAAACGCCAACTGTGCGGTCAGAAAGATCAGCCGTGGAATACCCGACAAAAAGTGGAACATGGCGTTGACGTAGCACAGCCGTTGCGCGAACTTCAGCCCTTTACCGGTAAGTGGGTTATCAAGACGGAAGATTTGCACCATCCCGCGCGCCCAGCGAATACGTTGACCGATATGTGCCGAAAGGCTTTCGGTCGCCAGCCCTGCCGCCTGCGGAATACGCATATATGCGGAGGTATAGCCACGACGGTGTAAACGCAACGACGTGTGCGCATCCTCGGTTACGGTTCCAACAGCAATGCCGCCTATCTCATCCAGCGGCTTACGACGAATCACCGCACAGGAACCGCAGAAGAAAGTGGCATCCCACATATCGTTACCGTCCTGCACCAGACCGTAGAACAGCGTGCCTTCGTTCGGCGTCTTACGAAAACGCCCAAGATTGCGTTCAAACGGGTCCGGTGAGAAGAAATGGTGCGGCGTCTGCATCATCGCCAATTGCTTCTCTTTCAGGAACCAGCCCATGGTCATTTGCAAAAACGAACGTGTGGGTACGTGGTCGCAGTCGAAAATCGACACGAACTCACCTTTGGCATATTTCAGCGCGTTATTGATGTTGCCCGCTTTCGCATGTTCATGGGTGGTACGGGCGATATATTTCACCCCCACGTTTTGTGCAAACTGGCGAAACTCTTCCCTACCGCCATCATCGAGGATCCAGATAGTTAACTTATCTTTCGGCCAGTCGATGCCCAGCGAGGCGTAAATGGTGTTTTTCACCACATTAAGATCTTCGTTGTAAGTCGGCACAAAAATATCCACCGATGGCCACAGCGACATATCTTTCGGCAGCGGTACTGGCTGACGATTCAACGGCCATACGACCTGGAAGTAACCGAGTACCAGCACAATCCACGCATAGGTTTCAGCAAACAGCAGGATTAACCCGCACACCAGGCTAACCGGATCGTCCCAGTTCAGCGTGGAGGTGTAGCGCCACCAGATATAGCGGCAAGAGACGGTGAGTGACAGCACAATCAACATCAGCGCGGAGAAACGCCCCGGCATCCGCCGTACAATTAGCGCTACGCCCCACAGCAACATCAGGAAGATAAATTGTGATAGCGGATTAAACGGCTGGGTGACGCAAATCAGCGCCAGAATCAGCGAGAAGGTGACGATAATGCCAAGAATAAAACGCCGGGCTCCAGCACTCAGATGACCGAGTTCTTTTTTCCCATCAAGATGTTGCGTGTTATGGCTGAAGCGTCCCGGAAGCTCATCCATCCATTGATGGTAACGCTCACGGATATTCTGTAGACCTGAAAATGCCCGCCAGCGCGGTTTCGGCGTTTCTCTGTGTGACGCGCTGATCAGCAACCAGCCGGTCTGAATAGCATAACGGATCGGGTCCAATGGACGCGGACGTGAGGCATTGATATGGGGAAACAGGATTTTATGTTGTGCGCGAATACGATGCCAACGCGGATGCTCCAACGGGATAAATATCCAGGCGAGGATCAACCAAAAACACCCGAGCGTCGCGCTGAAAGCCGACGCGCCGTGGCGACGATAATCCCGATAATGTCCGATAAGCCGCGCATTAACCGGCGGAATAAGCAACCACCGGGTCAGGATACTCATGATGCGCCCCCGACTGGCGTTTTCAGCCCGGAATAGTTCAACAGACACCAGTTTGCCAGCGTCAATATTTCTTCTGCCGCCAGCGCATCACTGCGGTATTCGCCCAATGGCTGTTTCGCCGCCAGACATTCAGCCATCGCTTCATCGCGATGGATGAGCATCGGCAACAGACGCCGTTGGCTTTGTAACCAAAGCTGGTAAATATCATCCTGAATCTGGCTGCCAACGCGGAAATCATTAATCAAAATATGTGCATTGGCAGGCAGTGCTTGCTGATGCAGCCGAATATGGCAATTAGCGTCCACTTTGACAATCGCCAGGATGTGATCGCACAGACTCAGCAACTGATGAGTGATTTGCGAGGCGTCGTGCGGTAAATCGAGCAAAATCCATTGATAGCGTCCGCTAGCCTTCAGTTGCTGAAGGCCGGAGCAGATCTCGCCCAATCGGCATTGCCAGTGCTGGGGATTTCCTTGTTCTTCAATGGATAACTGGCCAAAAGGCAGTAGATCGAGCTGTGAGGTATAGCGTAACCCGGCGTCACGCCAGTCCTGGCCGT
>NZ_BBMY01000009.1 GCF_000759775.1 Escherichia albertii NBRC 107761 = DSM 17582
GAGTGCGCAACATTCAACCAAATCAGTCCGGGATTGCCAGTTTTTCGAGCGTTTTGAAGCCATAGCGCTGTAAAACAGGCAATAATTGTTCAGCTTCTGGCGTCATTGCCATGCAAAAGGCAATGTTAGCGTCGGCAGATTTTGCCTCCGGGGCTTCATGCTCTAACAACCAGGCCGTTCGGCGAGCAATCGCTGCGCCAGAGTCCACCAGTCTGGTTCCCTCTGGCAGCACTTGCAATAGCTCTTCTTGTAATAGAGGAAAGTGGGTACAGCCCAGAACAACGGTGTCTGGCGGTTCTTTCATTCTTAACCACGGGCGCAAGATACGTTTTAGCGCATCCAGAGAAATGTCTTCGCCATGCAGCTTCGCTTCAGCTAATTCAACCATTTCCGCCGATCCCAGCATTTCTATCTGGCATTCATTGGCGAAACGGGCGATCAGCTCGTGGGTATAAGAACGCTTCACCGTACCGCGGGTTGCCAGCAATCCAACAATGCCATTAGCAGTCAGACGCGCAGCGGGTTTAATTGCCGGCACAACACCGACAACCGGGAAAGCGAACTTTTCGCGTAATGCAGGAAGCGAAACGGTACTGGCTGTATTGCAAGCCACCACCGCCAGCGCAAGGGGATAATGCTCTTGCACCGCAGTGACAATTTCCACCACGCGCTCAACAACAAACTCTTCGCTCTTTTCGCCATACGGGAAAGCGACGTTATCGAAAGCATAAATGTAATGGAGATCCGGTAAGAGGCGGCGGATCTCTTCATAGACCGACAACCCACCGACGCCGGAGTCAAACACCAGCACGGTGGGACGTGGTTCAGAAGGTGTAGCTGCCAGACAAGGTGTATTCCCGTCCTGCAGTTTGGTAGCCATAGACTGTCTCGTAATCTTTGTCGAACAGGTTGGCTATTTTACCACGAACTGTCAGGTGAGAGGTGACCGGATACGCAACCGCAAGATCCCACAAGCTCACACCGCCCATTTTAACGGTTTGATAAGGATAAGATGAGTAATCCTTATCATAGCGAGTGCCTAAATACTGATAAGTAATCCCCCAGTCGAAGTCATACAACTGCCAGTCGAGCTGGTATTTCACCTGCTGTTTAGCACGGCGTAACAACGGCGTGTCAGTAATCGCATTGCGCGCATCAACATAATCATAACTCACAGTATGCGTCAGTGGTCCGGTATCAAAATTGGCAGTCGCCTCGACACCTTTAATCCGCGCTTTCCCTTCGTTGTAATATTTCAGGGTGTGATCGTCATAATCGATCAAATCACTGACATCGTTACGATACCCAGAAATACGCCAGTTCACCCCAGCGGTTAAGCCTTCAAACGCACCTTCCCATTGTTTGCTTTTCTCAGGATTCAGATTCGGATTACCGTAGAAGCCATACAGTTGCCCAAGATTAGGAGCCTTGTAAGACGTGCCATAAGAGGCGATAAAACGATATCCTTCGATGAACTCCCAACCGGCGCTGGCTTGCCAGGTGCCATGACGACCAAACTGAGAGTTATCGTCGCTGCGTGCTGCGCCTTCAAACGTAAAATCGCCGACTTGTTGCAGCCCGGTCAGATAGATACCGGTATTACGCTGATCATAACCCTCGTCAACATACCCCGTGCCCGGCGTCGTGGTCTGCTTCTGCCAGTCAACACCCGCACCAATATTACCGTGCCCAACGGTAACGTTGTTTGCCCATTGGATGGTGTACTGCTTCATCTCATCCAGCGTCGCCGACGAATCATAACGACCATAATGAGGATCATAGTTGTAATCTTTGCTATGGCTGTAACTGGTAATCAGTTGTGATTTAATCAGTTCGCTGTTATAGCGCAGCCCGGCGTCCCAACTTTGGCTATAGAGTTTACGAGTATCGAGAAGCGGCGAGCCGAGAGAATAATACGCGTCATAATTGGTACGATTATCATAGCCATAGCCGCGCACAAAACCGCTCCAGACATCGGTAAAGTTATGTTCCAGCGCGCCGTAAAGCGTTTTGCTTAAGAAACCATCTTTATCTGGCTGCGCTTGCATTCCGGTATTGCCATAAGCAACAACATCAAAGCCATGGGTATAGGCGTAATCACCCAACAGAGTTACCCGTGTTTTATCCCCCAGTTGTTGCTGTGTAGAGACATCGTAATTCTGATAACTATTACTTCCCCATCCCGCTGATATTTCCGTTCCCGGTTCATCGCGCGTCGTGATGATATTCACTACCCCGCCTATCGCATCAGAACCATAAACGGCGGATCGCGGCCCGCGGATATATTCGACACGTTGCACCAGCGCAATAGGGAATTGGCTAAGATCAGCAGAACCACTCACCCCCGCCAAATTCAGGCGTACACCATCAATTAACACCAATACATGACTGGCATTAGTACCACGAATAAAAATAGAAGAGAGTTGACCTGACCCGCCATTTTGAGTGATATCCACGCCCGGAAGACGACGCAGCACATCGTTGACCGAAGTCGATTGCCAGCGGTCAATATCCTGGCGCGTCACAACAGTCGTTGGCGCCAGCACAGTGCTACGAGGCTGTTCAAAACGGTTAGCAGTAACGACGAGAGTATCCGGGCTGGTGTCCTGTGCCCAAGCAGAAAATGCCGTGACGGAGAACGCCGTCAGCAGCGAAGCTTTTTTAATCATTGTAAAGCATCCACAATAGAAGAAGGATGCCGCAGGTTTCACCGATAGTACGCGATGATGAGAACCAGATGCGACGTTGGCCGGCAGGTCTTCGGGCTTGGAGGGGTATCCACAGGATACAAAAGAGATGATGACTTCCCACCGGATGGCAGTGTCAGCATTACGCAATCATCGCACCTTTCCTTACCGCTGCGCGTCAGCTCCAGATTTGCACTGGATTCCCTATTAACTCACAGGACCGGCGAGTGGATGCTACAGGTTGTAACAAGTTGCTGTCCAGACGTAGCTCACAAATAGGAATTCATCAAGATCTGGACATCTGATGAGCAATCCCTACAATCGTCGCGTACTTTAATTTTTCAGGATACATCATGACCCCCGAACACCTTCCAACAGAACAGTATGAAGCGCAGTTAGCCGAAAAAGTGGTGCGTTTGCAAAGTATGATGGCACCGTTTTCTGACCTGGTTCCGGAAGTGTTCCGCTCGCCGGTCAGTCATTACCGGATGCGTGCAGAGTTCCGCATCTGGCACGATGGCGATGACCTGTACCACATCATTTTCGATCAGCAAACCAAAAGCCGCATCCGCGTAGAGAGCTTTCCTGCCGCCAGTGAACTTATCAACCAGTTAATGACGGCAATGATTGCGGGCGTGCGTAATAATCCCGTTCTGCGCAACAAGCTGTTCCAGATTGATTACCTCACCACGCTAAGTAACCAGGCAGTGGTTTCCCTGCTGTATCATAAAAAGCTGGACGATGAGTGGCGTCAGCAGGCGGAAGCTCTGCGTGATGCGCTGCGCGCGCAGAATCTGAATGTACATCTGATTGGTCGGGCAACGAAAACCAAAATCGAGCTGGATCAAGATTACATCGACGAACGTCTGCCTGTAGCAGGCAAAGAGATGATCTACCGTCAGGTGGAGAATAGCTTCACCCAGCCGAACGCGGCGATGAATATTCAGATGCTGGAATGGGCGCTGGACGTCACCAAAGGATCAAAGGGCGATTTACTGGAGCTGTACTGCGGCAACGGTAACTTTTCGTTAGCGCTGGCGCGTAATTTTGATCGGGTACTCGCCACCGAAATCGCCAAGCCGTCAGTCGCCGCGGCGCAATACAACATTGCTGCTAACCATATTGATAACGTACAAATAATTCGTATGGCAGCGGAAGAGTTTACCCAGGCGATGAATGGCGTACGCGAATTTAACCGTTTACAGGGAATCGACTTAAAGAGTTATCAGTGCGAAACCATTTTTGTCGACCCGCCGCGCAGCGGTCTGGACAGTGAAACCGAGAAAATGGTGCAGGCGTATCCGCGTATTCTGTATATCTCCTGCAACCCGGAAACACTATGTAAGAATCTGGAAACATTAAGCCAGACGCACAAAATTGAACGTCTGGCTCTGTTTGATCAGTTCCCTTATACACACCATATGGAGTGCGGTGTGTTACTGACTGCGAAGTAAAACCCAGGCCGGATAAGATGCGCCAGCATCGCATCCGGCATGATACCGATTACTCAGCAACGTCCTGTTTACGGTTACGCATCTTAGCGCCAATCCAGAACACCATAATGACGGACAGCACGGCCGGGAAGAAGTTAGAACCGATATCCGGGTATTCCGCTCGAACCACAGTGCTGTACAGCAGTACACCGAGAATAAAGCAGGCTGCGGCCAGTCCCGGTAAACCGACAGGCATAGTGCGATTAAGGTAACGTTGATGCAGGCAGTAAACTGTCAGTACCAGGGAAATAACAGGGAATACAGAAAATGGCACAATGGAGCTAAATAGCGCTGCAAAAGTACCATTAATCGATAAGCCAGCAATCAGTGCCAGCAGCAGCGTACCTCTGTCTTGATTTGCTTGTTTCATTACTCGTCCTTCACATTTCCCGGAATAATTGCGGTTTTATCTTGTTCACGGCGATACCAGTAATAAGCCCCTTTCGAAATCATTCGCAGTTGCAGTACCAGTCGCTCTTCTAATTGCCGACGTTGTTCAATGCCGACATCCAACGCCTCGGCGCCTGCACTGAAGACAATCGTCACCATGGCTTCAGCCTGCGCTTCAGTAAACGCACGAGGCATATGGTTTTCGAGTTCCAGATAGTCCGCAAGTTCCGCAATGAAGTGCTGAATTTCACGCGCGACGGCGGCACGAAATGCAGCGGAGGTACCGGAGCGTTCCCGCAATAATAACCGGAAGGCATTCGGATTATTACCAATGAACTCCATAAATGTGGAGACCGAGGTACGGATCACACTCCCGCCTTTAGCAATACGCTGACGAGCCTGGCGCATTAGCTGACGCAGCATTAAGCCGCTTTCATCAACCATTGTCAGACCAAGTTCATCTACGTCGCGGAAATGCCGATAAAAAGAGGTGGGAGCGATGCCCGCTTCACGCGCCACTTCACGCAAACTCAAACTGGCGAAACTACGTTCAGCGCTTAACTGGCTAAATGCGGCTTCCACCAGCGAACGTCGGGTTTTTTCTTTTTGTTGCGCTCTTACGCCCATCACGATGTCTGAATCCTTGCCAAAAGTACCGCTGGCACTATACCAGAAGAATGAACATACTGGATTCATCCCGTGTTGTGAATGAACAGTAACGCAACCAGACAGAATTATTGCAGCTCTTTAGCCGGTTCTTTCACGAACAACAACGCCAACATCGATAACAACGTTCCCCCGCCCAGATACCACGCCGGAGCCGTCAGGCTATCCAGTAACACAATGGATTGTGTCGCAAAATATTGTGCAAAACCGCCGAAGATTGCCACACCTATGCTATAGACCAGGGCAAATCCCAGAGCGCGAATACGTTTGGGCAACAGCTCAGAGATCAGCAGCATCACAGGTACGCCGCCCAACGTGGTAAAGCTGACCATCACGAAAACCACCGTCAACAACATGCCTGGGCTTGGGTAATTCACCAACAACCAGAACGAAGGCCAGCTACAGATCAACACCATCACACGCGAGATAAAAATCAGCTTTTTACGTCCGACTGAATCACACAGCATCCCCACCAGCAGCGCGCCCACAAACGTAACAACGCCCGCCAGTAACATCGCTGCATGAGAATAATGTTGAGGCATCGCCAGATACTTCGCCGCCCAGGTGCCGTAATAAAAGAGGGAGATATAGGTTGCGACCGTGCTACCAATAGCGAGTAAAACGCCGTTGGCAAGGGTTGCTTTATGTTGCATAAGTAAAGAGAAGGCGCTTTCGTTGGCAACGACTTTTTTATTGTGCGCAGGTGCAGGCCCATCGTTTTCCAGACTCAGGCGCAGCCAGCAAACGATGGGCGCTAATAGCACACCAATAAAAAACGGCACACGCCAGCCCCATTCCGCCATTACGGTTTCTGAACCTGTGACGAACGGCAACCATGCGCTTAAACCTAAAGCAACGACACCGCCAAAGGTTGTTGCCAGACCTTGAGTCGCCAGCGACCAACTACTGTAAAAACCACGACGATTTGCCGGAGCTGACTCTACCAGCAAAGACATTGAGGCTCCGACTTCACCACCCGCCGCAACCCCCTGAATCAGGCGCGCCAGCACCAGTGTCGCCGTTCCCCAATAGCCCGCCGTTGCATATGTCGGCGCGATACCAATCATCAGCGTCCCCAGGCTCATCAGGGCAATGGTAAACACCATCGCGGGTTTGCGGCCGAATCGATCTGCCCATGCTCCGACAATAACTCCACCAAGCGGACGCATAAAAAAGCTCACCCCGAAGGTGGCGAATGCCAGTAATAGTGCGACGTTTTTATCCGCGCTGGGAGGGAAAAACAGCGCGCTAATGTAGACCACAAAAAAGTTGTAAACGCCAAAATCAAAAAATTCGAGCGCATTGCCAAACGCCGAGGCAAAGATCACCCGCCTGCCGCTGGGCTTTTTCTTCACACTCACGGTTTCATTTACGATCGCCGTCATTCCATGTTCCTTGCCAAAAAGTGTTGTTGTGTGTTGTTTTATTTATTGCAGCTAGGCTTCAACCAGTGCGCCCCAGTAGCTGCTTGCCGGGACCAGGCTTGCATCGTTAAAGTCGTAACCGGGGTTATGCACCATGCAGGAACCTTCCCCGACATCGCCATTACCGAACAGCAAAAAAGCGCCTTTGGGTTGGGCTTCCAGCATGAAAGAGAAATCTTCACTGCCCATCAGGGGCTTGATGCCAAACTCAGCCCGATCTTCACCAAATGTTTTGCACGCCACCTGCCAGGCGAAGCGCGCCATCTCCTCGTCATTTACTAATACCGGTGTACCGTTAACATGCGTAACCTCAGCCGTAGCGCCAAAGCTGACGGCCTGAGCTTGCGCCAGAGCAGGAATACGGGTCAGAAGAAGTTGTCGGGTATCGCGGCTAAGAGAGCGGACACTGATTTTCATCTCAGCACTGTCAGGAATGACGTTAGCCGCCTCACCCGCAACAATGCTGCCGACGGTAATTACCGCCGCTTCCAGCGGATCGACATTGCGCGACACAATGCTTTGTAATGCGGTGGTGATATGTGCGGCAACCAGCACTGGATCGATGGCTTTGTGCGGGATCGCACCGTGTCCGCCACAACCACGAACCGTAATATGGAACTGATCCATTGACGCCATCAGCGCCCCAGGCTGGAAGAAAAACTTGCCGACCGGCAAACCCGGCATGTTATGCATGCCGAAAATGACATCGCAGGGGAAACGGTCGAAAAGGCCCTCTTTAACCATAATCTCACCGCCATTGATCATCTCTTCCGCTGGCTGGAAGATGAGACGCAACGTACCGTTAAAACGGCGAGTTTCAGCAAGATAACGCGCGGCTCCCAATAATATTGTGGTGTGACCGTCATGCCCGCAGGCATGCATTAAACCCGGCTGTTTACTGGCCCAGGGTTTGTCGCTATTTTCATAAATTGGCAACGCATCCATATCAGCGCGCAGACCAATACTTTTCTCTCCGTTACCCACCTTTAATGTGGCCACCACGCCAGTCGTCGCCAGCCCTTGCACTACCTCATAGCCCCACTGGCGTAGCTTTTCCGCTACCAACGTACTGGTTTTAAATTCTTGTAATCCCAGCTCCGGGTTTTCGTGGATCTGATGGCGGATCTCGCGAAGTTCTTCCTCAAACCCACGAATATAGTGTTCGATCATCGGCTATTCCTTTATTCACTTATAAACAGGCTAATTAACGGATTTTATTGATGGTATAAATACAAATAACTCATCAATATAAAATATTTATATATTTGTTTTATAATGAGATTTCAAAAAGACAATAACAAAAAAGCACGCTTCGGCAAGATAAAACTATCAGCTATAAGAAAAAGCGATTAATAGTGAATAAATAAAATAAGAAGGGGGAAGACAAAGCCAGGGCAGCTCATGATATAGCCAGATAAATGACGGGGATCAATTGGCTTACCCGCGATAAAATGTTACCATTCTGTTGCTTTTATGTATAAGAACAGGTAAGCCCTACCATGCCACATTCCTACGATTACGATGCCATAGTAATAGGTTCCGGCCCCGGCGGCGAAGGCGCTGCAATGGGTCTGGTTAAACAAGGAGCGCGCGTCGCGGTTATTGAACGTTATCAAAACGTTGGCGGCGGCTGTACCCACTGGGGCACCATCCCATCAAAAGCCCTCCGCCACGCCGTCAGCCGTATCATTGAATTCAATCAAAACCCACTTTACAGCGACCATTCGCGACTACTCCGTTCTTCTTTTGCCGATATTCTCAATCATGCTGATAACGTGATTAATCAACAAACGCGCATGCGTCAGGGATTTTACGAACGTAATCACTGTGAAATATTGCAGGGGAGCGCCCGCTTTGTTGACGAACACACGCTGGCGCTGGACTGCCCGGACGGCACGGCCGAAACGCTGACCGCTGAAAAATTTGTTATTGCCTGCGGTTCACGTCCTTATCATCCAACGGATGTCGATTTCACTCACCCACGCATTTACGACAGCGACTCAATTCTTAGCATGCATCACGAACCGCGCCACGTGCTTATCTATGGCGCTGGAGTAATCGGCTGCGAATATGCGTCGATCTTCCGTGGTATGGATGTGAAAGTGGATCTGATCAACACTCGCGATCGCCTGCTGGCATTCCTTGATCAAGAGATGTCTGATTCTCTCTCCTATCACTTCTGGAACAGTGGCGTAGTGATTCGTCACAACGAAGAGTATGAGAAGATTGAAGGCTGCGATGACGGCGTGATCATGCACCTGAAGTCAGGTAAAAAACTGAAAGCAGACTGCCTGCTCTATGCCAACGGTCGCACCGGGAACACCGATTCGCTGGCATTGCAAAACATCGGTCTGCAAACTGACAGCCGTGGACAACTCAAAGTCAACAGCATGTATCAAACTGCACAGCCGCACGTTTACGCAGTAGGCGACGTGATTGGTTATCCAAGTCTGGCTTCAGCGGCCTACGACCAGGGACGCATCGCCGCACAGGCGTTGGTGAAAGGCGAAGCCACCGCGCACCTGATTGAAGATATCCCGACGGGTATCTACACCATCCCGGAAATCAGCTCCGTGGGCAAAACCGAACAACAACTCACTGCGATGAAAGTGCCGTATGAAGTGGGGCGCGCCCAGTTTAAACATCTGGCACGTGCGCAAATCGTCGGAATGAACGTGGGTACGCTGAAAATTTTGTTCCATCGGGAAACGAAAGAAATTCTGGGTATCCACTGCTTTGGTGAGCGCGCAGCCGAAATTATTCATATCGGTCAAGCAATTATGGAACAGAAAGGTGGCGGCAACACCATTGAGTACTTCGTTAACACCACCTTTAACTACCCGACGATGGCGGAAGCCTATCGGGTAGCCGCGTTAAATGGCTTAAACCGCCTCTTTTAACATTTTATCGCAGAGGCCATCCATCCTTGTGTGGATAGCCTCTGCCAGCTGCTCATAGCGGCTGCGTAGCGGCGAACCAGGACGATAAACCAGACCAATAGTACGACGGGGTTCCGGCTTAATGCATGGAAGATAGACAACGCCATCGCGTTTACGCTCTGGCGGCACAGCCAGCGCCGGTAACAAAGTAATACCGCTACCCGCCGCCACCATGTTACGCAACGTCTCCAGGCTGGTGGCACGAAAATGCGTATCTTCATCCGCCCCCGCTTCAAAACAAAAGCCCATCGCCTGATCACGCAAACAGTGACCATCTTCCAGCATTAACAGTTTTTCCCCTGCCAGATCGGCCATCGGCACACATTCGCGATTAGCCCACGGGTGATCTTCATAGACTGCCAGCAGCATGGGTTCATCAAACAACGGCACTTCAATAAAGGCTTCGCTCTCTTTCACCAACGCAAGGATCACGCAATCGAGTTTGCCACTGTCCAGTTGTGCCAGTAACTGGTGAGTCTGCGCTTCATGGAGATACATTTCCAGTTTCGGGAAGGTCTGGTGCAGCATCGGAATAATATGCGGCAACAAGTAAGGTCCAACTGTGGGGATCAAACCAATATGCAACGGGCCGGACATGGTCTCGCCCTGCTGACTTGCCATCTCTTTGAGGACTTTCACCTCGCGCAACACGGTGCGCGCCTGATCCACCAACAGCATTCCCGCCTGGGTGAACAACACTTTGCGGCTCGTCCGCTCCAGCAACATTACGCCCAGCTCATCTTCCAGCTTGCGAATTTGCCCACTCAGGGTTGGCTGGCTGACGTGGCAGGAATCTGCCGCACGGCGAAAATGGCGGTGTTCGGCCAATGCCACCAGGTACTCAAGATCACGAATATTCATTATCCATCCTCCATCGCCACGATAGTTAGCGGCGATAGGAAGCATAGCAACGAACGATTATCCCTATCAAGCTTTCTGTCTAATAATAGAGCACAGAAACGGAGCGGCACCTTTTTTAACCCTTGAAGTCACTGCCCGTTTCGAGAGTTTCTCAACTCGAATAACTAAAGCCAACGTGAACTTTTGCGGATCCCAGGATCCGCATTTTTTTACTCAAAAAACAGCCCACGTTTGCATAAAGAAATGTGCTTACCCCAACCGCGCCTGCGCGAAAGCAATCGCCTGCGCCACCTGCTGCGGTGAGACGCCGCCTTTTGCTGCACGTTTATCGAGGCACGATTGCAGCGACAGAATCGGATAGACATCTTCGCCAATCACCGGACTGAATTTCTGCAACTCGGCCAGCGACAGCTCTTCCAGTGGTTTACCCTGACGAATAGCTTCCACTACTGCCTCACCCACGATATGGTGCGCTTCGCGGAACGGCACGCCTTTTGCGACCAGATAATCAGCCAGCTCAGTGGCATTAGCGTAACCCTGTTGTGCGGCTTCCTGGCAACGCGGACGCTTCACCTGAATGCCGTCCAGCACCAGTGCCGCCATATGCAAGCAATCCAGCCAGGTATCGAGCGCATCGAATAAACCCTCTTTGTCTTCCTGCATATCTTTGTTATAGGCCAGCGGTAAACCTTTCAGCGTCATCATCATGCCGGTTAACGCCCCCTGCACACGCCCGCATTTACCACGAATCAACTCCAGCGCATCCGGGTTTTTCTTCTGCGGCATTAATGACGAACCGGAAGTCACACGGTCAGAAAGCTCCACAAAACCGGCCTCACCGGTGTTAAAGAAAATCAGATCTTCAGCGAAACGCGACAGATGCACCATACCGATAGCGGCCGCAGAAAGCAGCTCCAGCACGTGGTCGCGGTCAGAAACGCTATCGAGACTGTTACGGGTCGCCGAGGCAAACCCCAGCCAACCTGCCAACTGTTCACGGTCGATTTCATAAGCCGTTCCCGCCAGCGCACCACAGCCTAACGGGCTGACATCCAGACGCTTGAGCGCATCCTGCAAACGGCTTTCATCACGCGCCAGCATCTCAACATAAGCCAGGCACCAGTGCGCGAACGTCACCGGCTGAGCGCGTTGTAGATGCGTATAACCCGGCATTACCGCATCCTGATTGTTTTCCGCCGTTTCCACCAGCGCCAATTGCAACTGGCGGTTAGCCGTCAGCAATTCGCTAACGGTATCTTTGCACCACAGTTTCAGGTCAGTCGCCACCTGGTCATTACGGCTACGCCCGGTATGCAGCTTTTTGCCTAACTGACCCACTTTGTCGATTAGTTTGCCTTCCACCCAGCTATGAATATCTTCAGCATCGCTTTCGAGAATTTGTTGTGGCCTGGCACGAACTTCCTCCAGCAGCACGTTCAATGCTTCTTCCAGCTGCGCTTGCTCTTCTGCGGTTAACACACCGACCGTTACCAACGCTTTGGACCAGGCCACAGAGCCAACAATATCCTGCTCCGCCAGACGATAATCAAAACTCAGTGAGTCATTGAATTGTTTGAACCGTTGATCTGCTGCCTGGGTAAAACGTCCGCCCCAAAGTGCCATAACTCTGTTTCCTTCTTTTGAATGCAATACCGGATAGCAACGCCTCCGGCTAACAAAACTTAAGCTAAAATCCGCGTGCCCATTGGCATACCGTTAAACAGTGCCGGAAGCTGATCCGCATGACGCCAGGAGGCGATATCCACCGGACGGCCCAGCGTACGCGCAGCATCCAGCGCCGCGTTCACTTTCACAATCATGCCATCCGTAATAATGCCCTGCTCAATCAGTTGCTCCGCTTTCTCTGCCGTCATTTCGGCAATGCGTTGCCCTTTGCCGTCGAGAATGCCGCTGACGTCAGAGAGCAAAATCAGATCCGCGCCCAGCGTTGCCGCCAGCGCCGTCGCCGCCTGGTCAGCATTGACGTTCATCAGTTGCCCTTCGTCTGTTACGCCAATGGAGCTGACCACCGGCAGATAACCGTTTTCCAGCAATGTGTTGATGAGCTTAGGTGAACCTGGCTGCGCCAGTCCAACATGGCCTAACTCTTCATCAAGCTGGGTCACTTTTACGCTGTCACCGTCACCGAGAAACAAGCCTACGGCAGCAATCTGGTGTTTCTTCGCCCACGCCAGCAGGGTTTTATTTGCCGTTCCCGCCAGCGCCCCGGTGATAATGTCTATCTGATCCGCAGGCGTCACCCGCAGGCCATTTTTCTTTTTCACCGGCAGATTCAACCCTTTCATCAGCTCATCCACCACGCAGCCGCCGCCGTGGACAATGACCAGCGGACGCTGATGTGACTTACGATAATTCACCAGTGCACTAAACAGACGTTCCAGCGCTTCTTCGCTATCCAGCAGTACGCCGCCCAGTTTGATAATTAATGGATTCATCTTTGTATCCTTAAATAAGAGACTGCGTTTCCGCATAGCCGAAACGAATGTTGGCGCACTGGATAGCCTGTGCCGCCGCACCTTTTAATAAATTATCTTCGGTCGCCACGATAATCAGATGCTCACCCTGAACGGCAAACCCGATATCGCAGAACGGCAGCCCGATGACGTTTTTCAGCGCCGGAACGCCTTTGTCATACAACCGTACCAACGGTTTATGGGCATACGCCTGCTGCAACGCTTGCGCCACTTGCGCCTGGTTTACGCCAGGCTTCAGGCGACAGGTAATGGTTTCGAGAATACCGCGCGGGAAATTGCCCAAATGTGGAGTGAAAATCACGTCGGCGCCGAGGTGTGTGGCAATCTCAGGCTGATGGCGATGGGTAAAGACACCGTAAGGTTGCAGGCTGACTTCACAAAAGCTGTTTGAAATCGACGCCTTACGTCCTGCCCCGCTCACACCGCTGGTGGCGTTGATGACCGGCCACTGAGTGAGGTCGAGGAGATCGGCGTCAATCAACGGTTTCAGCGCCAACTGTGCCGCTGTGGGATAACAACCCGGCACCGCGATCAAATTTGCGTCTTTTAATTTATTTCCGCACCACTCCGCCAGACCATAAGCTGCTTGTTCCAACAGTTCCGGGTATTGATGGGTAAAGCCGTAATATTTTTCGTAGAAGGCGACATCGTTAACACGAAACGCGCCGGAAAGGTCGAACACCACACAGCCAGCTTCAAGAAATTGCGGTGCTAAATCGTGGCTAACTTCATGGGCGGTGGCGAGAAACACCACGTCCACCCCTGGACTAAACTCGCTGATATCCGACATCGGCTGCAACGGCAGATCAACGATGCCTTTGAGCTGCGGATGCAAATCGGAGATTAACTTTCCCGCATCATTGCTTTGCGCAGAAACCGTCAAAGCGGTTATGTTCATATGCGGATGGCGATTTACATAGGCCACTAACTCTGCGCCAGCGTAACCGCTGGCACCCACAATCAGCGTATTCAACATCGGGGCTATTCACCTTCTTATGTCTGGTTGCCTGGTTAAACGTAAAACATTCACCTTACGGCTGGTGGGTTTTATTACGCTCAACGTTAGTGTATTTTTATTCATAATTACTGCATGAATATTGATACTATCATGACCAGAGGTGTGTCAACAATGAAAAACAAATTACCGCCATTTATCGAGATTTACCGCGCCCTGATTGCCACACCTTCAATAAGCGCTACGGAAGAGGCGCTCGATCAAAGCAATGCAGATTTAATCACTCTGCTGGCGGGTTGGTTTAAAGATTTGGGCTTCAATGTGGAAGTCCAGCCCGTGCCAGAGACGCGCAATAAGTTTAATATGCTGGCCAGTTGCGGGCAGGGCGCTGGCGGCTTACTGTTGGCAGGCCATACCGATACCGTGCCGTTTGATGATGGGCGCTGGACGCGCGATCCGTTTACGCTGACAGAGCATGAGGGCAAACTTTACGGCTTAGGCACCGCCGATATGAAAGGGTTCTTTGCGTTTATCCTTGATGCATTACGCGATGTCGACGTCACAAAACTGAAAAAACCGCTCTATATTCTGGCAACCGCCGATGAAGAAACCAGCATGGCTGGGGCGCGCTATTTTGCCGAAACCACCGCCCTGCGTCCTGACTGCGCCATCATTGGCGAACCAACATCGCTACAACCGGTACGCGCACATAAAGGTCACATCTCCAATGCCATCCGAATCATGGGCCAGTCTGGGCACTCCAGCGATCCGTCGCGCGGAGTTAATGCTATCGAACTGATGCACGACGCCATCGGTCATATTTTGCAATTGCGCGATAATCTGAAAGAACGCTATCACTACGAAGCGTTTACCGTGCCATATCCCACACTCAACCTCGGGCATATTCATGGTGGCGACGCGTCTAACCGTATCTGTGCCTGCTGTGAGTTACATATGGATATTCGTCCGCTGCCGGGCATGACACTCAATGAGCTGAATGGATTACTCAACGACGCGCTGGCGCCAGTGAGCGAACGCTGGCCGGGTCGTCTGACGGTCGAAGAGTTACATCCGCCAATCCCTGGCTATGAATGCCCGCCGAACCATCAACTGGTTGAAGTGGTTGAGAAATTGCTCGGCGCGCAGACCGAAGTGGTGAACTATTGTACCGAAGCGCCTTTTATTCAGACGTTATGCCCGACGCTGGTATTAGGCCCCGGCTCAATCAATCAAGCTCATCAGCCTGATGAATATCTGGAAACACGTTTTATCAAGCCCACCCGTGAGCTGATCACTCAGGTAATTCATCATTTCTGCTGGCATTAAAACTCGGGCCGGATAAGGCGGTCACGCCGCATCCGGCACTGTTGCGAAGCTCCGGCGCTACAAATCATGTCGGATGCGATGCTTGCGCATCTTATCCGACCTACAGTGACTCAAATGATGCCCGAACGCAGACCGGATAAGGCGGTCACGCCGCATCCGGCACTGTTGCGAAGCTCCGGTGCTACAAATCATGTCGGATGCGATGCTTGCGCATCTTATCCGGCCTACAGTGACTCAAATGATGCCCAAACTTATCTGACCTACACCTTTGGTGTTATGTATGGCGATTTTTTAACATTTCCATAAGTTACGCTTATTTTATTCGTTGTGAATTTAATGGCGTAAATTCCGGCTATTTATTCGTTTGCTGAAGCGATTTCGCAGCATTTGACGTCACCGCGTTTACGTGGCTTTATAAAAGACGACGAAAAGCAAAGCCCGAGCATATTCGCGCCAGTGCGACGTGAAGGATACAGGGCTATCAAACGATAAGATGGGGTGTCTGGGGTCATATGAACGAACAATATTCCGCATTGCGTAGTAATGTCAGTATGCTCGGCAAAGTGCTGGGAGAAACCATCAAGGATGCGTTGGGCGAACACATTCTTGAACGCGTAGAAACTATCCGTAAGTTGTCCAAATCTTCACGCGCTGGCAATGATGCTAACCGCCAGGAGTTACTCACCACCTTACAAAATTTGTCGAACGACGAGCTGCTGCCCGTTGCACGTGCGTTTAGTCAGTTTCTGAATCTGGCCAACACCGCTGAGCAATATCATAGCATTTCGCCGAAAGGCGAGGCTGCCAGCAACCCGGAAGTCATTGCCCGCACCCTGCGTAAACTGAAAAACCAGCCAGACCTTGACGCTGCTACGATCAAAAAAGCGGTGGAATCGCTGTCGCTGGAACTGGTTCTGACCGCGCACCCGACCGAAATTACCCGTCGTACGCTGATCCACAAAATGGTGGAAGTGAACACTTGTTTGAAACAGCTCGATAACAAAGACATCGCTGACTACGAGCGAAACCAACTGATGCGCCGCCTGCGTCAGTTGATCGCTCAGTCCTGGCATACCGATGAAATCCGTAAACAGCGCCCAAGCCCGGTAGATGAAGCCAAATGGGGCTTTGCCGTGGTGGAAAACAGCCTGTGGCAAGGCGTGCCGAATTATCTGCGCGAACTGAACGAACAACTGGAAGAGAATCTCGGCTACAAACTGCCAGTGGAATTTGTTCCGGTCCGTTTTACTTCGTGGATGGGCGGCGACCGTGACGGTAACCCGAACGTTACCGCGGATATCACCCGACACGTTTTGTTGCTCAGCCGCTGGAAAGCGACCGATCTGTTCCTGAAAGATATTCAGGTTCTGGTTTCTGAACTGTCGATGGTTGACGCGACGCCTGAACTGCTGGCGCTGGTCGGCGAAGAAGGCGCCGCAGAACCGTATCGCTATCTGATGAAAAACCTGCGCTCCCGTCTGATGGCGACACAGGCCTGGCTGGAAGCACGTCTGAAAGGCGAAGAACTGCCGAAGCCAGAAGGTCTGCTGACGCAAAACGAAGAACTTTGGGAGCCGCTCTACGCTTGTTATCAGTCACTTCAGGCATGTGGCATGGGAATTATCGCCAACGGCGATCTGCTCGATACCCTGCGTCGTGTGAAATGTTTCGGCGTACCGCTGGTACGTATTGATATCCGCCAGGAGAGCACCCGTCATACCGAAGCATTGGGCGAGCTGACCCGCTACCTCGGCATTGGCGATTACGAAAGCTGGTCAGAAGCCGACAAACAAGCATTCCTGATCCGTGAACTGAACTCTAAACGTCCATTGCTGCCGCGCAACTGGCAGCCAAGCGCCGAAACACGTGAAGTGCTTGATACCTGTCAGGTCATTGCCGAAGCGCCACAAGGTTCGATTGCCGCCTATGTGATCTCAATGGCGAAAACGCCGTCCGACGTACTGGCCGTCCACCTGTTACTGAAAGAAGCAGGTATTGGATTTGCGATGCCAGTCGCACCGCTTTTTGAAACCCTGGATGACCTGAACAACGCTAACGATGTCATGACCCAGTTGCTGAATATCGACTGGTATCGCGGCCTGATTCAGGGCAAACAGATGGTGATGATTGGCTATTCCGACTCAGCAAAAGATGCGGGCGTGATGGCGGCATCCTGGGCGCAATATCAGGCACAAGATGCGTTAATCAAAACCTGCGAAAAAGCGGGCATTGAACTGACGCTGTTCCACGGCCGCGGCGGTTCCATTGGTCGCGGCGGCGCACCGGCCCATGCGGCACTGCTGTCGCAACCGCCGGGAAGCCTGAAAGGCGGCCTGCGTGTGACCGAACAGGGCGAGATGATCCGCTTCAAGTACGGTCTGCCAGAAATCACTGTTAGCAGCCTTTCGCTGTATACCGGGGCGATTCTGGAAGCCAACCTGCTGCCGCCACCGGAGCCGAAAGAGAGCTGGCGTCGCATTATGGATGAACTGTCTGTCATCTCTTGCGATGTCTACCGCGGCTACGTGCGTGAAAACAAAGATTTTGTACCTTACTTCCGCTCTGCCACGCCAGAGCAGGAACTCGGCAAACTGCCGTTGGGATCACGTCCGGCGAAACGTCGCCCGACCGGCGGTGTCGAATCATTGCGCGCCATTCCGTGGATTTTTGCCTGGACGCAAAACCGCCTGATGCTGCCAGCCTGGCTGGGCGCAGGTACGGCGCTGCAAAAAGTGGTGGAAGATGGCAAACAGAACGAGCTGGAAACCATGTGTCGCGACTGGCCTTTCTTCTCAACGCGCCTTGGAATGCTGGAGATGGTTTTCGCCAAAGCGGATCTGTGGCTGGCGGAATACTACGATCAGCGGCTGGTCGCAAAAGAGCTTTGGTCGCTGGGTAAAGAGTTACGCAATCTACAAGAAGAAGACATCAAAGTCGTGCTGGCGATTGCCAATGACTCCCATCTGATGGCGGATCTACCGTGGATTGCCGAGTCTATTCAGCTACGAAATATTTACACCGACCCGCTAAACGTACTGCAAGCAGAATTGTTGCACCGTTCCCGTCAGGCGGAAAAAGAAGGCCACGAACCAGATCCTCGCGTTGAACAAGCGTTAATGGTCACTATTGCCGGGATCGCGGCAGGTATGCGTAATACCGGTTAATCCTCCTCTCCTGAAAACCCTCGTGCTTTTGTGCGAGGGTTTTCTGAAATACTGCTGTTCTAATACCCTCGTTTTCAATATATTTCTGTCTGCATTTTATTCAAATCCCGGATATCCCTTCAGATATCTTTAAGGTTTTGTCGTTACATTCAGCGCTATTTTTTTCGAGACAGGTTTTTACTATGCATTCCACAGAAGTCCAGGCTAAACCCCTTTTTAGCTGGAAAGCCCTGGGTTGGGCACTGCTCTATTTTTGGTTTTTCTCCACCCTGCTACAGGCCATTATTTACATCAGCGGCTACAGCGGTACCAACGGCGTTCGCGACTCGCTGTTGTTTAGTTCGCTGTGGTTGATCCCGGTATTCCTCTTCCCAAGGAGGATTAAAATTATCGCGGCAGTAGTCGGCGTGGTGCTCTGGGCGGCCTCACTGGCCGCGTTGTGCTACTACGTCATATATGGTCAGGAGTTCTCGCAAAGCGTTCTGTTCGTGATGTTTGAAACCAACACCAACGAAGCCAGTGAGTATTTAAGCCAGTATTTCAGCCTGAAGATTGTGCTTATCGCGCTGGCCTATACAGCGGTAGCTGTTCTTCTGTGGACACGCCTGCGCCCGGTCTATATTCCATCTCCGTGGCGCTATCTGGTGTCGTTTGCACTGCTGTACGGTTTGATTTTGCATCCGATGGTGGTCAATTCCGTCATCAACCATAAACCTTTCGCGAAAACGCTAAATAACCTGGCTTCACGCATGGAACCTGCGGCTCCGTGGCAGTTTATTTCCGGCTATTATCAATATCGTCAGCAACTCTCTTCACTGACCCGGTTGCTTAACGAAAACGATGCATTACCGCCACTGGCAAACTTTAAAGATAATTCCGGCGATGCGCCGCGTACTTTAGTACTGGTGATTGGTGAATCTACCCAGCGTGGGCGTATGAGTCTGTACGGTTATCCGCGTGAAACCACGCCGGAACTGGATATGCTGCATAAAACCGATCCGAATCTGACTGTGTTTAATAACGTGGTCACTTCACGTCCGTACACCATTGAAATCCTGCAACAGGCGCTGACTTTCGCCAACGAAAAGAACCCGGATCTGTATCTGACACAACCGTCGCTGATGAACATGATGAAACAGGCAGGTTATAAAACCTTCTGGATCACCAACCAGCAAACGATGACCGCCCGCAACACCATGCTGACGGTATTTTCGCGCCAGACCGACAAGCAGTACTACATGAATCAACAACGCACGCAGAGTGCCCGTGAATACGACACCAACGTACTGAAGCCATTCCAGGAAGTGCTGAAGGACCCTGCGCCGAAGAAACTGATCATCGTTCATCTGCTGGGCACACATATCAAGTACAAGTACCGTTACCCGGAAGATCAGGGCAAGTTTGATGGCAATACCGATCATGTCCCGCCGGGATTGAACGCGGAAGAGCTGGAGTCGTATAACGATTACGACAACGCTAACCTGTACAACGATCACGTGGTTGCCAGCCTGATTAAAGACTTTAAAGCGACCGACCCGAACGGTTTCCTGGTTTATTTCTCTGACCACGGTGAAGAGGTTTACGACACGCCTCCGCACAAAACTCAGGGGCGCAACGAAGACAACCCGACACGCCACATGTACACCATTCCGTTCCTGCTGTGGACGTCGGACAAATGGCAGGCGACTCATCCGCGTGATTTCTCGCAGGATGTTAATCGTAAATACAGCCTGGCAGAACTGATCCACACCTGGTCAGATTTGGCTGGTTTATCTTACGACGGTTACGACCCAACCCGTTCAGTGGTGAACCCGCAGTTCAAAGAAACCACTCGCTGGATTGGTAACCCGTATAAGAAAAATGCGCTGATCGATTACGATACTCTGCCGTATGGCGATCAGGTGGGTAATCAGTAATTATCAGCCAGGTGCTCTTTGCCGGATGCGACGCTTGACGCGTCTTACCCGGTCGACAGATCGCGGCGGTAAGCCGGATTAGGCGTTTACGCCGCATCCGGCAATACAACTGCCGCAATGTTTACATCGAACTCCCATCAGGCCACGCTTTTCAGGTGGCCTTTTTTCCTAATGCCAGTTACTGTTTTCCCGTCTGCATATCGAAGGGAATAACATGTATCACGACGTCAGCTATTTGCTCTCCCGCCTGATAAACGGCCCGCTGCCGCTCCGTCAGATTTACTTTGCCAGCACTAATGGTCCGGTCCCCGATCTTGCGTATCAGGTTGATTTCCCACGACTGGAAATTGTGCTGGAGGGTGAATTTGTCGATACCGGCGCGGGTGCGGCGTTAGTTCCGGGCGATGTACTGTACGTCCCCGCTGGCGGCTGGAATTTCCCGCAATGGCAAACACCCACCACGACTTTTAGCGTGCTGTTTGGCAAACAGCAACTCGGCTTCAGCGTCGTGCAATGGAATGGCAAGCAATCTCAAAACCTGGCGAAACAGCACGTCGCCCGACGCGGCCCACGTATTGGTTCATTCTTGCTGCAAACACTCAATGAAATGCAAATGCAGCCGCAGGAACAGCAAACGGCCAGACTTATCGTCACCAGTCTGCTTAGCCACTGCCGCGACTTACTCGGCAGCCAAATCCAGACCGCTTCGCGTAGCCAGGCGCTGTTCGAGGCTATCCGCGATTATATCGACGAACGTTATGCCTCCGCGCTGACTCGTGAATCTGTCGCGCAGGCGTTCTACATTTCACCAAACTATCTCTCTCACCTGTTTCAAAAAACAGGCGCTATTGGCTTTAACGAATATCTGAACCACACGCGGCTGGAACATGCAAAAACGTTATTGAAAGGCTATGACCTGAAGGTAAAAGAAGTGGCGCACGCCTGCGGGTTTGTCGACAGCAACTACTTTTGCCGTCTGTTTCGCAAAAATACCGAACGCTCACCGTCGGAGTATCGTCGGCAATACCACAGCCAACTGACAGAAAAACCAACTACTCCAGAATAAGATGGGTTTGTTGCGGTGCAGAAAGCACTTTGCGCACTGCGCTCATTACTCGCTGTGGTTCCCGTAAAAACGCACTAATACCGCATTGCACATAGCGACAATGCTCGAATCGCTCCGCACCAGAAAGCTCGATATCGGTAATCAGCAGCGCCACATCAGCCCGACGAATATCTTCTTCCGATAAACGATTTTCAGTTCCCAGCGCGCCCTGCGTTTCGATGCTGACGCCCCACTTTTCTTGCTGGCACAACTTTTCCAGCCGTTCTGCCGCCATATAAGTATGCGCCACGCCGCTCACGCAGGCGGTTACTGCTACCAGGTATGCCATTTTTAACCTCCCACGGTAACCTGAAACCCGGCCCGTTCTGCCATTTCACGCATCGTTGCCACATCGGCTGACGACGGCGCAGCAACCTCTTTCATCGACCATGTTTTCCCCAGCAGGCGGTATTTCGGCTCGCCGTACTGGTGAAACGGCAACAGGTGGATCTGCCTGATATTCAGCGGAATCAACACATCCAGCGCTTGCTGCATATTTTCTTTAGTGAGTGTGTAACCGGGAATCAGCGGCAAACGAGGAATTACGTTGACGCCTTCGCTCACCAGCAAACGCAGGTTCTCCAGCACGCGTGGCAGGTTCATCTTCACTACCTGCCGCGCCTGGTTTGGGTCCATAATCTTTAAATCAAATAACACTTCATCGCACAATTTCGCCAGCGGTAACAGCTTGCTGGCTGGCGCGTCTCCGGCAGTTTCGATGGCGCATGACACACCCCATAGCCGCAGTCGTTGCAAAAAACGGGTGGCAAACTCCGCCTGCATTAACACTTCGCCGCCAGAAAGCGTGACGCCGCCGCCGGAGGTGCGAAAGAAAATGTCATCTTTCATCACTTCCCTCTCCAGCGCATCAAGACTGATATCACGACCAATCCGCTCAAATGCTCCAGAAGGGCATTCATCCGCATCACGCAAACATTTCGCGCAATGCAGACATTTCGACTCTCTGCGCACCGTCTGGATTTTGCCGGAGATCGATTCTGGGTTAGCACACCACGGACAAAGATGCGGGCAGCCTTTAAAAAAGACCACCGTGCGGATGCCTTCGCCGTCATTCAGCGAATAGCGCTGAATGTTGAAAATACGCGCCACGTCATCGCGGCGCGTTTCCACAACATTACAACTGATGCGCTGTCCGGCGGATGATGTCATCCTGGATCTCCTTTGACAATTCGACAAAGAAGGCGCTGTATCCGGCAACTCTCACCACCAGCCCGGCATAATCTTGCGGGCGTTGCTGCGCTTCCCGCAACGTGTCGGCATTCACCACGTTAAATTGAATATGTTGCAACTTAAGCTGGGTAAATGCCCGTAAGAAGTCGGCCAGTTTGCGTAATCCCGCTTCACCTTCCAGGGTTGCCGGAGTGAATTTCACGTTCAGCAACGTCCCGTTAGAAAGCAGCGTGTTATCCAGTTTACTGACTGACTTCAGTACTGCCGTTGGCCCTTGTGCGTCCTGGCCCAGCATGGGTGACAAACCACCGTCTGCCAGTTGCTCCCCGGCAAAACGCCCGTCTGGTGTCGCGCCAACCACCGCTCCCAACGGGACGTGAGCAGAAACGGTATACGACCCCGGCGTGAAGTAACCACCACGCGGGTTCTGATATTTTTCCACTTCTTTGCAGTAATGGCGCAACAGCTCGGCGCTGATGTTATCCACCTCATCGATATCGTTACCGTATTTCTCGAAGCGGTTAATTAAGCGAGCACGGATTTTTTCGCCCTCTGGCGTGGCGAAGTTGGCTTTTAATACCGACAACAACTCGTCAAAACTTAAACGCTGTTGTTCAAAAACCATCCCTTTCAACGCATGGAGAGAATCACTCAGGTTAGCGATACCGATCCCCTGTACGCCGGAGAAGTTATAACGCGCGCCACCGTCGGTAATATCACGGCCTTTTTCCAGGCAATCGCTGATAAACGACGAGAGCAGCGGCACCGGCGCCCAGTCACTGTGACCGATATCGCAAATATTGCTGCCCTCAACCATCAGGGTAATGTAGTGACTAATCTTGGTACGAATCTGCTCCAGCAAATCTTCATAAGTCAGCGCAGCATTGCCTTCATTTTCATGCAGGCAGATTTCCATCACTTTCAGCAAGTTAAACATCGCAATATCGTGCAAACCGTAGGTTCTGCCGGGAATAGATAATTCCACGCAACCCACTACGGAATAGTCGCGCGCATCTTCCAGCGAAACGCCACGGTTGAGGAACGCGGGCACCACCACTTCATCGTTGAAGATTTGCGGAATACCGGTGCCGAGGCGAATGGTTTCTGCGGTTTTCATCAGGAACGGTGTGTCTATCAAAGCATTAGTGCGCACGCCGAGGTTCGGTTGCGGTAATTGCACGCTCTGATAGGCATCGAGGCAAAGGAACGAAAGCACGTTCACCGCGCTACGTCCGTTCTCGGTTAAACCGCCGAGCAGTGCGGTATAGCCGGTCGGGAATCCTGCGAAATAACGCGCGCTGCTGGTGGAGCGCAACAGCACGATGTCGTTGCATTTCACCCATAAAGATTCGAGCAGTTCTTTCAGGAACGCCGGATCTTCGCCCTGGGTTAATGATGCCTGATAGAACGGCAACATATACTGGTCGAAGCGCCCCAACGACAGCGAGCTGGCGTTAGATTCGTATTGCAAAATGATGTTCATGTACCAGAATAACTGGCACGCCTGCCAGAAGGTCTGCGGCTTATGTTCGGCGTTATGGCGGGAGATCTCCGCAATGGTCAGTAACTCTTCGCGACGCTGAGCATCCGGGCAGTTTGCCGCCAGCGTTTCCGCCAGCCCGGCGTAACGCAAAATGTGTTTCTGCGAGGCTTTGAGCAATAACAGCGCCGCCTGATAAAAGTGATTCTCCGGCTGTTGCTGGCAATGTTGCTGCATCTGTGCCACCAGCTCACCCAGCCCGTGATTCAGCAAGCGCGGGTAATCAATAATGATGTGCCCCTGGCCTTTATCCGTCTGGTTGATGCTGAAAATCTGCGTGCTGGTCGCGGCTTTTACTTCATCCGTCATCTGACCGTTGATGAAATCTTTCATCGAGCGTTTTTCCCAGTACGGGAACAACTCTTCGCGGTAGGTACGTTTATCTTCTTCGCTAATAGCGAAACGGTCCTGCGGGCGCGTCGGGAACTGGTCCAGCTCTTTGAGCAGCCAGTAAGGGTCCATTTCCGGCGACATAATCCCGGCGCGCGGTTTCACCGTGCGGTTACCGGCAATCAGTTCTTCATCACGAATCGAAATTTCAACGTGTTCAAGGATATACGCTGTTGCTTTCGCCCGGCGCAATATCACCGGTTCGCCTTCGGTTTGCCGATGGCTGGCAGTATAAAGCAGCGCCCGCTCCAGTGAGATTTCACGGGTATTGGCAAACAGCGCAGTTTTAAGGCGAGAGATACGATTCGTCATGAAGAACTCCTCCAGGAAAGCGAACCCGCCCTTACGGGCGGGATAAGAACTTAAGCGGTTTGTGCCAGGTGAGCTTCAATTTTGCTCATGATGGCGTCAGCGCGTTTTACTGCGTCGCTGATGTTGACGCGCACGATGGTTTTTCCGGCAAAACGCTCTTCAAACTTAATGCCGATATCCTTAGTCAGAATCACCATATCGGCGCTCGCCACGTCTTCCGCAGTCAGCTCATTTTCCAGACCAATCGACCCCTGAGTTTCTACTTTCACTTCCCAGCCTTTGGCTTTCGCGGCGCTTTCCAGCGCTTCCGCCGCCATATAAGTATGGGCAACACCGGAAGGACACGCGGTTACTGCAATAATTTTCGTCATGGCTCGTTCCTCAATTAATTAATTTCAAAATCCAGATCCAGGTCGTCTTCTTTTTCATCAATTGAAGACCCATTTTTACGCGCCAGACTTTTCAGCACGTTTACGCAAACCGCGGTTACAACGGCGCCAACTGCGACAGCCGCGATGTAACCCAGCTTGCCTTCAACCACTGGCAACACAATCAGGCCCCCCCAACCGGCATAACACTGCGCCCCCACCAGCGCTGCGGTAACCGCTCCACACACAGAACCGATCATGATGGAAGGAATAACACGCAACGGATCGGCAGCAGCAAAAGGTATCGCCCCTTCGGTGACGCCAACACAGCCCATCACCAGCGCCGCTTTACCTGCTTCACGCTCTTCAGAAGAGAAATTTTTGCGCCCAATCAACGTCGCCAGCCCCATGCCCAGCGGCGGAACACAAATCCCTACAGCAGCAATGGCCACCACGGTATAAACACCCTGAGCGACGCAAATCAGCATGAACGCATAGGCCACTTTGTTGACCGGGCCGCCCATATCGAAGGCCAGCATCAGGCCCATGATCACCGCCAACATCACCACGCTGCCTTGCTGCATCCCCTGTAGCCACTGGGTCAGGCTGCTGGTCAATGCCCCTACCGGCTCGCCAAGCCCCCACATCATGACGCCTGCGGTAATCAGTGTGCCGACAATGGGAATAATGAAGATGGGCATCACCGAGCGCAGAACTTTATGCACCGGAATTTTCTTCAGGTAATGCACGACGATGCCGCCGATAATCCCGGCAATTAGCGCACCGAAGAAGCCTGCGCCAAAGCTGTTACCCACCCAGGCGCCGATGGCGCACGGGGCCAGCGCAGAGCGCTCTGCAATGGAATAACCGATGTAAGCCGCAAGGAAAGGCACCATCAGCGTCAAACCAGCCACGCCAATATCAAACAATTTTTTCAGATTCGGATCGGCTACGGCATCCGGTACCGCGCCTTTGCCATACAGCATGACGGAAACCGCCAGCAAAATACCGCCCGATACCACGAAAGGAATCATGTGTGAAACGCCCGTCATTAAGTGCTGACGGGTATTTTTCAGGATCTGTACCAACTCATTCATAAGCTGCTCCCGGGCTTGCGAAAGCCCATGTCCATATTTTTGATGGGAGAAACAATAGGCAATCGCAAGCAGGGCAAACAGTGGATAAAAAGGCCATTTACTGGACTTTTGTAATATCAGTACAAAAATGCGATCAGCCTCATAACTTGCGTTAACTCGGAATTCAAACGAGGCGTCGCGTCTTGTGAGGCGTGTCTCACTTTGACGGTTACATTACATTTGTCCAGTTTTTGGCAGATTTGTCACATGGCAGGCCGTCGCCGAGCGCTCTTATCCTGTAAGCAGAAAAGCGTAATGGGAGAGAGGCAATGGCCCTGATTGTGGAATTTACTTGTGAGCTGCCAAATGGCGTACATGCACGCCCGGCAAGCCACGTTGAAACGCTGTGTAATACTTTTTCATCACAGATTGAGTGGCACAACCTACGCACTGACCGCAAGGGTAACGCCAAAAGCGCTCTGGCGCTGATTGGTACCGATACTCTGATGGGCGATAGCTGTCAGTTACTGATTTCCGGGGCAGACGAACAAACAGCACACCAGCGTTTAAGCCAATGGTTGCGCGATGAATTTCCCCACTGCGATGCACCGCTGGCGGAAGTAAAATCTGACGAGCTGGAGCCGCTACCGATTTCACTGACTAACCTGAAGCCGCGAATTATTCGCGCTCGCTCCGTGTGCAGTGGCAGTGCAGGCGGCATTCTGACGCCGATCTCTTCTTTAGATCTCAACGCGCTGGGTAATCTTCCCGCTGCCGAAGGCGTTGACGCCGAGCAATCCGCGCTGGAAAACGGCCTGACACTGGTACTGAAAAATATTGAGTTCCGTCTGCTGGATAGCGACGGTGCTACCAGCGCGATTCTGGAAGCTCACCGATCATTAGCGAGCGATACCTCTTTACGTCAGCACTTACTGGCTGGCGTCAGCGCCGGATTAAGCTGTGCCGAAGCAATTATCGCCAGCGCGAATCACTTTTGTGACGAGTTTGCCCGTTCCAGCAGCAGCTACCTGCAAGAGCGTGCACTGGATGTACGCGACGTCTGCTTCCAGTTACTCCAGCAAATTTATGGCGAACAACGCTTCCCTGCCCCCGGAAAACTGACGCAACCCGCCATTTGTATGGCGGATGAGCTGACTCCCAGCCAGTTCCTCGAACTGGATAAAAATCATCTGAAAGGTCTGTTGCTGAAAAGCGGCGGCACTACCTCACACACAGTGATCCTTGCCCGTTCGTTCAATATTCCGACGCTGGTTGGCGTGGATATCGACACGCTTACTCCGTGGCAACATCAAACGATTTATATCGACGGCAACGCCGGGGCGATTGTAGTCGAACCGACAGACGCGGTAGCCCGTTATTATCAGCAAGAAGCCCGCGTGCAGGACGCCCTGCGTAAGCAACAGCGTGTCTGGCTAACCCAGCAAGCCCGTACCGCTGACGGTATCCGCATTGAAATTGCCGCGAACATCGCTCACTCCGTGGAAGCGCAGGCCGCATTCGGCAATGGTGCGGAAGGCGTCGGTTTGTTCCGTACTGAAATGCTCTATATGGATCGCGCCAGCGCTCCTGGCGAGAGCGAGCTGTACAACATTTTTTGTCAGGCGCTGGAATCCGCCAACGGTCGCAGCATTATTGTCCGCACTATGGACATTGGCGGTGACAAACCTGTTGATTATCTAAATATTCCTGCGGAAGCGAACCCGTTCCTCGGTTATCGCGCAGTACGTATTTATGAAGAATATGCGTCGCTGTTCACCACACAATTACGGTCGATCCTGCGAGCATCTGCCCACGGCAGCTTAAAGATCATGATCCCGATGATCTCCTCAATGGAAGAGATCTTATGGGTGAAAGAGAAACTGGCGGAAGCCAAACAGCAGCTGCGCAATGAACACATTCCGTTTGATGAGAAGATCCCTCTTGGCATCATGCTGGAAGTGCCATCGGTAATGTTCATCATCGATCAGTGCTGTGAAGAGATTGATTTCTTTAGTATCGGCAGTAACGACCTGACGCAATATCTGCTGGCAGTAGATCGCGATAATGCTAAGGTAACTCGTCACTACAACAGCCTGAATCCAGCATTCTTACGGGCGCTCGATTACGCCGTGCAGGCGGTGCATCGCCAGGGCAAATGGATTGGCCTGTGCGGTGAACTGGGAGCAAAGGGTTCCGTGCTGCCACTGCTGATTGGTTTAGGTCTGGATGAACTCAGCATGAGCGCGCCGTCGATTCCGGCGGCGAAAGCGCGGATGGCGCAACTTGATAGCAGCGAGTGCCGCCAGTTGCTCAACCAGGCGATGGCCTGCCGTACTTCACTGGAAGTGGAACACCTGCTGGCGCAGTTCCGCATGACACAACAGGACGCACCGCTGGTCACTGCCGAGTGCATCACGCTGGAAAGCGACTGGCGCAGCAAAGAAGAAGTGCTCAAAGGCATGACCGATAACCTGCTGCTGGCAGGGCGCTGCCGCTATCCGCGTAAACTGGAAGCCGACTTGTGGGCGCGCGAGGCCGTTTTCTCTACCGGACTGGGCTTTAGTTTTGCCATTCCACACAGCAAATCGGAACATATTGAGCAATCCACCATCAGCGTAGCACGTCTGCAAGCGCCAGTGCGCTGGGGCGATGATGAAGCGCAATTCATCATTATGTTAACCCTGAACAAACACGCCGCTGGCGATCAACATATGCGCATTTTCTCGCGCCTCGCTCGTCGTATCATGCACGAAGAATTCCGTAACGCGCTGGTTAACGCCGCCTCTGCCGACGCTATCGCCAGCCTGCTGCAACATGAACTGGAACTGTAAAAGGAAACATCATGGAACTGTATCTGGACACCGCTAACGTCGCAGAAGTCGAACGTCTGGCACGTATATTCCCGATTGCCGGGATGACAACTAACCCGAGCATTATCGCTGCCAGCAAGGAGTCCATCTGGGAAGTGCTGCCGCGCCTGCAAAAAGCGATCGGTGATGAGGGCATTCTGTTTGCTCAGACCATGAGCCGCGACGCACAGGGCATGGTGGAAGAAGCGAAGCGCCTGCGCGACGCCATTCCGGGTATTGTGGTAAAAATCCCGGTGACTTCCGAAGGTCTGGCCGCCATTAAGATGCTGAAAAAAGAGGGTATTACTACACTTGGCACCGCTGTATATAGCGCCGCGCAGGGGTTACTGGCCGCGCTGGCAGGCGCCAAATACGTTGCTCCATATGTTAACCGCGTAGACGCTCAGGGCGGCGACGGCATTCGCACCGTGCAAGAACTGCAAGCATTACTGGAAATGCACGCGCCAGAAAGCATGGTACTGGCGGCTAGCTTTAAAACGCCGCGTCAGGCGCTGGATTGTTTGCTGGCTGGATGTGAATCCATCACCCTGCCTTTAGATGTAGCGCAACAAATGCTCAACCCCCCTGCGGTAGAGTCAGCGATAGAGAAGTTCGAGCACGACTGGAATGCCGCATTTGGCACAACTCATCTTTAAAGGAGCAATTATGGACCGCATTATTCAATCCCCAGGTAAATATATCCAGGGCGCTGATGTGATTAATCGTCTGGGCGAATACCTGAAACCACTGGCAGAACGCTGGTTAGTGGTGGGTGACAAATTCGTGTTAGGTTTTGCTCAATTCACCGTTGAAAAAAGCTTTAAAGATGCCGGACTGGCGGTAGAAATCGCGCCGTTTGGCGGCGAATGTTCGCAAAATGAAATTGATCGTCTGCGCGGCATCGCGGAAACGGCTCAGTGTGGCGCCATTCTCGGTATCGGTGGCGGTAAAACCCTCGATACCGCTAAAGCGCTGGCACACTTTATGGGCGTTCCGGTAGCCATTGCCCCGACCATTGCTTCAACCGACGCGCCTTGTAGCGCACTTTCCGTTATCTACACTGATGAAGGCGAGTTTGACCGCTATCTGATGCTGCCAAACAACCCGAATATGGTTATTGTCGATACTAAAATCGTCGCGGGCGCGCCTGCACGTCTGTTAGCAGCGGGTATTGGCGACGCGCTGGCAACCTGGTTTGAAGCGCGTGCCTGTTCCCGTAGCGGCGCAACCACCATGGCGGGCGGTAAATGTACTCAGGCGGCGCTGGCACTGGCTGAACTATGCTACAACACTCTGCTGGAAGAGGCCGAAAAAGCGATGCTCGCCGCCGAACAGCATGTGGTAACCCCTGCACTGGAACGCGTGATTGAAGCCAACACCTATTTGAGCGGCGTTGGCTTTGAAAGCGGTGGTCTGGCTGCGGCACACGCGGTGCACAATGGCCTGACTGCAATTCCAGATGCACATCACTATTATCACGGTGAAAAAGTGGCGTTCGGTACGCTGACGCAACTGGTTCTGGAAAACGCGCCGGTTGAAGAAATTGAAACCGTCGCTGCACTTAGCCACGCTGTTGGCCTGCCTATTACGCTGGCACAACTGGATATTAAAGAAAACGTCCCGGCGAAAATGCGGATTGTGGCAGAAGCAGCATGCGCAGAAGGTGAGACTATCCACAACATGCCTGGCGGCGCAACGCCAGATGAAGTGTATGCAGCATTGCTGGTGGCTGACCAGTACGGCCAACGTTTCCTGCAAGAGTGGGAATAACCTACGCCAAACTCCCGGCTTGTCCGGGAGTTTGAACGCAAAACTGCCTGATGCGCTACGCTTATCAGGCCTACGTAATCTCTGCAATATATTGAATTTGCATGCTTTTGTAGGCAAGATAAGGCGTTCACACCGCATTTGGCACCCTATCCAGGTAATCTGAAACGCCCACGTTGTTCGGGAGTTTTTTATCCGCTTCTGGACATTTTATCTACAGAACAATCGTTAGCCCGGAAGGTCGAATCTGTGAGTATTATTTTCACGGACGAAACAGATGAAAGTTTCACTGGCGTTGGTCAGCCTTCTGATGGCATTTACCAGCCACTCCTTAAAATCCCCCGCTGTTCCACCAGCGGTGGTACAAATCCAGGCCAACACCAACCTTGCCATCGCAGACGGTGCCAGACAGCAAATTGGCAGCACGCTATTTTACGACCCCACATATGTGCAGCTTACCTATCCTGGCGGTGATGTCCCGCAGGAGCGCGGCGTATGTTCCGATGTGGTGATCCGCGCCCTACGCAACCAGAAGGTGGATTTGCAGAAACTGGTTCATGAAGATATGGCAAAGAATTTTGCCGATTATCCGCACAAGTGGCAGTTAAAGCGCCCGGACAGCAACATCGATCACCGTCGGGTTCCTAACCTGGAAACCTGGTTTACCCGCCACAACAAAACACGCCCCATCAGTAAAAATGTCGGCGACTATCAACCAGGCGATATCGTCTCCTGGCGATTAGACAACGGACTGGCGCACATTGGCGTGATTTCAGATGGTTTTGCCCGTGACGGCACGCCGCTGGTGATACATAACATTGGTGCAGGCGCGCAAGAAGAAGACGTGCTGTTTAGCTGGCGAATTGTCGGGCACTATCGCTATTTTGCTCGCTAAGCAATAGCACCCAATGGATGGCCTCTTCAGATTCTTTTTACGTTGGTGGATTCTTTTCTCTTCCGACTCACCAGCGCCAGTGCCAACACAATCAGCACAATACCGCTGCCTTCAACTGTGCCGGGATTCTCGCCGAGCAGCCACCAGGAAAAAAGCACGCCGCAAACGGGAACCGCCAGCGTACTTAAGCTGGCGATACTGGCAGGTAAGTTTTTCAAAACAAACAGCCATAAACTCCAGGCCAGCGCCGTCGCCAGAATCGCACTGTAAGCCAGCGCCCAGAATACGGTCGGTTGCCAGTCAATTTCACGTTGCGGCACCATCAATGCCACTACGCTCATCACCAGTGCCGCATAAAGCATCTGCCAGGCGGTTAAGGATAATAAATCCACACGTGGATGGCGGGCGTAAAGGCGTTTCGCGACAATGGCGCTCGCGCCCCAACTGACGCCGGAGAGGATCGCCAGGATAGCGCTTTTCATCGAAGAGAAATCAAGTTGCCACGGTTGTAACACCAGCAATAATCCAACAGCAGCAATCAAAATCGCCAAATATTGCCCACGTCGCAGTCGTTCACCGAGAAACAACGCCGCGAAAATCACTACCCAGAACGGCATGGTATAGCTAAGAATAGCCACCTTCCCCGCTCCGCCGCTCACCAGCGCCCATTGCGCCAGACCAACCATCCCACAGGTTTGTAACAGAGCAATGGCTAAGGTGTATTTAAATGGTGTTGGGCGCATTCCGCGTCCACGTAACAAAAGAACGATGAATAGAACGAGAGCGCCGAAAATGCAGCGTAAGGCCGTAAAGTCAAAGGCACCGATATAGCTGGTGACTTGCTTCATGAAAATCCAGCTATAACTCCAGATAAGCGTGAGCACAACCAGGCCACTAATTGCCAGTGGGTTGCTCTTTCCTGCGGCAGACATGAGAGATCCAGTGTGTAGTTTTCCTGCGGACACTATACGCTGGTAAAGAAACTTCAGCGACTGCCATCAAGCAGTCGCTGAAGGAGATCAGATTACAGCAGGTCGAAACGGTCAAGGTTCATCACTTTCACCCATGCCGCAACGAAGTCTTTCACAAACTTCTCGTGGGCATCGCTGCTGGCGTAAACTTCTGCCACAGCGCGCAGGACGGAGTTAGAACCAAAGACCAGATCCGCACGGCTGGCAGTGAACTTCACTTCGCCAGTTTCACGGTCACGGCCTTCGAACAGCTCTTTCGATTCGTCGGTCGCTTTCCACTCATAACGCATATCCAGCAAGTTCACAAAGAAGTCATTGCTCAATACGCCCACGCGGTCAGTGAAGACGCCGTTTTTGCTGCCATCGAAGTTGGCGCCCAGTACGCGCATCCCGCCCACCAGCGCGGTCATTTCCGGCGCGGTCAGCGTCAGTTGCTGTGCTTTATCGATCAGCAAAGATTCTGTTGTAGCTTCACTCGCACCAGCACGATAGTTACGGAAACCATCAGCGACAGGTTTGAGCAACTCAAACATTTCAATATCAGTTTGATCCTGGCGTGCATCTACACGACCCGGCGTAAATGGCACATGGATGCTGACGCCTGCCGCACTTGCCGCTTTCTCAACGCCAACCACACCTGCCAGTACGATAACGTCGGCCAGAGAAGCGGTATTCGTTGATTTCTGGATTTTCTCCAGAATTGGCAGTGCACGAACCGCTGCGGCGTTAACATCCCAGTCGCGCTGCGGCGCTAATGCCAGACGTGCACCGTTGGCGCCACCGCGTTTGTCGCCACCACGGAAGGTAGAAGCAGACGCCCAGGCGACCGACACCAGCTCACTGACCGACAGACCAGAATCCGCAATAGCGAATTTCAGATTGATAATGTCTTGCTCGGTCGGATTGTAGGTCGGCTGCGGCAGCGGATCCTGCCAGATCAGATCTTCTTTCGGTACTTCCGGTCCGATGTAACGAGATTTCGGCCCCATATCTCTGTGCGTCAGTTTGAACCACGCACGGGCAAAGGCTTCGTTAAACGCTTGCGGATCATTAAGGAAGCGACGAGAGATCTTCTCGAACTCAGGATCAAAACGCAGCGTCAGGTCGGTTACCAGCATTGTCGGTTTACGTTTCTTCGACGGATCGAACGGATCCGGGATGATTTCC
Source organism: Escherichia albertii NBRC 107761 = DSM 17582 (assembly GCF_000759775.1). Taxonomy (GTDB): domain Bacteria; phylum Pseudomonadota; class Gammaproteobacteria; order Enterobacterales; family Enterobacteriaceae; genus Escherichia; species Escherichia albertii. The sequence goes on from NZ_BBMY01000009.1 coordinate 33,948, forward strand.
GGTGCGTCTACCGCTTCGAACTGGATTGCGCCAGCCGGGCTGCGGGTCTGTACCCACTCATACTTGAACAAGTTTTCGAAGAAATAGTTGCTCCACTGGGTCGGCGTTTGCGTCCAGACGACTTCCAGACCCGAGGTGATGGCGTCTGCGCCAACGCCGCTGCCAAAATCACTTTTCCAGCCTAAGCCCTGGTTTTCAATCGGCGCAGCTTCTGGATCCGGGCCAACGTGTGTTGCCGGACCTGCGCCGTGAGTTTTACCCAGCGTATGACCACCGGCGATCAGCGCCACGGTCTCTTCATCGTCCATCCCCATGTTGCCAAAGGTTGCACGAATAGCTGATGCCGCTGAAAGCGGTTCGCCGCTGGCATTTGGTCCTTCCGGGTTGACGTAAATAAGCCCCATTTCAGTTGCTGCTAACGGGCGTTTTGCCAGTTCTTCCGGGTTACGGTGAGCAAGCCAGGTTTTTTCATCACCCCAGTTCACATCGAGATCCGGTTCCCAGACATCTTCACGACCAGCACCGAAACCAAAGGTACGGAAACCGGAGTTTTCCAGTGCGACGTTACCCGCAAGGATAAACAGGTCGGCCCAGGAGATTTTCTGACCATATTTCTGTTTGATTGGCCACAGCAGGCGACGCGCTTTATCCAGGCTGACGTTATCAGGCCAGGAGTTGAGCGGAGCAAAACGTTGCTGACCACGCCCGGCGCCGCCGCGTCCGTCGATGGAACGGTAAGTACCTGCGCCGTGCCATGCCATACGAATAAACAGACCCGCATAGCTGCCCCAGTCTGCCGGCCACCACGGTTGAGATTCTGTCAGCAATGCTTTCAGATCTTTTTTCAGACCATAGTAATCTAACTTGCTGAATTCTTTGCGGTAGTCAAAGTCCTCGCCCAATGGGTTAGAACGGTTTGAATGTTGGTTTAACAGGTCAACACGGAGTTGTTTTGGCCACCAGTCATGAGTGGTTGTTCCCGCACCTGCGCTCTGATCATGGCCGCCCTGATGGAACGGGCATTTGCCAGTGGCTGTTGTGTTATGGATGTCGTCTGACGTACTCATCAATGTGCTCCCCTCTACAGTGTTACCGTTACGATACACAGCGTTAGAGAGAAGTTATAATTGAATTAATCCACGGATGCGATAGTTGGGATCTTACATACCATTAGTTAAAGAGATGTAGATCAAATTGATCGTGAATAAGTTTTTTGCAATATATCCGAATACGGACAAATGCTTTATAAAAAGGGATTTTCCCGCTTTATTCTCCCTTGTCCTTCAAGGATAACGGGAGGAAAAGCGGGTCAATGATTTTGAATTTCCTGTCCTCAATACGAGGAGCTAATTTGTGCTCTGTTTAAATTTTGTGATCGCAGTGTGATTTTTACAAAAGCCAAAATACCTATACCCCCGGACGCACACCCAGCGTATGGCAAATCGCATAACTCATTTCCGCACGGTTAAGCGTATAGAAGTGGAAATCTTTCACTCCTTCACGGCTTAAAATCTTCACCATATCCATGGCAATATTCGCGCCCACCAGCTTGCGGGTTTCTGCGTCGTCATCCAGACCATCAAACATTTGCGCCATCCACGCAGGAATGCGCACGTTGGTCATATCGGCAAACTTCTTCGCCTGTTTAAAGTTAGAAACCGGCAAAATGCCCGGAATAATTTCCACATCAATACCCGCAGAGACACAACGGTCGCGAAAACGCAGGTAACTCTCGACATCAAAGAAGAACTGGGTGATAGCGCGGTTAGCTCCGGCATCCACTTTACGCTTCAGATTGAGCAGATCCGCCTGAGCACTTTTCGCCTCTGGATGTACTTCAGGATACGCCGCCACCGAGATATCGAAATCTGCCACTTCTTTTAACAGCGTCACCAGGTCTGCGGCGTACATTTCTGGCTTACCGCTTTCTGGCGGCAAGTCGCCACGCAGCGCCACAATATGGCGAATGCCGTTATTCCAGTAGTCACGGGCGATGGTGCGCAGCTCGTCGGGCGTCGCATCAATGCAGGTGAGATGCGGCGCAGCTTCCAGACCTGTGCGCTCTTTAATACCTTTAATAATACTGTGCGTACGGTCACGTTCACCGGAGTTCGCGCCATAGGTCACCGATACAAACTTCGGCTTCAGACTGCTAAGACGATCGATGGAGTTCCACAGGGTTTGCTCCATTTCACTGGTACGCGGCGGGAAAAACTCGAACGAAACGTTAATCTGTCCCTGGACTTCTGCCAGGCTCTGATTCAGGGCATCCCGCTGGCTGGCGTGAAAAAAGCTCATACCTTACCTCATCAATCGCTTGTCGTTATATGTTGTGTTGCGAACATCTATCCATTTAGACGTCCAGATGTAAAGATGAAGGAAAAGCCGAGGAGCGTCAACCAAAAAATGGGCAATGATGGTGAGGAAAAATCAGAGAAGATGAGAAAAATTCAGGATGCAGGCCAAAATCCCTCGTAATAGAAACGCCAGGATATGTTCTTTTATTAAGATAATTATTTATCTAATTACTCCCCTATTCATAGGCACAACGTATGTTAAACCGTGAGATTTTAAGATTATATCAATAGTCACTCTCATATGGATAATGATAGCTTGATAGCGTCAAACTATTTTCTGGAAGAATAACCCATGTACCTTAATACTCAAACTCAGTACAATAAGTTAAATAAAGATGAAAAGAAAAATTTATTACTGCAAAAGCTGGCATCTCTAACAGACTTTACTTTTGACAGAATAGAGACATTCTCCGCATTTGGGCAATCTACTGAAACGGGTATTTTTAAGTATAAAGATGGCAGTGAGTTTGTTGTTGTCCCCGGAGATATAGCAATATTAGGTTGGGACGCCAGCCTTAATGATATGGATGACCAAACAAAACAAGAATTTGAGGAGATGTTCGAACCAGAAAAATTAAATTTGAATAATTATCTCACTGATTCTTGCACACCTGTCAGAAAAGTCATTATTTCTCCAATGCTCGTTGAAAGAAACGTGCACGCTAAACTAAGCTGGAAAGAGGTTTCTCTGACTGACTCTCGCATCACAGAAAATCATATGTTACAAGAATTTCTATCTGATTACATGAAGAAAACTAACCCTGGGATTCACGAATTAAATGACACGTTGAAATTACAATATAAAGATGAAAGATTATTGGTACATATCTATGAAATAATCAGTTATCAGGAGTTGATTCAAGAAATACAAAAATCAGGCTTTGATCTTCCTGGAGAAGATGAGTGGGAATATTTATGTGGAGGCGGCTCCAGAACACTCTGGCGTTGGGGAAATAGCTTCGATTATAAAATGAAAATCCCTTTTATAACATCAGAAGAACCTACAACCTGGGATATAGAATGGCCGAATCAATTTGGATTGAAGATCGCGTTCAACCCCTATATTCAGGAAATCATTAATGACAAAGATACTCTTTTGAAAGGTGGCGATGGTGGATGTAATCTCTGCGGGGGAGCCAATATTGCATTAGGTTTCTTACCGGTAGCGACGTATTATAAAGGATACAACAAACATACAGATGAATTAGATTATATAAACGACATTGGCGGAAATTATACGTCTTATCGCCGGATAATTCGGTTGTAAATGGGAACATAATAAACAAATAAAATAAGGAGCTAACTTCCGCTAACTCCTTATTAAAGATTTTAAAGCAACTGCGCCAGACGATTAATATCCGACTGAATCGCCCCGGCGGTGACGTCGCGCCCTGCGCCAGGTCCGCGGATCACCAACGGATTATCGCGATACCAGCGGCTTTCGATGGCGAAGACGTTATCGCATGGCAGCAGTGATGCCAGCGGATGGTCTTCACGCACGGCTTCCACACCAACACGCGCTTTGCCGTTGGCATCAAAACGCGCCACGTAGCGCAGCACCAGCCCCATTTCGCGGGCCGCTTCCAGTCGTTGCACCATCTGCTCGTTCAGTTCATCGCCGTTCTCAAAGAAGTGATCGATGCTACCGCCTTCGCAATGGGCTGGCACAAGCGACTCCACGCGCACCTGGTCCGGTTCGATATCGTAACCTGCTTCACGCGCCAGAATCACCAGCTTGCGCATCACGTCTTTGCCGGAAAGGTCATCACGCGGGTCAGGCTCGGTTAAGCCCTGCTGCCATGCCTGATCCACCAGTTCGGTAAACGGTACGCTGCCGTCGAATTGCAGGAACAGCCAGGAGAGCGTGCCGGAGAAGATCCCGCTGATCGACAAAATAGTATCGCCACTGTCGATCAGATCGCGCACGGTGTGGTTGATCGGTAAACCTGCACCGACGGTGGCGTTATACAACCAGTGACGCCCGGTTTTTTCGAACGCGTCGTGGATCTGGCGATATTTGTTGCTGTCGCTCGCTCCCGCCAGCTTGTTGGCACTGATGACGTGGAAACCGTGGCTGGCGAAATCGAGGTATTGATCTGCCAATTGCTGACTGGCAGTAACATCCAGCACCACTAAATCATCATACGGATGGGCACACATCCACAGGAACAGTGACTCTTCATCCTGCTCAACAGCCTCATCATTGAAGAAGGCTAACGCGCGGCTGGCGTCCAGTCCTTCATAGCTCAGCAGACTACGGCGGCTGTCCACCACACCTGCCAGCACAAATTCAAATCCGGTACGCGCAGAGAGCGTGCTCTGTTCACGAGCGAACAGCTCCAGCCAGCGGGAACCGATATTGCCTTTGCCGAACAGCACCAGACCGATGCGTTTTTCCGCGCGGAAGACGGACTGATGTAGCCCCTGAATCAGACTTGCGGTCGGACCGGTGCGCAGTACCGCCACCAGACTGATACCGTCATCCGACTGCCAGGTAAATTCGACCGGCTGACCTTTCAGTTGCTGCCAGAAACGGTGGCAATGCAGCGGATTACGGGTGACCCCTGCCCCAACCATCGCCACCAACGCCAGCCCCTGACGCAAACGCAGTTCGCCAGGTAATCCTGCTTCGTCGAGGATTTTCAGTGCACTGTCGGCGACTTCTGAGGTGTAGCAAAATTGCAGCAACTGGCGGTCGTTGTGTACGCCCACTGCCAGTGGACGTACCTGCGCGCGTTTCAGGATCTGGTCGATTTCTTTATGCGCCAGTTTGAAATCCTGGCTGGCTGGCACCTGAAACTCAATCAAACAGACATCATCATGACTGGTAACAATACGCGCGCCAGTACCGGAGGCCAGCACACGTTCAATGCGCGTGGAGCCTTGATCCGGCGTGTAGCTACAGCGCAGTTGCAGATCGATTTCGCTGCCAGAAACGGGCTGTAAGGTACGGGCATGAAGAACGGGGGCCGCCAGACGCGCCAGTTCGCTGGCTTCATCAAGACGCAGCAACGGCAGCAGGCAAGCATCTTTCACTTTACGCGGGTCGGCACTATATACCCCGGCAACATCGCTCCAGATGGTTACGCGGGAAACGCCCGCCAGCGCACCGATTTGCGTTGCCGAATAGTCGGAACCGTTGCGCCCCAGCAGCACCGTTTCCCCCGCATTGTTGCGGCTGATAAACCCGGTCACCACCAGACGTTTGCCCGGATGTTGCACCAATAATTGTTGCAGCAACGGATAAGAAAGCCCTTCATCAACCTGTGGTTGCGCGGCGCGTTCAGCGCGTAAAAATTCGCGGGCATCAAGCCAGGTCGCAGGCAGTCCTTGTTGGTTAAGTACCGCAGACATCAGGCGCGCCGACCACACTTCACCGTGCCCCACCACTTCTGCATATACCGCGTCAGTGATACCGCTGTCGAGCAGCGCCGCCAGGCGCTCAAGATCGCTGACAAAGGCGCTAATGAGGCTATCGGCTTCTTCGGCGGGTAACAGGCCGCTAATCAGATCGCACTGATAACGACGTAATGTTTGTTGAACCTGATGCGCAGAGAGACGATCGGTCTGGCTGAGTTTCAACCAGTTAATCAACTGGTTAGTGGTGCTACCGGCGGCAGAAACCACCATCATATCGTCGGGCTGAGAGTACTCCGCCATAATGCCCGCGACGCGTAAATAACACTTCACATCAGCCAGACTACTGCCACCAAATTTATGCAGTTGACGACCTTTCGCCCCTGCCTGCGCAATCACACTCATTTTTACCCCTTGTTTGCAGCCCGGAAGCCATTTTCCAGGTCGGCAATTAAATCTTCGCCATCTTCAATACCGGTGGAGATACGCAGTAGCGTCTCGGAGATCCCGGCGGCAGCACGCGCTTCTGGCGCCATGCCCGCATGTGTCATGGTTGCGGCGTGAGAGATTAAACTTTCCACTCCCCCTAATGATTCCGCCAGCGTAAATAACGACAGCCCGCTCAGGAAACGACGCAGCGTCTGCTCATCGCCATCCAGTTCAAAACTCAACATTGCGCCAAAGCCTTTTTGCTGGCGCACGGCAATTTCATGCCCCTGATTTTCCGGCAGCGACGGATGATACAGTTTTTTCACCAGCGACTGGGTTTGCAGATAGTTCACAATCGCCTGCGCATTACGCTGGGCCAGTTCCATACGCGGCACCAGCGTTCGTAGACCACGCAGCAGCAAATAGCTATCAAACGCGCCGCCCGTCACGCCAATATTGTTTGCCCACCAAGCCAGTTCGGCGACCACATCCGGCTCTTTGGCAATCACCACGCCAGCCACTACATCAGAGTGACCGTTCAAATATTTAGTGCATGAATGCAACACCAGATCGGCGCCCAATGCCAGTGGATTTTGTAATGCCGGGCTTAAGAAGGTGTTATCCACCACGCTCACCGCCCCGACTTCCCTTGCCAGATGACAGATTTTCGCAATATCCACGACGCGTAACAACGGATTACTTGGGCTTTCTACCAGTACCAGTTTCGGTTTTTCCGCCAGTGCTGCCTGCAATGCCTGCTCATCACTTTGATCAACAAACAACACACGGTAACACCCGCGCTTCGCCAGGCTGTCAAACAGGCGATAGCTGCCGCCATAGCAGTCGTGCGGCGCAACCAGCAGATCGCCCGGCTTCAAAAAGACAGTGGTCACCAGGTGAATGGCTGACATGCCGGTATTCGTCAGCACCGCGCCAGCTCCGCCTTCCAGTTCTGCCAGCGCACGCTGGACCACATCGCGCGTCGGGTTGCCGCGACGCGAGTAATCATGCACGCGCGGTTCATTAAATCCGGTAAAGTTATAGGTGCTGGAAAGATGGATTGGCGGGACAACACAACCATACTGCTCGTCGTCATTTAACCCACTACGCACTGCAATGGTGGCCTGTTTACGCGTCATGTGATGAAGTTCCCTGGGCTTTGTCGGTGAAAAGTCAGCCACCAGAGTAAACACTGCGCAAATAGACGTCAACACATCTGGACATCTAAACTTCTTTGCGTATAGATTGAGCAAATCCCAAATAGCCGTTAAAATTATATGCATTATCACGCCGACAGGTGCATTACACGATGTCACTGTGGCGCCTGTACGGTAAACTATGCGGGTTTATGGTCAGTACCCACATTAATTGTGTGGTCTGGTCTCAATTTATTGACGAAGAGGATTAAGTATCTCATGGCTGAATGGAGCGGCGAATATATCAGCCCATACGCTGAGCACGGCAAGAAGAGTGAACAAGTCAAAAAAATTACGGTTTCCATTCCTCTGAAGGTGTTAAAAATCCTCACCGATGAACGCACGCGTCGTCAGGTGAACAACCTGCGTCACGCGACCAACAGCGAGCTGCTGTGTGAAGCGTTTCTGCATGCCTTTACCGGGCAACCTCTGCCGGATGATGCCGACCTGCGTAAAGAGCGCAACGACGAAATCCCGGAAGCAGCAAAAGAGATCATGCGTGAGATGGGGATTAACCCGGAGACGTGGGAATACTAAAGCTGAAAAGAGCGGCGTGGGGTTAACCAGCCGCTGCATCTGCTGACAAAGGCAAAATCGCCTGATGCGCTACGCTTATCAGGCCTACAAAACCTGTTGAATTTATTGATTTTGTATCCCGGATAAGGCGTTCACGCCGCATCCGGCATAAACAACGAGCACGTTGTCAGCGGCTCTGCTCTAACCCACCGCTTTTTTATACATGGACGTTTAACTATGAAATACAGGCTACTCATTCTCAGCCTGCTGGTTTCCGCACCAGCCCTTGCCTAGCAACCGCAAACCGGCGACATCATCTTTCAAATTTCTCGCTCGTCGCAAAGTAAAGCGATCCAACTGGCTACCCATTCCGATTACAGCCACACCGGTATGCTGGTGATACGCAACAAACAGCCCTACGTCTTTGAAGCCGTCGGCCCGGTAAAATATACCCCGCTGAAACAGTGGATCGCCCACGGTGAAGATAGCAAGTACATCGTGCGTCGCGTTAAAGGCGGGCTAAATGCCGAACAACAGCAAAAACTAGCGCAAACGACAAAACGTTATCTCGGTAAACCTTATGATTTCAGTTTCTCGTGGAGCGACGATCGCCAGTACTGTTCGGAAGTGGTGTGGAAGGTTTATCAGAATGCACTGGGAATGCGTGTGGGCGAACAGCAAAAGCTGAAAGAGTTCAACCTTAGCAACCCGCAGGTTCAGGCAAAACTCAAAGAACGCTACGGTAAAAATATTCCGCTTGAGGAAACGGTGGTCTCGCCACAGGCCGTTTTCGATGCGCCACAACTCACCACAGTCGCCAAAGAGTGGCCGCTGTTTTCCTGGTGATATGACGAAATTTCAGGCACAAAAAAAGCGCCATACGGCGCTTTTTTCGGAAATCCGGTCTTATTTGCTGCCCGGGATGTTGAAACGCTTGTTGAAGCGGTCAACACGGCCACCGGTAGCAACATCACGCTGTTTGCCAGTGAAGAACGGGTGGCACTTGCTGCACACGTCGAGGTTCAGGTCATGACCAACGGTGGAGCGGATTTTCATCACATTACCGCAAGAGCAGGTTGCAGTAATTTCTTCGTATTTCGGGTGAATATCTTTTTTCATGGGAAAACCTCGGTTTAAGGCCGCGTCGCTCTTCCAGCCCTAACGCCAGACACCACGCGATGTTTAAAGTATAGTTTGACACGATCATTTCGCATCAAAGGCGCCGAATCATACAGAAATTAACCAGCGTATGCAAACTGATCCGCACTCCTCTGCGGCAATGTGTATACTGTTCCACCGAATTTCAAGCCAGGATGATGCTATGCCCGTTGCCCACGTTGCCTTGCCCGTTCCGCTTCCTCGTACCTTTGACTATCTGCTACCAGAAGGCATGACAGTTAAAGCCGGGTGTCGCGTACGCGTGCCGTTTGGCAAACAGCAGGCGCGCATCGGGATTGTGGTGTCAGTTAGCGATGTCAGCGAGTTGCCGCTCAATGAACTGAAAGCGGTGGTAGACGTGCTGGACGTTGAACCGGTGTTTACTCACTCCGTCTGGCGATTACTGATGTGGGCTGCGGATTACTATCATCATCCAATTGGCGATGTATTGTTTCATGCCTTGCCGATTTTATTGCGCCAGGGGCGGCCTGCGGCGAACGCGCCGATGTGGTACTGGTTTGCTACTGAACAAGGTCAGGCGGTGGATATTAACAGCCTGAAACGCTCGCCAAAGCAGCAACAGGCACTGGCAGCATTGCGACAAGGGAAAATCTGGCGCGACCAGGTTGCGGAACTTGAACTTAATGATGCCGCGTTGCAGGCGCTGCGCAAAAAAGGTCTGTGTGATTTAGCAAGTGAAACACCAGAGTTTAGCGACTGGCGCACAAACTATGCCGTTTCTGGTGAGCGATTGCGATTGAATACCGAACAGGCCACCGCCGTTGGCGCCATCCATAGCACGGCGGATACCTTCTCTGCCTGGCTGCTGGCGGGCGTTACCGGCTCCGGTAAAACAGAGGTTTATCTGAGCGTCCTGGAAAATGTGCTCGCTCAGGGCAAACAGGCGCTGGTGATGGTGCCGGAAATCGGCCTGACGCCGCAAACTATCGCCCGTTTTCGTGAACGGTTTAATGCGCCAGTAGAAGTTCTGCATTCCGGCCTGAACGACAGCGAGCGCCTTTCGGCGTGGCTGAAAGCGAAAAATGGCGAGGCGGCGATTGTTATCGGCACCCGCTCCGCGCTGTTTACGCCATTTAAAAATCTCGGCGTGATTGTTATCGATGAAGAGCACGACAGTTCCTACAAACAACAGGAAGGCTGGCGCTATCATGCCCGCGACCTGGCGGTGTATCGTGCGCACAGCGAGCAAATCCCGATTATTCTTGGCTCCGCAACGCCCGCACTGGAAACGTTATGTAATGTACAGCAGAAAAAATACCGTCTGCTGCGCCTGACCCGTCGGGCGGGGAATGCGCGTCCGGCAATTCAACACGTTCTGGATTTAAAAGGTCAGAAGGTACAGGCGGGGCTGGCTCCGGCGTTGATCACCCGTATGCGCCAACATTTACAAGCCGACAATCAGGTCATTCTTTTTCTTAATCGTCGGGGTTTTGCGCCTGCGTTGCTGTGCCATGATTGTGGCTGGATTGCCGAATGTCCGCGCTGCGATCACTACTACACGTTGCATCAGGCACAACAGCATCTGCGCTGTCATCATTGCGATAGTCAGCGTCCGGTGCCGCGCCAGTGCCCCTCCTGCGGCTCCACGCATCTGGTGCCGGTGGGACTGGGCACCGAACAACTTGAACAGACGTTAGCGCCACTGTTCCCTGGCGTACCCATTTCACGTATCGACCGCGACACCACCAGCCGCAAAGGCGCGCTGGAACAGCAACTGGCGGAAGTACACCGCGGTGGTGCACGGATTTTGATTGGCACGCAAATGTTGGCGAAAGGCCACCACTTCCCGGATGTGACGCTGGTGGCATTACTGGACGTGGACGGTGCGCTGTTTTCTGCGGATTTCCGCTCGGCGGAACGTTTTGCCCAGCTTTACACTCAGGTCGCCGGGCGTGCCGGGCGTGCGGGTAAACAGGGTGAAGTGGTGCTGCAAACACACCATCCTGAACATCCTCTGTTGCAAACGTTGCTGTATAAAGGCTACGACGCTTTCGCTGAACAGGCGCTTGCTGAGCGACGGATGATGCAACTACCGCCGTGGACCAGCCATGTGATTGTACGCGCGGAAGATCATAACAATCAGCACGCGCCGCTGTTCTTGCAGCAACTGCGTAATCTGATCCTCTCCAGCCCGCTGGCGGATGACAAACTGTGGGTTCTCGGTCCGGTTCCGACACTGGCCCCTAAACGAGGCGGTCGCTGGCGCTGGCAAATCTTGTTGCAGCACCCTTCCCGCGTGCGCTTGCAGCACATCATCAACGGCACATTAGCGCTTATCAATACAATACCCGATTCACGAAAAGTGAAATGGGTGCTGGATGTCGATCCTATTGAGGGTTAAATCGCTCACGATGCGAGGCGGATCGAAAAATTTAATATTCATCACACTTTTCATGAAAATTCTGTAACCGTTTTCACGCGCTATCTGCTAAAAATGTTGCCGATGTGAAAGCAACATGGAAGTACTGCGCCTGATATGCCAGGCGAGGAGTGAGAGTGAAAGCGAAGAAGCAGGAAACTGCAGCGACGATGAAAGATGTTGCTCTGAAGGCAAAAGTCTCAACGGCCACCGTCTCCCGAGCGTTAATGAACCCCGACAAAGTCTCTCAGGCCACCCGTAATCGGGTAGAAAAAGCGGCCCGGGAAGTGGGTTATTTTCCGCAGCCAATGGGGCGCAACATCAAACGTAATGAATCCCGAACCATTCTGGTGATTGTCCCGGATATCTGCGATCCCTTCTTTAGCGAAATTATTCGCGGTATCGAAGTCACAGCGGCAAGCCATGGATATCTGGTGCTGATTGGCGACTGCGCCCATCAGAATCAGCAGGAAAAAACCTTTATCGATTTGATCATCACCAAGCAAATTGATGGCATGTTGCTGCTGGGTTCAAGGCTACCGTTTGATGCCAGCATTGAGGAACAACGTAATCTGCCGCCGATGGTGATGGCGAACGAATTCGCACCGGAGCTGGAACTGCCTACGGTTCATATCGACAATCTGACCGCTGCTTTTAATGCAGTAAATTATCTGTATGAACAGGGACATAAACGGATTGGTTGTATTGCTGGTCCCGAAGAAATGCCGCTGTGTCATTACCGCCTGCAAGGCTACGTTCAGGCGCTGCGGCGTTGCGGCATTATGGTTGACCCGCATTATATTGCCCGGGGTGACTTCTCCTTCGAAGCCGGAAGCAAAGCTATGCAGCAATTACTCGACCTTCCACAACCGCCTACCGCAGTCTTCTGTCATAGCGATGTAATGGCACTCGGCGCACTTTCGCAGGCCAAGCGTCAGGGGCTGAAAGTCCCCGAAGACCTTTCTATAATTGGTTTCGATAACATAGACCTGACGCAATTTAGCGATCCTCCGCTAACAACCATCGCGCAACCACGTTATGAAATTGGTCGGGAGGCTATGCTGTTATTGCTTGATCAAATGCAAGGACAAATAGTCGGCAGTGGATCACGTTTAATGGACTGCGAACTTATTATCCGGGGATCAACACGCGCGTTAACTTAAAGTAAACCTTTAAGGCCTACGCGACTGGTCAAAGGCCCGCCGCTTAAGTAACATGGCGGGCTGACGAACGAATAAATACAGCGAAACGATAGTGGCACAACGAGATTATGTACGCCGCAGCCAACAGGCACCTTCGCGGCGAAAAAAGAGCACCTCACGGAAAAAGCAACGAAACATGCCTGCGGTTTCTCCCGCAATGGTCGCTATTGCTGCCGCCGTCCTTGTGACCTTTATCGGTGGTCTGTACTTCATTACGCATCACAAGAAAGAAGAGTCCGAGACGCTGCAAAGCCAGAAAGTGACCGGAAACGGGTTACCGCCGAAGCCGGAAGAGCGCTGGCGCTACATTAAAGAGCTGGAAAGTCGCCAGCCTGGTGTACGCGCGCCAACGGAACCTTCTGCAGGCGGAGAAGTAAAAAACCCGGAACAACTGACCCCGGAACAACGCCAGCTTCTTGAGCAAATGCAGGCAGATATGCGTCAGCAGCCGACTCAGTTGGTTGAGGTCCCGTGGAACGAACAAACGCCGGCACAGCGTCAGCAAACGCTGCAACGCCAGCGTCAGACGCAGCAGTTTGCGGAACAACAACGTCTGGCCCAACAGCCGCGTACGACAGAGCAAAGCTGGCAGCAGCAGACGCGTACATCGCAAACCGCGCAGGTACAGTCGCAACCGCGTCAATCTAAACCGGCTTCCACTCAGCAGCCGTATCAAGATCTGCTGCAAACGCCTGCGCACACCACCGCCTCGCAGCCGAAACAACAGCAAGCTGCGCCTGTTGCCCGCGCCGCGGACGCGCCAAAACCAACGGCAGAGAAAAAAGACGAACGCCGCTGGATGGTACAGTGCGGTTCGTTCAGAGGCGCAGAACAGGCAGAGACGGTACGTGCTCAGCTAGCGTTTGAAGGCTTTGATTCAAAAATTACCACCAACAATGGCTGGAATCGTGTGGTCATTGGCCCGGTGAAAGGCAAAGAGAACGCAGATAGCACCCTCAACCGTTTGAAGATGGCGGGTCATACAAACTGCATTCGGCTCGCCGCCGGGGGTTGAAACCCTCAAAATCTCCCCCATCTATACTCTCATTATGCCCCGCACTATTGTGCGGGGTTTGGATTCTGTATTCCTAACCAAGGGGTCTGCTCGTGACAACTATAGTAAGCGTACGCCGTAATGGCCACGTGGTAATCGCCGGTGATGGTCAGGCCACACTGGGTAACACCGTAATGAAAGGCAACGTAAAAAAAGTTCGCCGCCTGTATAACGATAAAGTAATCGCAGGCTTTGCCGGCGGCACGGCGGATGCCTTCACGTTGTTCGAACTGTTTGAACGTAAGCTGGAAATGCATCAGGGCCATCTGGTCAAAGCCGCCGTTGAGCTGGCGAAAGACTGGCGCACCGATCGCATGTTACGCAAACTTGAAGCATTACTGGCGGTCGCGGACGAAACCGCTTCGCTCATCATCACCGGTAACGGTGACGTAGTGCAGCCAGAAAACGATCTTATTGCTATCGGCTCCGGCGGTCCTTACGCCCAGGCTGCGGCGCGTGCGTTGTTAGAAAACACAGAACTTAGCGCTCGTGAAATTGCTGAAAAGGCGTTGGATATTGCAGGCGATATTTGCATCTATACCAACCATTTCCACACCATCGAAGAATTAAGCTACAAAGCGTAAGGATCTCCCATGTCTGAAATGACCCCACGCGAAATCGTCAGCGAACTGGATAAGCACATCATCGGCCAGGACAACGCCAAGCGTTCTGTGGCGATTGCACTGCGTAACCGCTGGCGCCGCATGCAGCTCAACGAAGAGTTGCGCCATGAAGTCACCCCGAAAAATATCCTGATGATCGGCCCGACCGGCGTCGGTAAAACCGAAATCGCCCGTCGTCTGGCGAAACTGGCTAATGCGCCATTCATCAAAGTCGAAGCAACCAAATTCACCGAAGTAGGTTATGTCGGTAAGGAAGTGGATTCTATTATCCGCGATCTGACTGACGCCGCAGTGAAAATGGTGCGTGTACAAGCCATCGAGAAAAACCGCTATCGCGCTGAAGAACTGGCAGAAGAACGTATTCTCGACGTGCTGATCCCGCCAGCTAAAAATAACTGGGGGCAGACCGAACAGCAGCAGGAACCTTCCGCTGCCCGTCAGGCATTCCGCAAAAAACTGCGCGAAGGCCAGCTCGATGACAAAGAAATCGAAATCGATCTTGCCGCCGCACCGATGGGCGTTGAAATTATGGCGCCTCCGGGAATGGAAGAGATGACCAGCCAGTTACAGTCCATGTTCCAGAACCTGGGCGGTCAGAAGCAAAAAGCGCGTAAGCTAAAAATCAAAGACGCCATGAAGCTGCTGATTGAAGAAGAAGCAGCGAAACTGGTGAACCCGGAAGAGCTGAAACAAGATGCTATCGACGCTGTTGAGCAGCACGGGATCGTGTTTATCGACGAAATCGACAAAATCTGTAAGCGCGGCGAATCCTCCGGCCCGGATGTTTCCCGTGAAGGCGTTCAGCGCGACCTGCTACCGCTGGTAGAAGGTTGTACCGTTTCCACCAAACACGGGATGGTCAAAACCGACCACATTCTGTTTATCGCTTCTGGCGCATTCCAGATTGCGAAGCCGTCTGACCTGATCCCGGAACTGCAAGGTCGTCTGCCGATCCGCGTTGAATTGCAGGCACTGACCACCAGCGACTTCGAACGTATTCTGACCGAGCCGAATGCGTCCATCACCGTGCAGTACAAAGCGCTGATGGCGACCGAAGGCGTGAACATCGAGTTCACTGAGTCGGGTATTAAGCGCATTGCCGAAGCCGCATGGCAGGTGAACGAATCCACCGAAAACATCGGTGCACGTCGTTTACATACCGTTCTGGAGCGTTTGATGGAAGAGATTTCCTACGACGCCAGTGATTTAAGCGGTCAAACCATCACTATTGACGCAGATTATGTGAGCAAACATCTGGATGCGTTGGTGGCAGATGAAGATCTGAGCCGTTTTATCCTATAATCGCGTTCAATCATTTTCATCATTGTTTGATGGGGCTGAAAGGCCCCATTTTTATTGGCGCGTAATATGACTGAACAACAAATTAGCCGAACTCAGGCGTGGCTGGAAAGTTTACGACCTAAAACCCTCCCTCTCGCCTTTGCTGCAATTATCGTCGGGACGACACTGGCATGGTGGCAAGGTCACTTCGATCCGCTGGTCGCTCTTCTGGCGTTAATCACCGCAGGATTGCTGCAAATTCTCTCTAACCTCGCCAATGATTACGGCGATGCCGTTAAAGGCAGCGACAAACCTGACCGTATTGGGCCGTTACGCGGCATGCAAAAAGGCGTCATTACTCAACAGCAAATGAAACGTGCGCTCATTATCACCGTGGCGCTGATCTGCCTCTCAGGGCTGGCGCTGGTGGTGGTGGCATGTCACACGTTAACCGATTTTGTCGGCTTCCTGATTCTGGGTGGACTGTCGATCATCGCCGCAATCACCTATACCGTAGGCAATCGTCCTTACGGATACATAGGTTTAGGTGATATTTCCGTACTGGTATTTTTTGGTTGGCTAAGTGTAATGGGTAGCTGGTACTTACAAGCCCATACTCTGATTCCGGCGCTTTTCCTTCCGGCAACGGCTTGTGGTCTGCTGGCCACGGCAGTACTGAACATTAACAACCTGCGCGACATCAATAGTGACCGTGAAAACGGCAAAAACACGCTGGCAGTACGCTTAGGTGAAATTAACGCCCGACGTTACCATGCCTGCCTGTTGATGGGCTCTCTGGTTTGTCTGGCGCTGTTTAATCTCTTTTCTCTGCATAGCCTGTGGGGTTGGCTGTTCCTGCTGGCGGCGCCGTTGCTGGTGAAACAAACTCGCTATGTGATGCGTGAAATGAATCCGGTGGCAATGCGCCCAATGCTGGAACGCACTGTCAAAGGCGCGTTACTGACTAACTTGCTGTTTGTTTTGGGAATATTCTTAAGCCAGTGGGTAGCATAACTGACAAATATCAATTAACAATTGATGATTTTGCCAACAACCCACATAGCGCGATATACTGAAAATTCTCGCAGCAACTGAATGTTAAGCCTATGAAATACGATACTTCCGAGCTTTGTGACATCTATCAGGAAGATGTCAACGTCGTGGAACCGCTGTTCTCCAACTTTGGCGGACGGGCGTCGTTTGGCGGACAAATCATCACGGTAAAATGTTTCGAGGACAACGGGTTGCTGTACGATCTGCTCGAACAGAATGGCCGTGGTCATGTCCTCGTCGTCGATGGCGGTGGTTCTGTTCGTCGCGCACTGGTCGATGCTGAGCTGGCACGTCTGGCAGTACAAAATGAATGGGAAGGAATGGTCATCTACGGCGCGGTACGTCAGGTTGATGATCTGGAAGAGCTGGACATCGGCATCCAGGCGATGGCCGCAATTCCGGTCGGCGCCGCAGGTGAAGGCGTTGGCGAAAGCGATGTCCGCGTCAACTTTGGCGGCGTCACTTTCTTCTCCGGCGACCATCTCTATGCCGACAATACCGGAATTATTCTTTCCGAAGATCTGCTGGATATTGAATAACTCTCTGCCATGCGTTAAAAGGGGGAATTAAATTCCCCCTTTTTTATATACTAAATACTTATAACAACTATTATGTTCCTTTGTTCGATTCATTTTAAACATCAATGTTTCACATCTAACAATATAAATTAATTATCGACACCCAATCCCCAAAAAACAATATAACATCGGAAATTAAGTTATATGGTAAATTAACTATTCCGGGAATATCGATATGAATTATCGGTAGTAGAGAGCACATTATATAATAAGGGATTGATATGAGATACGTTATCTTATTAATACTATGGATAATAACTGTTTTTCTTAGTCATCTTCAGCACAGCAACCTACTGTCTGGAGATCCTGGCATGGTTGGAGAGTATATCGGTTCAGTCGTTCTTGGGCCGCTATTACTCCCGGTGCTTGTATCTGGGATCCTGTGCGCATTCACTAAAAAAACGCGTAACTTCGCCAGTTTTACTCGCGGGTGCTGCTGGGTATTGGGAGTGCTGCTTTTATCCAATATCGGCAATATGTTTCGTATGTTCACCCCGTGGCAATATACATTTCAGAATGCTGCAATTTCCGTGACTGTCCCGAACAGACACTGGAATACGGTTTCCATTAGTACTGATAAGACCATTGATATAAGAAGTGAAGATAATAGCGTCTTTATCTCTGCTTTCCGCCTGCCCGCAGGGCGTAGCGCCGATGACTCGCTGGAAGAGTTAAAGAATATGCAGAGAGACAATCTCAAGGATCAATACAATGAAAAAACCTTCCAGTTTCATGATTGTAATGCCAAACATTTCACCTGCAAATATCAGGATGTGCTAATAACTTTTGATGGTCAGCAGAAGAGAACTATCAGCATTTATCTTGAAGATACCCCCAGGGCTGTGGGGCTCATTGCATTAATGGAGCCAGACACGTCAGAGAAATATCGCCAGCAAGCAATGGAGATTATGCTGTCTGCCCAAAATACCCGGAAGTAAAAAATAAGGCGCCTTGCGGCGCCTCAGTGTGAAAGAGATTAAACCTCTTCCATGCGACCCAGCAGAGCCTGCAGACGTTCCTGCCAGCCGTTTTGCTGTTCTTTCAGATGATTGTTCTCACGCTCCAGCTCCTCACGCTGATGCTGGGCATTCTGAACTTCTTGCGACAATGAGTTGTTTTTTTCTTTCAGCTCTTCGATTTCCATCTGCAACAGGGTGATGGTATCAATCGCCTGCTGTACTTTTGCTTCCAGTTTCTCAAACACTTCTAATGACATCGTCATACCTCTCCTGAATTGCAAGGCGTTGATGGATAAAAATCCTCGTCCCGATTATCGGTGACGCCTTAATAAATACGAGCGCACTTTAGTTAGCTCCGATTGTATGAAGCCGCGACATCGCTGTCCAGCGACACGCCTTGCAGATTACGGTTTGCTACACTTTTCGTCCTTCTCCTGGTTACATACCCCACGCGAATTGCAAATGTTAATATATTTGTTACACAAATGATCTTACAAGCGTGCATCATGTACAAACATAAGAAATAGATGGCGCGATAACGCTCATTTTATGACGAAGCACACACATTTTAAGTTCGATATTTCTCGTTTTTGCTCGTTAACGATAAATTCACAGCGAACCTACAAGCATCGTGAGGGTCCGTGACTTTCACGCATACAACAAACATTAACTCTTCAGGATCCGATTATGAGTCAAACATCAACCTTGAAAGGCCAGTGCATTGCTGAATTCCTCGGTACCGGGTTGTTGATTTTTTTCGGTGTGGGTTGCGTAGCTGCACTTAAAGTCGCTGGGGCGACTTTTGGTCAGTGGGAAACCAGTGTCATTTGGGGACTGGGGGTGGCGATGGCCATCTACCTAACCGCAGGGGTTTCCGGCGCACATCTTAATCCAGCAGTCACCATCGCATTGTGGCTATTTGCCTGTTTCGACAAGCGCAAGGTTATCCCTTTTATCGTTTCACAATTTGCCGGTGCTTTCTGCGCCGCGGCATTAGTTTACGGGCTTTACTACAATTTATTCCTCGACTTCGAGCAGACTCATCACATTGTGCGCGGAAGCGTCGAAAGTGTTGATCTGGCAGGTACTTTCTCTACTTACCCTAATCCTCATATCAATTTTGTGCAGGCTTTCGCAGTTGAGATGGTGATTACCGCTATTCTGATGGGGCTGATCCTGGCGTTAACCGACGATGGCAACGGCGTACCGCGTGGGCCTCTGGCTCCGTTGTTGATTGGTTTGCTGATTGCAGTCATTGGCGCATCTATGGGCCCATTGACGGGCTTTGCCATGAACCCAGCGCGTGACATCGGTCCGAAAGCCTTTGCCTGGCTTGCTGGCTGGGGCAACGTCGCCTTTACCGGCGGCAGAGACATTCCTTACTTCCTGGTACCGCTTTTCGGCCCCATCGTTGGCGCAATTATAGGCGCATTTGCCTATCGCAAACTGATTGGACGCCATTTGCCGTGCGATACCTGTGTTGTGGAAGAGAAAGAGACCACTACACCTTCACAACAAAAAGCTTCGCTGTAATGTGACTACGGGACAAATAATCATGACTGAAAAAAAATATATCGTCGCGCTCGACCAGGGCACCACCAGTTCCCGCGCGGTCGTGATGGATCACGATGCCAATATCATTAGCGTGTCGCAACGCGAATTCGAGCAAATCTACCCGAAAGCAGGTTGGGTAGAACACGACCCAATGGAAATCTGGGCCACCCAAAGCTCCACGCTGGTTGAGGTGCTGGCGAAAGCAGACATCAGTTCCGATCAAATTGCGGCTATCGGTATTACCAACCAGCGTGAAACCACCATCGTCTGGGAAAAAGAAACCGGCAAGCCCATTTATAACGCCATTGTCTGGCAGTGTCGCCGTACTGCCGACATCTGCGAGCATCTAAAACGCGATGGCATGGAAGAGTACATTCGTAACAACACCGGCCTGGTCGTTGACCCGTACTTTTCCGGCACTAAAGTGAAGTGGATCCTCGACCATGTAGAGGGTTCCCGCGAGCGTGCGCGTCGTGGCGAACTGTTGTTTGGTACAGTTGATACCTGGCTTATCTGGAAAATGACCCAGGGTCGCGTTCACGTCACCGATTACACCAACGCGTCTCGTACCATGTTGTTCAACATCCATACTCTGGACTGGGACGACAAAATGCTTGATGCGCTGGATATCCCGCGCGAGATGCTGCCGGAAGTGCGTCGTTCTTCCGAAGTGTATGGTCAGACCAACATTGGCGGCAAAGGCGGCACACGTATTCCGATCGCCGGGATCGCAGGCGATCAGCAAGCGGCGCTGTTCGGTCAATTGTGCGTTAAAGAAGGGATGGCAAAAAATACCTACGGCACCGGCTGCTTTATGCTGATGAACACTGGCAAGAAGGCCGTAAAATCGGAAAACGGACTGCTGACGACCATCGCTTGCGGCCCAGGCGGAGAAGTAAATTATGCTCTGGAAGGCGCCGTATTTATGGCGGGCGCATCCATTCAGTGGCTGCGCGATGAAATGAAGCTGATCAATGACGCCTACGATTCCGAATACTTTGCCACTAAAGTGCAAAATACCAACGGCGTATATGTGGTTCCGGCCTTTACCGGGCTGGGCGCGCCATATTGGGATCCGTATGCGCGCGGGGCGATTTTCGGTTTAACTCGCGGGGTGAACTCTAACCACATTATTCGTGCAACGCTGGAATCTATCGCTTATCAGACACGTGACGTGCTGGAAGCGATGCAGGCTGACTCCGGCATTCGTCTGCACGCATTACGCGTAGATGGCGGCGCGGTGGCGAACAACTTCCTGATGCAGTTCCAGTCCGATATCCTCGGCGCTCGCGTAGAGCGCCCGGAAGTCCGCGAAGTGACTGCATTAGGTGCGGCATACCTCGCGGGTCTGGCCGTCGGCTTCTGGCAGAATCTCGACGAACTGCACGAGAAAGCGGTGATTGAGCGCGAGTTCCGTCCTGGCATCGAAACCACCGAACGTAATTACCGTTACGCTGGCTGGAAAAAAGCAGTTAAACGCGCGATGGCGTGGGAAGAACACGACGAGTAATGTCAGGCACCAGAGCTGATTGCCTGATGCAGATCGCCTGATGCGACGCTGACGCGTCTTACCTGGCCTACGAGGCGGATACATATCCGGCATCATGCAGGCGCTGAAACCGTGCGGGGGCAACCCCGCACACATCAATAATCCCTCCTTTCCCCTGTGCTACACTTCGCGCCATTCCTTACTGCTTAGAGTTTGCTATGAGACGAGAACTTGCCATCGAATTTTCCCGCGTCACCGAATCTGCGGCGCTGGCCGGCTACAAATGGTTAGGACGCGGCGATAAAAACACCGCTGACGGCGCGGCGGTTAACGCCATGCGTATTATGCTCAACCAGGTCAACATTGACGGTACTATCGTCATTGGCGAAGGTGAAATCGACGAAGCGCCAATGCTCTACATTGGTGAAAAGGTCGGGACAGGCCACGGCGATGCGGTAGATATTGCCGTTGATCCGATTGAAGGCACGCGCATGACGGCGATGGGCCAGGCAAATGCGCTGGCGGTGCTGGCGGTGGGGGATAAAGGCTGCTTCCTCAATGCGCCGGATATGTATATGGAAAAGCTGATCGTCGGGCCAGGAGCGAAAGGCGCCATTGACCTGAATCTGCCGCTGGCAGATAACCTGCGCAACGTTGCGACAGCGCTCGGCAAACCATTAAGCGAACTGACGGTAACGATTCTGGCGAAACCACGTCATGACGCGGTAATCGCCCAAATGCAACAACTTGGCGTGCGTGTGTTTGCTATTCCTGATGGTGACGTTGCCGCCTCAATTCTCACCTGTATGCCGGATAGTGAAGTAGATATGCTGTACGGTATTGGCGGCGCGCCGGAAGGCGTAGTTTCCGCGGCAGTGATCCGCGCGTTAGATGGCGATATGAATGGTCGTCTGCTGGCGCGTCATGACGTCAAAGGCGACAACGAAGAGAATCGCCGTATTGGCGAGGGAGAGCTGGCGCGTTGTACAGCAATGGGTATCGAAGCCGGTAAAGTGCTGCGTCTGGGTGATATGGCGCGCAGCGATAACGTTATTTTCTCCGCAACCGGCATCACCAAGGGTGATCTGCTGGAAGGTATTAGCCGTAAAGGCAATATCGCCACCACTGAGACGCTGCTGATTCGCGGTAAGTCACGCACTATTCGCCGCATTCAGTCGATTCACTATCTGGATCGCAAAGACCCGGAAATGCAGGTGCACATCCTCTGACCGATTTGATCGATTGAGCCTTCCAGTCCTTCGGGACTGGAATTTTTTTGTTCGGAGAACGAAGATAAGGTCAGTCAATCAAAACAGGAGAAAAACATGGCTGATTGGGTAACAGGCAAAGTTACTAAAGTGCAGAACTGGACCGACGCCCTGTTTAGTCTCACCGTTCACGCCCCCGTGCATCCGTTTACTGCCGGGCAATTCACCAAACTTGGCCTTGATATTGACGGCGAGCGTATTCAGCGCGCCTACTCCTATGTTAACTCGCCAGACAATCCCGATCTGGAGTTTTACCTGGTAACCGTTCCCGATGGCAAATTAAGTCCACGACTGGCGGCGCTAAAACCGGGTGACGAAGTACACGTTGTTAGCGAAGCGGCAGGATTCTTTGTACTGGATGAAGTGCCGAATAGTGAAACACTGTGGATGCTGGCGACGGGGACGGCGATTGGCCCCTATTTGTCTATTCTGCAACTGGGCAAAGATTTAGATCGCTTCAAAAATCTGGTACTGGTTCACGCTACGCGTTATGCCGCGGACTTAAGCTATCTGCCGCTAATGCGGGAACTGGAAAAACGTTATGAAGGGAAACTACGTATTCAAACGGTAGTCAGTCGGGAAACCGCAGAAGGGTCGCTTACCGGGCGGATACCGACGTTGATTGAAAGCGGCGCACTGGAAAATGCCGTTGGCCTGCCGATGAACAAAGAGACCAGCCATGTAATGCTGTGCGGTAATCCACAGATGGTGCGGGACACCCAGCAACTGCTGAAAGAGACCCGGCAGATGACGAAGCATTTACGTCGTCGACCGGGTCACATGACAGCGGAGCATTATTGGTAAGCAGTTACTTGTCGATAAACGGCACGATTAGCAAATCTGCCGTCGACTTGTTGATAACGCCGCGATAAGCAGGCATCAGGCGATTGATAAATGAGTGGTGATGACCACAAACAAGGAGGTCACACTGCTCTTTTTGCATGATATCCAGCAGTGTTTCCGGCATTTCCCCACGCTCAATACGCAGTTTCGTCTTCGGCCACTGAATATTCTTAGTCAGCTTATACAGTTTGTTATCAGACTTATCTTTCAACAGTTGAAGAATATCTTCTGTCGCAGGGAAATAGATGCCCGGATAAAACTCACTTAAGTCATCATCAATATGAATTAACGTCAGGTGAGCGTCATTATGTCTGGCGAGCTCCAGAGCTTTGTTCACCAGTAAGGCATCTTCTTCATTCCCGGAAATTGCCACGCCAATATGTTTATAAGCCATGTTTAACTCCATTAACCAAGTGAACGCAGGGATAGCTCAAAAATAATCATCTCGGCCTGACATGAGAAGGTGAAAGCCGCATCAAGCTCGACTTGCCCCTCCAGATCCTTAATCTTGTAGGCCACGCTGGCCCCTTCATCCGCAGAGGATGCAGTGGCGGCAAGCTCTTTCAGTTTCGTCATAAAGGATTCTGCTTCTTCGCGAGTGGCGAAAAAGCGCGACAGCTTGCTGGTACAGTTGTCGTTATCAATAACGGTACCGATATCAATCGCACATCCTTTAGTACTGCATTTATCTACGACATCTTTCATAGGGCACCTCTGTATATTCGCCTCTCTGTCGATTGCCACTTAAGAATAATGCGCCGTTAACAGAAGAACAAACAAGTAATGATCTTATGGATTACCATTTTTTTTGATATTGCTTAAGGTGAGGATATGAGAAGGATTTTCCGGGATCGTTATTTTCATAAAGGAATAACGATCCCGGGGGAAAATAGCAATAATAGATATATTAAAAGTTAATCACTTGATTTATTATCCGTTCTATACTTCACATCCTGAGTATCTTTACCGTATTTATTTGCCTCTTGTGACCCGACAAAAGCCCCAAGATCAATAAGCATCATCACCAGAATCAGTGTTGGGATAAAACGCCCCACCGCCCATTGCCATACTCCCGGCAAAATTGCCCAGTTACCTGCCAGCAGCATCCATGCCACAATCATCAAAAGCGCCCAGGCGCCAGAACGCCCACGATCGTGCAGCCGTTTAACCGTCACCGCCGCTGTTGGCCATAACAGGCACACAAGGCAAAACGCTGCGGTCTGGATATCGAGTAAATTTTTACCTGCCAGTGAAAACAGCGCCAGCATGCCAACAAACCAGAGGCCGATCCAAATCCAGAAATCACGGCGTCCAATACGCCCTTTAAACGAGAATAACCATTGCTGTATGGTCATGTAAGTTCCTTGGTGGTTGTCTTCTCCAGGATTCTACCCTTTTGACAAGGACGACAGATATCGTTTTAATCGAAGCCAGTCATAACAAAAGGTACTGTCGATGAAGTCAGGGTGTACGCTGTTTTTTCTCATATGTTCTGCATTAACCGTGACAACAACGGCGTATGCACAAACACAAAGTACGGCGACTACAGCGCCTTACTTGCTGGCTGGCGCCCCTACCTTCGATCTCTCTATCAGCCAGTTTCGAGAAAACTTTAACAGCCAGAACCCCAGCCTGCCACTGAACGAGTTTCGCGCTATCGACAGCAGCCCCGACAAAGCCAACCTGACTCGCGCCGCCAGTAAAATTAACGAGAACTTGTATGCCTCTACAGCGCTGGAGCGCGGCACTTTAAAAATCAAAAGCATTCAAATTACCTGGTTGCCAATCCAGGGGCCAGAGCAAAAAGCCGCCAGGGCGAAAGCCCAGGAATATATGGCCGCAGTCATTCGCACGCTCACGCCTTTGATGACTAAAGCGCAAAGCCAGAAGAAGTTACAGTCATTACTCACTGCGGGTAAAAACAAACGTTATTACACCGAGACAGAAGGCGCTCTGCGCTATGTTGTCGCGGACAACGGCGAAAAGGGGCTGACCTTCGCTGTTGAACCGATTAAGCTGGCGCTATCTGAAACGCTGGAAGGGTTGAATCAATGACAAAAAGCAAAGCCTTTATGTCGATGAATCTCTATACTGTTTCACAGACCTGCTGCCCTGCGGGGCGGCCATCTTCCTTTATTCGCTTATAAGCGTGGAGAATTAAAATGCGACATCCTTTAGTGATGGGTAACTGGAAACTGAACGGCAGCCGCCACATGGTTCACGAGCTGGTTTCTAACCTGCGTAAAGAGCTGGCAGGCGTTGCTGGCTGTGCGGTTGCAATCGCGCCACCGGAAATGTACATCGATATGGCGAAGCGTGAAGCTGAAGGCAGCCACATCGTGCTGGGTGCTCAGAACGTAGATCTGAACCTGTCCGGCGCATTCACTGGTGAAACCTCTGCCGCTATGCTGAAAGACATCGGCGCACAGTACATCATCATTGGTCACTCTGAACGTCGTACTTACCACAAAGAGTCTGACGAACTGATCGCGAAAAAATTCGCTGTACTGAAAGAACAGGGTCTGACTCCGGTTCTGTGCATCGGTGAAACTGAAGCTGAAAATGAAGCAGGCAAAACTGAAGAAGTTTGCGCACGCCAGATCGATGCGGTACTGAAAACTCAGGGCGCTGCTGCATTCGAAGGTGCAGTAATCGCTTACGAACCCGTATGGGCAATCGGTACTGGCAAGTCTGCAACTCCAGCGCAGGCACAGGCTGTTCACAAATTTATCCGTGACCACATCGCTAAAGTTGACGCTAACATCGCTGAACAAGTGATCATTCAGTACGGCGGTTCTGTAAACGCGTCTAACGCTGCAGAACTGTTTGCTCAGCCGGACATCGACGGTGCGTTGGTTGGCGGTGCTTCTCTGAAAGCTGATGCTTTCGCAGTGATCGTCAAAGCTGCTGAAGCGGCTAAACAGGCTTAATGCTGATTTGCCCCCGTCCACGACGATGGGGGCATTACTCCAATGAATGCGCATTCCCCCTCAGCGCCCAATACCAGGTCGCCGCCAGGCCGATTAATAGCACTGCGCTCAGTAGTAGCAAACAGACTTCCATTCCATAACCCTCTACAATGATCGGCAGCAAAAATGTCCCCAATGCAGCGCCAATGCGACTCATCGCAGTAGCAAACCCGACGCCGGAAGAACGTAAGGCTGTAGGAAAACACTCAGGAAGATAAACCCCTGTGAGATTGCTGATAGCGGAAATCAACAGCGTAAAAAGGGCAAAACTCAGCGAGATAACCAAAGCAGAATCCGCCACAACAAGCGTTATCAGACACAGACCTAACACGCCAAAACTCACCAGTGTAAATTGCCGTCGTGGGAACTGTCTTGTCAGCCACAAACCAAACAACGCGCCAAAAAGCAGGAAAACCTCCATACTGATCCCGCGTTGCATAAAGGTCAGAACAGGCATTTTCTCGAGAAAAAATGGCAAAAAAGTGTAGATTGCGAAATAGGGCAACACAATACAAATAAAGAATAGCGAAGCGAATAATGTGCTGCGCCATATTTGTGCGCTAAATAATCCTGAAGAGGGATGCGTGTGTCTGATATTACCTTCAGACAGCACTATTTCTGTGCGGGGAAAGTACTGAGCTAACACTTTTCTTGCATCACTTATTCTCTCTCGAGAAAGTAACCAGACCGGCGACTCCGGGATACCCAGACGAAAAAGCAAAATCAATAAAGCAGGACCGGCAGGAAATGCAAGCAACAGACGGACAGTACCAGGGTCTGGCGTGGTAACAAAATAACGTGCTGAAGCAATGGCAATCACATATCCCACCGTCCATACCGGACTAAACAGCCCCAGCAAAACTCCTCGTTGTTTTTTCGGTAAAAATTCCGCCAGTAATGTTAAGCCCACTGCGTAATCGCCGCCAATTCCTACCCCAAGGATAAACCGCAACAGAATGATGCCCGGTATACTGTAAAAGAAAAACTGCAATAAACTGGCAATAAAAATAATCACAAAACTCACAATAAACAGTGTATTTCGGCCATATTTATCAGCCATTCGCCCCAAAATCATACTGCCTAAAAATAGCCCTGGAAGCGCCGAACTTCCCAATAGTCCCTGAACTACCGGGGAGATATTCTGTTGTGTCTCATAATAATCGATAACGTAGCCGATTACGCCTAATGCATAGCCGTCGATCATATGTG
Source organism: Escherichia albertii NBRC 107761 = DSM 17582 (assembly GCF_000759775.1). GTDB lineage: Bacteria > Pseudomonadota > Gammaproteobacteria > Enterobacterales > Enterobacteriaceae > Escherichia > Escherichia albertii. The sequence continues at coordinate 61,423 of NZ_BBMY01000009.1, forward strand.
CGCTGAATACTAATAGCACCAGGCGAAGATGAAAAGGCGTCAATGGAGACGCATCCAGCGTCGTTTTATAGTTCAAAAGAGTTCCTTAATCATAACGTTATTCAGACGTTTCAAATTTACGAATACGATATTGCAACGCCTGTCGATGAATCCCCAGCATTCTGGCAGCCATTGAGATATTTCCTTCACACTTCGCCAGTGTATTTTTGATAATTTCACACTCAATATTTTCCATCATCATATGCAGACTTGTTGAACCTATTTCAGCCCGTTTGTTCGGTTGCAGTTCAGTCGTTGAAAATGATTCATTATTAACCGTGTATTTCTTATACAAATAGCCGGGTATATATTTACTTGATAAAAAAGATGAATTAGAAAGAAGAACACAAGAGTCAATATCATGTTTTAACTCGCGAACATTACCCGGCCAGCTATAAGATTTATAGATATTTATTAAAAGCGGCTCAATATCTATGACATGGGTATGATATCGTTGATTAGCTTCATCAATAAACATCGACACCAGACAATCAATATCCTCAATACGTTCACGCAATGATGGAATAGAAATAATTACCGTCGCTAAACGATAATAGAGGTCATGACGGACAGTTTTACTGGCAATTAACTCCTGCGGTTCAATATTGGTCGAGCAAATAAATCGGCAGTTAATTTTTATATCAACTATTCCGCCGAGGCGGCGGCAGGAACGCATTTCAATTGCTCTTAATATCTTTGCCTGCAGGGATAATGGCATAGAATTGAGTTCATCAAGAAAAAATGTGCCGTTTTCCGCCTGCTCAAGCAATCCTTTTTGTAATACCGCACCAGAGAAACTACCCTTTTCTGCACCAAACAAAATACTTTCCAGCAGGGTATCGGGTATTGCCGCACAGTTAATGGCGACAAACGGTCCCTTGGCGCATAGACTGGCATTATGGATACTTTGTGCAAAAAGCTCTTTTCCGCTCCCCGTTTCACCATACAGCATAATATTAGCATCTGTTGGCGCTACTTTTTTGGCGTAAGCTATACAGTCGGCCATTGCTTTACTGGTATGAATTATGTCATCAAATATATAATATTCAGGTGTTTTATTTTCATGGGCCGGCAACTCACTTTTTTCCTTTTGTTTTAAAAGTGTAATATCCTCAAGATAATTACGCGCTGGCGCGGCCTCTCGAAGGATGGAGAAAACCCCACTCAATTCCTCATCAATATCAAATGACCATGTTGAGGAAAAAACTTCAGTAAGTTTATTTTTCGTGTTGTATTGATTATATGAGTTAAGCACGGGAACCTTTGTTCGCCTGACAACACGATGCAGAGTATTATCTTTTGTCAGATTTGTTTTGGAATATACTTCTTTCAGCGATTTGCCAAGACATTCGTCCCGCGAAATATTTTCAATTTTTTCACAAGCGGCATTATAATATAGCATTATTTCATCTGCAGATGAGACTTGCACGCCCTCACTGACATGATCCAATATTATCCTGAATAATTTATTTTCATTTTTTAGCTTTATATTTTCAGTTTTTAATGCAGCTACTAATTCAAAATCTGACATTCCATGTATCTCCACACATTTAATTCACAGATTTTGCAAAAAAAACAACACACAAACAGTGATAATAATCATATTAATAAAATTACAATAGTCAGGAGAGTGTATTAAATACACTCTCCTGCTAATTAAATTACCAAACTACGGTCTGTTTAATTTCGTATTTTTGAAGCGCCTGTTGATCAAGCTCGAAACCAAGACCCGGACGATCGCTAAGAACGAAATAACCATCTTTATCTACACGAGTCATGGTTTCCGGTGTTTGCAGGAAATCACGGCGTTCAATACTCCATGCTGGTGCATCATATGGATATTCCAGGTAAGTGGCGCAATCCAACCCGGCAGCGACGTGCAAATTTGCCAGCAATGAGATTCCATTGCCCCAGGTATGAGGGCTGAAGACGCTGCCGCTAGCGCGAATGATCTCAGCATAATTACGCGCTTTGGTGATCCCGCCACAATAACAGACGTCCATCTGGAATACATCCAGACTCCCCTTCTCACACATATCGCGTACATCGTGCCAACGGCGATTCATCTCACCACCAGCAATGCGCAATGGCGTCATCTGGCGTAAACGTGCCATATTGTCATAATCGTAGTGCGGCAGAGGTTCTTCCAGCCAATATACATTCAGTTTTTCTAGTTCTTTGGCTACCTGCAACGCTTTTTTCAGATCCCACGGCTTTTCAATATCGTGTGGCATACGCCAGCCCTGGTTAGCGTCCACCATGATCTCAAGTTTATCACCAACCGCTGCACGTACCGCTTCAACCACTTTAATATCATCACGAACATCGGCATGGTGGAAACGAATTTTTACCGCCTTAAACCCCTCTTCTACTGCCCGGATTGCCCTTTCCGCACGAACTTCCGGTGCAGCAACCTCTCCCCAGGAGAGATAAGCACGCACTTTATCCGTTTTACCCCCCAGCAATTGGTATACTGGTTTGCCTGTCGCTTTACCCATCAGATCCCATAACGCCAGATCCAGTGGCCAGCAACGGCCATAATGAAAATCAATGTTGTCCAGAATCTGATTGTGGCGTTCAATATCAAACGGATCATGCCCCTGAAAAAGATATTCATGCCCCTGGAATCCAAGCATCAGGTCGCCAGAGCCAATCCCGGTAATACCCTCATCGGTATGCACCTGTACAACGGTGGCACAGAATTGTTTACGCGGTTTAAAATCCCATGCTGCATTAAAAGGCGGATCTAATGGCAATAAATAACTTTTAATTTCAATATCGGTAATTTTCATAATACAACTCCATTTTGTGTCATAAAGGTCCTACTTAGATGGAACAAGATAGACTCCATTATTTCTTTTCATATAGCGGATAAGAATAGTAGAAATAAATATTCCCAGCACACTAAATAAAATCATATACATAAACATATACTGATAACCCGTTCCGCCTGGATATTTATCCAGCCAATGACCAATTAACGTATAGATAAATGAATCTGGCATATAACCAACAAATGAAATAAATTCTGCAACGGCTCCCACCAGTGTAGCCGGCGTTTTACCTTCCTTAATTGTTGAGAAATAGATACCTCGCAAAGCGAAAATAATACCGGCGAAGATCATCATATTGCCAATCATCAGGAATAAGAAACTGCTATTGGCTGGCATAAGTAAGAAGGCCATCAGAGAAAACGTCATCGCAATACATCCCCAGCGAATAACACGGGTCGCAGAGCCAAATTTTTGCGATAACATCCCACCAATAGGGCCTCCGATGGCTTTAAGGATTTGGGTACGTACAGTGCCAAGTACACCAGCAGTGGCAACACTTAAACCAAACATTTCAGTCATGTACGGCGTGGTATAACTCAGCGCCGCATAGCCGGTGTAGACACAGAAAATGACGCCAGCCATCATCCACGCCGCGGGCATTTTTAATACCACCAAAATGTCCTTGATAACGTCACCCGATTTAATTTCCGAGGCGTTATCTTCCAGTAGAAACCAGCACAAAATACCTGAAAGGAAAATAATGACAGAGTAAATATTTATGACGATACTAAAGTCTGATGTTTTTTCTCCCATCCAACTAAACAGCGCTATAGTAGAAAATGCAACCAGCGAAGCGGAAATTCCTCTGCCTCCTTCGATGAAGCCGAATATTTTCCCCTGCTCTTCTTCACTGGTTATTCTCGTAATGACTTTTACCAGCGCAGACCAGAACGTCAAAATAGAAGTCACGCCCCAGATAGCATGTATTAACAAACAGATATAATAAGAAGGAAAGGTGGATAACCAAAAACCGCCACAGGCTGTCGCCACTAGGGAGAAGGTTAATAATTTACGACTGGAAAAACGATCTGCAATCCAGCCACCGGGCCAGTACATAAACATAGCAACAAGCCCATACACGCTCATTAAGTTTCCAAATGAGGTGTGATCCAGCCCTAAAGCTTTTTGTAACGGGTCATAGTAAGTAAAACGGAGATAAGGCAATTGATAAATTAACCCAGCTCCCAGACTCAACGTAAAAATAATAAGCCATTTACGCCCCGCAGATATTTGCTCAGATCCTTCGATAGACATAATTTCTCCCAGATAGAGTGAAAATGTTCACCTTTTAACTGGAGCAAAATACATGCCATCTGCTGGATAATTTTATATCTTTGATCTTTAAGGCAATAACGTTAGCATGAACGTAATGATGCAATCAGAAATTGCGCAATATTTTATTGCATGCAAAAAAATATTGCGCAATAGTGTGATCTGTGTGGATTTTTCTCACCCCTTACTCATAGCATCAGGGTTAGCAGAATTACTGCAAAATCTCACACTGATGATCCTGAATTTCCTCGGCTGAAGCACGATTCAACATCAGCAAATTACGTTGTGTCGCCAGCAATACAAACGAGTTATCACTTTGCCGCACCATCGCCAGCGCGTAGCTTCCCATATGCTCCCGCGCTTCAGGCACTTCTTCCGCCAGCATCATAAACGGACTGCGTTGTACCAGTTCGCTTTCAGTTACCCGACGCGCCAGGTATTCATGCCCACGCAAACCACCAGGCAGCGGCAACCAGCGGCTGCTGATATTCGCCAGATTATTGTCCAGTTGTTCGCGCACATCAGGACGAATACAAGAAATATGAATATGGAAATGGTTTTGCGTACGCCCGGTTCGGGAGTTTATCGCCAGAGATACCGCGCGATCGGGAACAGGCTGACCGTATTCTTTACTCATAAAATCACGCGCCTGCCAGGCTAACCAGAAAAAATTAGGTGTCGACGGATCGGTTAACAATGGACTTTCAGTACCGTTAATACGGTACGTTGGCATCAGCAAATATTGCAGTGGGCCATTACGATCTTTAAAAACCACGTATCCGGCGTTGGGTTTGACTTCCGCACATGGCGACGGATTTTGGTTTTCCTGCTGGTTGGGCAGACATTGCTCAAGAACAATCTTACGTAACGTGTCCGACTCTTCGCCGGTCAATTTCCAGTAGCCGATACCCGCAGCTACAACGGCAATAACCATCATCACCAAAAAAAGAAGACCCGCTTTTTTCATCTTTTTTTCCCTGTACCTCAAAGAGATGCAAGGGTAACGCAAAATCGCGACAAATAAAAAACCCGATCGTGCAATACGATCGGGTGTGGTGATTATCCAGGAGATTAGCGTTTGCTGATTTGGTCAAACGTACCGCCATTAGAGAAATGCGCTTTTTGCGCTTTCGCCCAACCGCCAAACTCTTCATCAATGGTGAATAACTTCAGCTTCGGAAACGCATTTTCGTACTTTTTTGCCACGTCAGGATCGCGCGGGCGATAATGGTTTTGGGCCGCAATCTCCTGACCCTCTGGTGAGTAGAGATACTTCAGATAGGCTTCCGCCACCTCTTTAGTCCCTTTTTTCTCTACCACTTTATCAACCACCGACACGGTTGGTTCTGCGAGAATAGACTCACTCGGCGTAACGATTTCGAATTTATCTTTCCCCAGCTCATTCGCCGCCAACAGTGCTTCGTTTTCCCAGGCAATCAGCACATCGCCAATACCGCGCTCGACAAAAGTATTCGTGGAACCGCGCGCGCCGGAGTCCAGCACTTCAACGTTTCTATACAGTGACTGCACGAAATCCTGCGCTTTTGCCTGATCGTTATTATTGTGATGCAGCGCGTATCCCCAGGCAGCCAGATAGTTCCAGCGAGCGCCGCCAGAGCTTTTTGGGTTTGGCGTAATCACTGAAACACCCGATTTAACCAAATCGTTCCAGTCGTGAATTTGCTTCGGATTGCCCTTGCGCACCAGAAATACAATGGTGGAAGTGTATGGCGCAGAGTTATCTGGCAGGCTCTTGATCCAGTTTTTATCAATACGACCACGTTCTGCAATAGCATCCACGTCATAAGCCAGCGCCAGCGTAACGACATCTGCGTCGATACCATTAATTACCGACGTCGCTTGCTTACCTGAACCACCGTGCGACTGGCGAATTACCACGTTATCGCCAGTTTGCTGTTTCCAGTGGGCGCTGAACGCTTTGTTGTACTGCTCATACAACTCGCGTGTTGGATCATACGAAACGTTAAGAAGCTGAATATCCTTTGCCATAACGCTGGTCGCTGCCAGCAAAAATGTTAACCCTACGCCCCACGTGTTCATCGCCCGGCTCTCTTATGTTGTGTTGTGATGATCAAAGCGTGCCAGAAAGGGCATAAAACATTAAAGAATAAAAAAAGATTGGCTATAACTTGTAGGTATATATCGGGGGGGTTAAAAAGGCGGAAGAAATCCGCCTCATATTGCTGACAAAATGCGCTTTGTCCATGCCGGATGCGGCGTCAACGCCTTATCAGGCCTACAAAATCTTGCAAATTCAATAAATTGCAGAATTCATGTAGGCCTGATAAGCGAAGTGCATCAGGCATTTTTGCTTCTGCCATCGGTTTCAGGCTAAAGAAATCTGCCTTTTTCCGAAACCATTAATACAGTTTTTTCGCGCAGTCCAGCCAGTCGCCTTTGAACGGACGCTTCATGTTTTCGATAGCGTCAATGATGTCATGGTGAACCAGTTGCTCGTTCTGGATACCTACGCAGCGACCGCCATAACCAGCCAGCAGTAGCTCAATCGCATAAGCGCCCATACGGGAAGCCAGAATACGGTCATAAGGTACCGGGGAACCGCCGCGCTGAATGTGGCCCAGTACAGTTGCACGAGTTTCACGACCAGTTTCTTTTTCGATAAAGTGCGCCAGTTCGTCGACATCGCACATGTGTTCGGTAATCGCCACAATCGCGTGTTTTTTACCTTTCGCGATACCCGCTTTGATTTCATTTACCAGGTCGTCACGGCTGAATTCAACTTCTGGAACCACAACGAATTCACAACCACCAGCAATAGCCGCAGCCAGCGTCAGATCGCCACAGTAACGCCCCATCACTTCCACCACGGAAATACGCTGGTGAGAAGAAGAGGTATCACGCAAACGGTCGATAGCTTCTACAACAGTGCTCAGCGCAGTGAAGAAACCGATGGTGTAGTCAGTGCCTTTGATATCGTTATCGATGGTGCCCGGCAGACCGATGCACGGGAAGCCCATTTCTGTCAGACGCATTGCCCCCATATAGGAACCATCACCACCAATAACGACCAGTGCATCAATTCCACGTTTTTTCAGGTTTTCGATAGCCACGGCGCGGATGTTCTCGTCGCGGAATTCCGGGAAGCGTGCAGAACCGAGGAACGTACCGCCACGGTTGATCATGTCAGACACGCTATAACGGTCTAGCTGTACCATGCGGTCTTCATACAGACCCAGATAGCCGTCATAAATGCCCATAACTTCCAGACCTTCTGTCAGCGCAGAACGAACAACCCCGCGAATTGCGGCGTTCATGCCTGGCGCATCACCGCCGCTTGTCAACACACCGATTTTCTTAATCATGACTACCTCTGAACTTTGGAATGCAAAATGAAATCTGTTGCCGGAAGTCTTCTTGCACATCGAAGTGATCCAACGAATGTACAAATAGTATAACAATCACTTCCTGCTGAATTGATTCAGGTCAGGCCAAATGGCGGTATTTTATACACAAAATGCGAGTCTGGCTCTCTTTTTATACCGATCATGAAAGCGTAGACTTTTTACTCTCCCTGGGTACGACGGAGCAAGGATCCTGATGGATAATCACATCCGATCCCGGAAAACGCCGTAAAATAGCCTGCTCTACCTGATCCGCCACCATATGTGCCTGAACCAAAGGCAGAGAGTCTTCCATTTCCAAATGAATCTGAATAAAGCGAGTCGGCCCTGACTGCCGCGTGCGAAGATCGTGAGCACCGCTAACTCCCGGCCAGGAAGTCACGATATCAAAAATTTCCTGTCGCTCCTCATCGGGCAGCGCGCGATCCAGCAATGACTGTATCGCCTCATACCCCATGCGTAACGCGCTATATAAAATATAGATGCCGATTCCCAAAGCAAACAAGGCATCAGCACGATGCCAGCCATACCAGGACAAACCCAGCGCCAGCAAAATCGCGCCGTTCATCATAACATCAGACTGATAATGTAGCATATCTGCCCGCACAGCCTGACTTTGCGTCCTGCGCACGACCCAACGCTGAAACGAGACAAGTATGATCGTGCAGATTAACGCCACGATAGTCACGATAACCCCAACCCCAGGATCCGTCATCGGCGTTGGAGAAACCAAGTGCTGAATGCCGGTCAAAAACAAAAACAGCGCCGAACCGGAGATAAACATACTTTGCGCCAGCGCCGCGAGGGACTCAGCTTTACCGTGGCCAAACGAGTGATTGTCGTCGGCAGGCTGCAGCGAATATCGCACCACCAGCAAATTCGTCAGCGACGCGCCGATATCAACTAACGAATCGACCAACGCGGCAAGAATACTCACCGAACCGGTATACCACCATGCAAAAATTTTAATCAGCAATAGCAGCGAAGCCATCGCCGTCGCAGCAACTGCCGCCCGACTGACCAGCCGTCCATAAGATTGATTCATAAATACTCCCGCTATCAACTGACGGTAGTATAACGGATGCAAATCATCTGCAATGCATTAAGCAACAGGCAAATTAAGGATAAAAAAAACCCCCACATCATGTGGGGGAAGACAGGGATGGTGTCTATGGCAAGGAAAACAGGGTTTACTACTGGGAACGTGAGTTGCTACTACTCAATAGCTTCAACGATGAACTTTTTTGCCATTGCGTCACGTCGCGCAACTGTTCCATTCGTTGTTGATGTTTCTCATTTAAAACCGCTTGCTGCTCTGGCGTTAGCAGGCGATACATTTGGTTGCGGACTTTAGCCATTTCAACCTGACGAGCGATCTGCTCTTTCGCCATTTTTTCTGCCTGAGCGCGCACAGCGTTTTCATCAAAATTTTCTGCAGTGACAAGGCGATGCATTGTCTCCATTTCGCTAACATTAACAGGAGGCTGTTCATGTCGGGCCTGCTGCATAAGATCTCGCATCTGCTGACGCTGATGTTCGGTTAAACTTATGCCGTCGAACATATGGCTCTGCGTACTGCGCTGCGCAAGTTCTTCGCCCGGATGCCAGTTATCGCCTGAACCGACTTCAGCAGCGTGGCTTAATGAACTGACTGCCAGCGTTGAGGCCATGACGGCAGCGGTAACTATGCGCATCATTTGCTCCCAAAATCTTTCTGTCGCGATTCAACGATAGAGAGTTTACGATTCAGGCTGCAAACATGCGTCAGGGGGTGTAAAACAACGTAAAGTCATGGATCAGCGACGTCTGATGACGTAATTTCTGCCTCGGAGGTATTTAAACAATGAATAAAATCCTGTTAGTTGATGATGACCGAGAGCTGACTTCCCTGTTAAAGGAGCTGCTCGAAATGGAAGGCTTCAACGTGATTGTTGCCCACGACGGGGAACAGGCGCTTGAGCTTCTGGACGACAGCATTGATTTACTTTTGCTTGATGTAATGATGCCGAAAAAAAATGGCATCGATACGCTAAAAACACTTCGCCAGACACACCAGACGCCTGTCATTATGTTGACGGCGCGCGGTAGTGAACTTGATCGCGTTCTCGGCCTTGAGCTGGGCGCAGATGACTATCTTCCAAAACCATTTAATGACCGTGAGCTGGTCGCCCGTATTCGCGCGATTCTGCGCCGTTCGCACTGGAGCGAGCAACAACAGCAAAACAACGACAACGGTTCTCCGACGCTGGAAGTCGATGCGTTAGTACTGAATCCGGGGCGTCAGGAAGCCAGCTTCGACGGGCAAACGCTGGAGTTAACCGGCACCGAATTTACCCTGCTCTATTTACTGGCGCAGCATCTGGGTCAGGTCGTTTCACGCGAACATTTAAGCCAGGAAGTGCTGGGCAAACGCCTGACGCCTTTCGACCGCGCTATCGATATGCATATCTCCAACCTGCGTCGTAAATTGCCAGATCGTAAAGACGGTCATCCGTGGTTTAAAACGTTGCGTGGTCGCGGCTATCTGATGGTCTCCGCTTCATGATAGGCAGCTTAACTGCGCGTATCTTCGCCATCTTCTGGCTGACGCTGGCGCTGGTGTTGATGTTGGTCTTGATGTTACCTAAGCTCGATTCACGCCAGATGACCGAGCTTCTGGATAGCGAGCAGCGTCAGGGGCTGATGATTGAGCAGCATGTCGAAGCAGAGCTGGCGAACGATCCGCCCAACGATTTAATGTGGTGGCGTCGCCTGTTCCGTGCCATTGATAAGTGGGCGCCTCCGGGCCAGCGTTTATTACTGGTAACCACCGAAGGGCGCGTGATCGGTGCTGAACGCAACGAAATGCAGATCATTCGCAACTTTATTGGTCAGGCAGATAACGCCGATCACCCGCAGAAGAAAAAGTATGGTCGCGTGGAACTTGTCGGGCCATTCTCCGTGCGCGACGGCGAAGATAATTACCAACTCTATCTGATCCGCCCGGCCAGCAGTTCTCAATCCGATTTTATTAACTTACTGTTCGACCGTCCTCTATTACTGCTTATTGTCACCATGTTGGTCAGTTCACCGCTGCTGTTGTGGTTGGCCTGGAGTTTGGCGAAACCGGCGCGTAAGCTGAAAAACGCTGCCGATGAGGTCGCCCAGGGGAACTTACGCCAGCACCCGGAACTGGAAGCAGGGCCGCAAGAATTCCTTGCCGCAGGCGCCAGTTTTAACCAGATGGTCACCGCACTGGAGCGCATGATGACCTCCCAGCAGCGCTTGCTCTCTGACATTTCTCACGAACTACGCACGCCGTTGACGCGCCTGCAACTGGGTACGGCATTACTGCGTCGTCGTAGCGGCGAAAGCAAGGAACTGGAACGTATTGAAACCGAAGCCCAACGGCTGGATAGCATGATCAACGACCTGTTGGTGATGTCACGTAATCAGCAAAAGAACGCGCTGGTGAGCGAGACCATCAAAGCCAACCAGTTATGGAGTGAAGTGCTGGATAATGCGGCGTTCGAGGCAGAACAAATGGGCAAATCGTTTACGGTTAATTTCCCGCCAGGGCCATGGCCGCTGTACGGTAACCCGAATGCTCTGGAAAGTGCGCTGGAAAACATCGTTCGCAACGCGCTGCGTTATTCTCATACGAAGATTGAAGTGGGCTTCGCGGTAGATAAAGACGGTATCACCATTACGGTGGATGACGATGGCCCGGGCGTTAGCCCGGCAGATCGCGAGCAGATTTTCCGTCCATTCTATCGTACTGACGAAGCGCGCGATCGCGAATCTGGCGGTACGGGCCTGGGTCTGGCGATTGTTGAAACCGCCATTCAGCAGCACCGTGGTTGGGTGAAAGCCGACGATAGCCCGCTGGGCGGTTTACGGCTGGTGATTTGGTTGCCGCTGTATAAACGGTCATAACGTCAACCTTCAGGTAAAAAATGCCTGATGCACTACGCTTATCAGGCCTACAAAACCTGCGGAATTTATTGATTTTGTAGGCCGGATAAGGCGTTTACGCCGCATCCGACGTTTGAGCATGGAGCCTGACACGACGCTGGTCGCGTCTTATCAGGCCTACTCTTCGGGGGTTATTTTCCCCACAAACGCCGCGAATTATCTTCGATCCGGCCGCTAAGACGACGGTTCTGCATCGTTCGCGTCCAGCTTTTCGATAGCCCGGCGGCAGACAGTAAACGGTGATATTGATCGTCATCAAACGGCATATGCCATGCGATGGCGGCAGCCTCCTGCACGGTGACATCACTGACACGCGAGACCAGCTCCAGCGGCGCATCGGCAGACACCTTTCCTGGCGCTATCACACTATACAGCCAGCCAATTTTCCCGGCATTCTGCATCAACTGCACCATATCGCTAATACCGAAATGATAATTGAGTTTAAAACATGGCGAACGCGGCTGGGTGACCTGAATCAGCACCTCTCCCCAGCGAAAAATATCACCAATATAGACATTACTCTCGGTCAGGCCTTCGGTTGACAAGTTTTCCCCAAAGGCTGGAGCCACAAACAGATCCGCCTGCTCCGGGAATTCCCGCGCCCAATAAAGATAATGTTCACGAGGATAGTGACACAGCGCCCTGTCTGGCCCGCCGTGGATTTTTTTCTCTGCCTGCTCATCGCCTTCCAGGCCCAGTTCCGTCAGCACCAGTTCGCCATCGACCTGGATTTTCGCAATCGCGCTGGGGCGACTTTGCGGATAATCCTGAATTTTGCCTGTGTATACATCAACGGGATAATGCATCTGTTTTCTCCTTCGCAGATACAAAAAAGCGAGCCATCAGACTCGCTTCTCACAGGCGTTTATGCAACCTTATTTTTTCGCCGCGAAACGTGCCGCAGCTTCATCCCAGTTCACCACGTTCCAGAACTCTTTGATGTAGTCCGGGCGACGGTTCTGGAATTTCAGGTAGTAAGCGTGTTCCCAAACGTCCAGCCCCAGAATCGGGAAGCCGGAAGCGCCAGAAATGGCTTCACCCATCAGCGGGGAGTCCTGGTTAGCAGTAGAAACTACCGCCAGTTTATCGCCTTTTTGCACCAGCCATGCCCAGCCGGAACCAAAGCGGGAAGCCGCCGCTTTTTCAAATTCTGCTTTGAAATTATCGACGGAACCGAAATCACGTTCGATAGCCGCTTTCAGATCACCCTGCAGAGTGGTGCCTTTTTTCAGACCTTTCCAGAACAGGCTATGGTTAGCGTGACCGCCCGCGTTATTGCGCAGCACGGTTTTCTTGTCTGCTGGCAGCTGTTCCAGTTTGGTAATCAACTCTTCAACCGACAGATTGGCGAACTCTGGCAGACTTTCCAGCGCCGCGTTGGCGTTGTTGACGTAGGCCTGATGATGTTTGGTGTGATGGATTTCCATGGTCTGCTTATCGAAGTGCGGTTCCAGGGCATCGTAAGCATACGGCAGGGATGGCAGGGTATAGCTCATTTTCATCTCCAGTATTGTCGGGCGGCCGATTGTTAATGCCGCGTAAGCAGTTGGTTCATTATAGTTAATTAAATGATATTGAAAATGATTATCAATGCCGCACTTTTCATAAGGATATGGTTTTGCAGGGAAATGCCTGAGATATGCGCCAAATCATCTACTTAATGTCATGAGACTAACGGAATAGCGTCACTCCGCCAGTGAGGGAATATTATCGGATGCGTCGCATCCGACATTACAACGCTAATCCAAAAAACAAACTCTTATCGCAGACGGTTATAATCGCCGACCATTTCATTGTATTCGTTTAATGCCGCCGGGTAAGAGGCTTCTACCATCCAACTTGAGCCAGGATCCTGAAGCAGCTCTTTATCCCCTTCAGAATACGGGACGTTATCTCTGACGCGGCGAACATATTTCTTAGCCGCAAGTTGATATTCGCCTGCCGAGTTAATAAAAGGAAAATTCATGCCGCCTTTATCTGCTTCCTTGACCTGCGCGACCAATGTTTCCAGTTCGGCAACTTTCTTCATTGCCATTTCCGTATCAAACTTTTCTTGTGAAATTAACCCATTAATTTTTTTAGCTGAAATCATGACAGCCAGTGAATAGTAGTGGAAATTCTTCCCTTCTCGTTGCTCAATATTTTTCAGTTCAGCAAGCTGGCGCCGATCATTAATTTCTTCAATAGCCGTACGATAAGACTCCGCAACTGGCTGGAAGGCTTCGATATTCTTCAACAACGTCTGGTGAAGAATTTTCCCTTTAGCAAACGCGTCGTCTTTATAATTTTCCTGAGTGTAATATTTATCCATTTCATTAATGGTATTACCCAACGCTACAGCAGCATTAATATAGTCCAACGCAACACCATCAATAGGTTCAAGCGCCGGTGTTAATGCCGCAACACGCTTCATCCCTTTTTCACAGCCAGTAAGGCTTATTTCACTGATACTATAGATCCCATAAACAATGCTCTCTTTACCTGTCGGCCCCTGTTTAAAATCTTTTAACCAATCAGCGTAACGCGACAGGCTACGTTGTACAGGAAGCTGTAATTCATTGAAACATTTGATGTAGACAGCCATCTTCTCATCATACACAGCTTGCTCATCGACCACAGGTTGCGCAGACGCCTCCGATTTAGCCTCAGTTTTTGCTGCCGGTTTTTCAGTCGGTTTTGATTCAGTTGTGGGAGCGGCGGGTTGATTATTGGCGGACGGAGAGCTTTCTGTTTCAGCTTTTTTATCATCACATCCAGTGACACTGAGGGCCATTACGGCGACAATAATAGCCGAAGATAATAAATTCCTTTTCATTTAATTGCCTTATAAATAGATGAATAAGAGTGTGAATATGATAAAGGGAAAAAGGAAATACCACTACGCAATATTTATTTATAAATAAATCGATAAAATTCACAGG